>NZ_CP114286.1:3272500-3619915 GCF_027111275.1 Flavobacterium luteolum | reverse complement strand
GTGGCAAATCGTCTACTTTTAAAGTAATTTCGGTTGTAAAGGCCAAAGTTCCTTCACTTCCGCAAAGCAGTTTTCCAAGATTTATAGTTGGTTCTGTTCCGCCAAATAATTCAGATTTCAGCAGAATATCAACAGCATAACCCGTATTTCGTCTGTGAATTTCTGGTTTCGGAAACTCTTTTATAATTTCTTCCTGATTTTCCTTAACCGAAAGTTCGTCGTAAACGCTTTTATAGATTTTATTTTCTAAAGAATTGCCTTTGGTTTTCTCGATAAATTCCGCCGAAGTCAATTCGCCAAAAGCCACTTCAGTTCCGTCGCTCAAAATCGCTTTTACCTCGGCAATTTTATCGCGCGTAACACCATAACGAATTGAAGTTGTTCCTGATGAATTATTTCCAACCATTCCGCCAATCATCGCACGGTTTGAAGTCGATGTAATTGGCGCGAAAAATACGCCATAAGGTTTTAAATACAAATTCAATTCATCGCGAATAACACCAGGCTGAACGGTAACCGTTTTTTTCTCGGCATCGTAACCTAATATTTTGGTAAAATGTTTCGAAACATCCACCACAAGTCCGTCGCCAACGGCTTGTCCTGCGAGTGAAGTTCCTGCGGTTCTCGGTGTGATCGAAATATTATGTTCTCCTGCAAAGCGAATTAATTTGCTAATATCTGCCGTAGATTTAGGCAAAGCCACTGCATTTGGCCGAATCCGATACACCGACGCATCTGTCGAATAAAGTGTTTTATGAAGATCATCGTATAAAAGTGTGCCTTCGAGTTCACCGGCTAATTGCTCTAAATCTTTAAGTATTGACATTTTTGCTTTTCTTTTGAAGTACAAAAATAGTTATTTTTTTAGGTTCAAAGGTTCAGAGTTACAAAGTGACAGAGGTTTTCTTTGATGCTGTTTTTAGGTTGGAATTTTAAATCAGGAGCTATTTCCTGCTATCCGCTATATTCCCGATAAACAAAAACAAAGCTTTTACCCGTAGTTTTTGTTTATCGGGAGATGCCGCTCCCATCGGGGCTAAGGCACTTGGTTTCATAAGAAGGTTTATTGAAGAAAAAACGATTCCTGAACAACTCTATAACATTTAAAAACACATCCAAAAGCCTTTCCTTCAATCCTTTCGAAAGTCAACCATTCTAAAATTCCTTTATTTATAAGTTTATAAAGTTCATACTCGATATAATCTTCACTATAATTTAGTTTCTGATATTCTGGATGTGTTTTAATAAACTCTGTAATTTCCCATTGAGTAAATTCGATGATATCCTTTTCAAAAATTGAAATATCGTAAGCATAAATAACTCCATCTTTTTTTGCAGTGCATCCACTTCCGTGAAAATAATATTCAATCCCCTCAATTGAACCTACTCTTTCAAAGAAAGTAATTGAAAACGAACATGGATTTATGTCTTTTTGGTATTTATCTTTTAATAAAGCTTCGAAGCTTCTGATAAATGTAATGTAGTCTGTTAAGATTTTTTCGATCATAATTAAAACAAATATCCAAAACTTTCTATATTTAGCCTGATATTCTTTTTAAAATAATTCCAAAAACACAATGGCAACAGACGGCGTAAAAATAATCGATGGTGATTTAGCTCGAGATACTTACGAATCAATAATGGATTTATATGACAGCGATGCAACTATAGAAACCATTAAAAAAGAAATTCCTTTTATCATAGAAGATTACGGCGACGATACCGATTTCTATCACGAGATTTTTGTAACTTCTTATGCACTTGCTTTTTGGGAAATTGGTGAATTAACCAAAGAAATTCTTGAAGAAGTAAAACGTGTTATTGAAATAAAAGCTGGGGTAAAAATCTGGACTGACGAATGTGATGCCAGTGAAGGTAAAAAAAGACAAAAAGAGCTTGATAAACTTTTAAAGAAGATAAGTCTGCCAAATTTGAAAGTTAGAAAAAGAAAAAAATACAGGATTATTAAAAATCTATATTTTCAGCCAAATGATTTGCTAACTTTCCAACTTTCAGACAATAATTATTATGCTGTAATTTGCGCCAAAGTTACACAACAAAGAGGACAATGTTCATATGATTTGGCTATCACAACATATAAAGGCGTAAACAAGCCAACTGTTGAAGATTTAAAATCTTGTTTCATTTCTGGCAGAAGAATTCCTTCAACTTATGATTGGAAAACTATTTTAGAGCAACAGCCAAATGTAGATGAAATTTGGGAATATGCTAATCAAGATAATTTTTTATTTGGACTTACCTATCATTTAGTAACGCACAGAGATATTATTTCTTTTAAAAATAAATTTGAAGTTGTTGGTAAACTTAAAATTAAAGAAAGTTTCAAAAAAGATGGAAGCTATGGTTATGAATCTTCTTTTGATAGATTTGAAAGCATATTTTCTGATCTTGATAATCATATGAAAATATTTCGTGAAGAAAAATATCCTGTATCTTTACTTTGTGAATTTTAAAAATATATTATTTTTCTTACTTTTTGTCGTTTTTTTTAATACTTTTACAACTCTTAAACTACGACCTTAAGAACTAAATAGGCTTTGCCCTTGTATTATGTGGACGGTATCGGAAACGACCGTAACGCTGTCGTAGGCGTTAGAACCACTAATTTACAAGGGTTTTATTATTTTTAAACTACGACTTTATGAATGCAAACACAATTTCAAAACAAACCGAAATCAAGCTTTTGAATTTCTTCAACAACAGAATCGATCCTGTTGAAATGGCTAAAACTTTAAGGCAGGTAAATTTTACACTTGCTTTATGCGTTTTGAGCGAACATGAAACATTTCAAAGCGAAATCATCAAATTAAGAGACAGTTTTTACTGGCTCAATGAATTGGCTGAAACTTTAAATCCTTATTTGGAGGTGGAGTAGAATTTAAAATAAACCCCTCGATTTTAAAAAATCGAGGGGTTTATTTGTTGTAATAATTGTTTTTTTATTTTTTAATCCTATAATTATCCAATCCTAACTTACTTAATTTTCTACAATTTTTTACACACTCCAGCTTTTCATTAAAATAAATGCTTTGCTCATCTTTTGTGAATCTATATTCCAGCGAAGGGTAAATGGTAATAAAATCATCGGATAGAATTGCTTCATCAAAAATAAATGGCAGTATAATTTTTCCATCTCTATCAATAGCTCCATATTTATCTTTCTGTTTTACAACAAAAAAATCAGCCGTGGTCATGAGGGCTTCTTCATATTTAAAATCAATTACTACATTGTTAGATTTATTAATATATCCCCATTTACCTTTTCTCTTGGCTGGTATATAATCCTTTAAACCTAACTGAATTGAATCATACTTAAAAGGGATAATCACTTTACCAACACTATCTAAAAGCCCTTCTTTACCTTCTTTTTCTGCAACAATCTGATTCAAATATAAATCCGAAAGCGATTCATAATTATTTGGAATTACTACTTTACCATTTCTGTCAATCATTCCGATTTTCTTATTTAGCTTATATTTCGCTCGATTGTTATAGAATGAAGAGACAGCATCGTACACAAAAGGTGCGATTATATTTCCTTCATTATCAATCAATCCCCATTTTCCATTTTTTGAAGCTACAGCTGATCCTGTTTCGTCAAAGGCATACAAGTTGTTAAGTTCAATAGGATAAATAATTTTGAGTTGCTCGTTAATAAGTCCTATTTTTTCATTTAGACAAATTCTTGATAGTCCTTTATAAAACCAGAGATCTTGATCATATTGTATTGGAAGCAAAATCTGATCTGTTTTGTCAATCAAACCATATTTATTATTTTTTTTAACCGAAGCATGATTTTTATCTTGAAATCTAAAAAGCCCTTCATATTTTGCAGGAATAACCATTTTGCCAGCAGAATCTACTGCACCCCAGAGATCATTTTTTTTAACGGCTATTGGAAATTGCATATCAAAAACGTCAACGTCTTGATATTCTACTGGTATAACTAAGTTGCCTTTTTTATCCTTTAAACCAACTTTGCCATTTATTACAACTTTTTCAAATGACAGCCCAGAATAATCTATAGATACAGTAGGACCTGAATCCGAAACATTTTCCTGCGCATAAACAGCATTATTAAAAAGCACATTCATAAAAACTCCCAATAACATTGTAAATATTGTATTCTTCATAGTATAGTAAAAAAATCAAATTGTGATTGCTACTTTATAAAACCTTTTACTCTTTCCCCCAAATCCTGGTATTCAGATCCAATTCATGAACAATATCATGCATAAACTGAACAATCGAAAGATCATCGGTTAGTAAATCGGGAGCTAAAAGTGAGGAATGAATTGGCGCTTCAAAGTAATTTTGAGACAAAGGAAAAGCGATATACATTTTAGAATTAATAAACGATATTGAAATTGTATCCTCCGATTTTTGATTTAAATCCAAAATCCTTTCCATCATAGCGGGCGTTAAAATGTATCGCGCTTCGATTTGATTTTTGGAATAGGTTACAAATATTTCGTCAAAGACTTTATTTTCTAATTGAACTAACTCGGAATTACCAAAACTGAAAACGTTTTTCGAAAACCATGAACCAATAGCATCTGTAATACCTTTTGGACGCACAATAGTCGAAACATTAAAGTTTTTATTGAAATCGGCTACAAAAACAATTCCTTTAAAAATCGTGTGCCAAGTTGTTTTTGTTCCGTTTTTTGTTTGCGTTTCCGTTTTATATTCGGCGTGGACTTCTGAAAACCAAAAAGAAGTTTTATCGACTGTTCCACTTACAAAATCTTGCGTTTTATAGCGATCAGGTTCGGTCGTAAAAAGTTCTGAACTTATAAACTCATATTCTGGAAGCCCGCTTTGAGGTCTAAAAAGTAAATTTTCGTTAATCTTTTTTAAGGCAGATGTGACTACTCTTGTTTTAAAAGAAGATTGGTATTTAACCGCTTCACCGTTGGTATTAAAACATATAATAATTCCCGCAATCAAAGGCACTATACCTCCTATAAAAGCATAACCTCCAAAACCGATAATGAAACCTGCAATTATAATAAGTAATCCAACGCCCAACAATATGTAGCAATTGATATAAGCGTGAGCAACTTTTTTACGATCAATTTCTAATTCACTTAAAACCTCTTGCAAGGCCGCATTCGAATTTATTTCTGAATCCATTAATTATTGAATAATTCTTTTGCACTAATATTTTTACGCTCTTCTTCTGGAGTTGCCAAAACTTCAATTTTAGTATAACTCAACATTCCTGCAAACATATTACCTGGAAACATCATAATCGCATTATTATAATCGGTCACTACTGCATTGTAAGTTCTTCTTGCTGCAGCGATTTGCTCTTCACTTTCTGTCCAAGTTGTTTGCAGATTTAAAAAATTCGTATTTGCTTTTAGATCTGGATAATTTTCAACCGTTACCATTAAGCCTTTTACAGCAGAACTTAATTCGGTATCCAAACTTGCTTTCTCTTTGTCTGTTAAAGTTCCTGAAGTAGATTTTGAACGGAGCTCCACGATTTTAGTCAAAGTGCTTTGTTCATAATTCGTGTATTGTTTTACGAGTTCAACTAGATTCGGAATCAAATCGAAACGTTTTTTCAACATTACATCAATTGCGGAAAAAGCATTCGCAACCTGATTTCTTTTTCCGATAAGTGAATTGTAGATTACTATTCCGATGATAAAAAGGAAAACAAAAAGTCCTATAATAACTAACATATATATATTTTTGAATTGGTTATCAGCAAATATATAGAAAAGACGGGAAGTATGAATTATTTTTTTTAGGATTTTTACCACAAATTATTGTTCTACAATAGTGGCATTCAAAAAATAAAAATTGTCTAAAATCTATAGTTTTATATCTGAAATAATCTCATTTTAGCGTTTCCAAATTAATTGCGTTTTTAAGATTACTTGAAATGAATAAAAATATAAAAGCTCTTTACGAAATTGCTCAAAAAGAGACTCGAAAAATAGTAGGCTTAATGTCAGGAACTTCGCTTGATGGACTAGACTTGGCGCTTTGCGAAGTTTCGGGCGAAGGCGGAAACACGGTTGTAAAAATCCAGCAATTTGAAACCGTTGATTACAACGACGATATTAAAACCGAAATCAGAAAAGTGTTTGCTAAAAAAACAATCGATTTTCAGCATTTGGTTTTACTAAACGAATGGATTGCAAACCTGCATGCCGGAATGATCAACGATTGTCTTTCTAAATGGAATGTTCCCGCAAGCGAAGTCGATTTAATTGCCTCACACGGACAAACGGTTCTGCATGCACCAAAGTTTTTGCATCAGCAGGAAAAATTTCCAAATGCGACTTTGCAAATTGGCGATGGCGATCATATTGCAGTAAAAACCGGAATTATAACGTTATCAGATTTCAGACAAAAACATGTGGCTGCAGGTGGCGAAGGCGCGCCTTTGGCAGTTTATGGCGATTATTTGTTATTCAGTAAAAAAGGCGAAAACCGAATTATGCTGAACATGGGCGGAATTGCAAATTTCACTTATTTACCAGCTTCACAAAATGCCGAAGAGGTCTTTGTAACCGATACTGGAACTGCAAATACTTTAATCGATATTTTTACCAAACAGTTTTTTCCTGAAAAAAGCTTCGATAAAGACGCAGAGATTGCTAAAAAAGGAACTGTAAATCAGGAACTTTTAAGCGAATTAAAAAGTGATGCTTTCTTCCAGAAAAGCTTTCCAAAAACTATCGGTCAAGAATTGTTTAATCACGATTTTGTAAACTCGGCTCTGGTAAAATTAGGATTACAGAATATTTCGGCATCAGATTTGTTGGCAACTTTAACGCGATTGAGCGCAGAAACGATTGCTGAAGCGGTTTTGTTTGTTGTAGAAAATACTAAAACTTCAATCGAAGAGTTTACAGTTTATATGTCTGGCGGTGGCGCAAGAAATCCGTTATTGGTGAGCTGGTTACAGGAATTATTGCCTTGCAAGTTTGAAAAAAGCGACGTTCTCGGAATTTCAGGCGATGCGAAAGAAGCGGTCCTATTTGCCGTTTTGGCCAATGAAACTGTTGCAGGTGGCAATTATAATTTTGGTTCGCAAAAAGGAATTCCATCAGTAACAATGGGGAAAATTTCTTTTCCTAATTAAATATTTTAGCCACAGATTAAAAAGATTAAAAAGATTAATCCAAATAATCCTTTTAATCTGTGGCAAAAAAGATTAGCACGAATTATTTTTTAATACTTTGAGAATAAAAAATTAATGTAATTTGTGAAATTCGTGGCAAAAAAACATTTAAAATAAAAAATTAGTAGAATTCATTGAATTCGTGGCAAAAGAAACTATTTTTGGTTCTTGTTAAAATAAAGATTGAAATGCATAAAAATCAGCACTTACTATACTCTCTCCTATTTTTAATTTTCTTTGGATGGAAATCTGTTTCTCAGGAAAAAATACTGCATCCTAAAAATGAATTTAGAGGAGTCTGGATTGCAACAGTCGTAAACATTGACTGGCCACAAAAAGCAACAGACAACGTAGAAAAAGAAAAAGCTGATTATCTTGAAATTTTAGAAGCGTATAAAAAACTGAATTACAATGCTGTAATCGTTCAGGTTAGAAGTGTTGGCGATGCTATTTATCCTTCAGAATTTGCGCCTTGGTCTCGATTTTTAACTGGAAAAGAAGGCTTGGCTCCAAACCCATATTACGACACTCTCGAGTGGATGATCGAACAAGCACACAACCGTGGATTTGAATTTCACGCTTGGTTAAATCCATATCGTGCAACTTTCGACTTAAATAAAAATCTTTTAAGCCCTGGACACGATTTTTTTAAACATCCGGAATGGATGATTGAATATGGCGGAAAATATTATTACAATCCTGCATTACCAGAAGTTCAGGCACATCTAACTAAAGTGGTAAAAGAAGTCGTGGACAAATATGATATCGACGCAATTCATTTTGACGATTATTTCTATCCTTATGCGGTTCCTGGAAAAGTGTTTAACGATACTGCATCTTACAAAAAATACGGAGCTGGTTTGAGCCTTTCTGATTGGCGCCGTGCGAATGTGAGCAATTTTGTGCATGCTATTTCAACAACTATCAAAGAAAGCAAACCTTGGGTACAATTCGGAATTAGTCCGTTTGGGGTTTGGCGAAACAAATCTCAAGATCCGAGAGGGTCTGAAACACAATCTACATCAAATTACGATGATTTATACGCAGATCCGATGTTATGGATGGATCAAAAATGGATCGATTATATCTTGCCTCAATTGTATTGGAGCATGAACAATACCAGAGCATCTTACTCTAAACTGGTAAAATGGTGGTCTGAAAATACAAATCCTAATACTGCTATCTACATCGGACATGCTACTTACAAAATTAGAGCCGATGGTGACAAAAACTGGAATTACATGACCGAAATTCCAACTCAAATTGATTTTTTAAGAACTTTTAAAAATGTTTCCGGAAGTGCTTATTTCAGTTCAAAATGGTTTATGGGCAAAAATTTCGACGTAGTGCGTCATTTAGAAGAAAACCAATATAAATATCCTGCACTTCCTGCAGCGGTTCCAAATTTAAGACACGTAATTATTGATACGCCAAAAGTTTTGGAGTATAGCAAAGACAGCATTAAATACAACTTTACATTCCAAAGTCCGCTAAATACAAAAGTTCGCTATATGGTGGTTTATGGAGGCGATCATATCTCGAAAATCGACATCAATGATGCCTCGAAAATCATCGAAAAAGTTACAGTAAAAGAAGCTGACGGAAAAATCAATTTCTCTATTGCAGCAGGAAAACTAAATCTTTACAAAGCCTGCGCTGTAACTTTTATTGATTATTATGCCAACGAAAGCACCCCAACTGCTATTGACTTAAAAAAACCATTTAAAAACTATACACCAAATCAGCCTAATGAAAATAGATAATAAACCTTGGTTCTGGATTCCGCTTCTAAACTTCGCTTCAGGATTACCGTATGCCATAATTATTTCGGTTTCGGTAATTATGTACAAAAATCTAGGAATTACAAATGAAGACATTGGAGTCTATACCAGTTTATTATATCTTCCATGGGTTATTAAGCCACTTTGGAGTCCGCTTATAGAATTAATTGGAACCAAAAGAAAATGGTTCCTGCTGATGCAACTGATTATTTCAATTGCATTTCTATTGGTTGGCTTCACCATTCCGATCGACGGATTTTTCATCATGACCTTATCGATTTTCTGGGTCGCAGCTTTTGCTTCGGCTTCCAATGATATTGCGACTGATGGCTTCTATTTATTGGTTTTACCCGAAGACAAACAATCTTTTTTTATTGGAATCAGAAGTACTTTTTACAGACTTTCAATGCTTGCAGGAAACGGCTTGGTAGTACTTTTTGCTGGATATTTGGAACATAAATACGGAGACAATACCAAAGCTTGGTCGTATACCATGATTTGTGTAGGTTTATTAATGGTGTTTATTACTGCTTACAATTTCATTTTCACACCAAAAAATGAAATTAATGCTGTAGAAAATAAGAAAGAAACACCTCATCAAAGCTTCGGAACCATATTTACCAGCTTCTTCCAGAAAAAACAAATTGGTTTAATTTTGACTTTTATCTTGGTTTTCAGATTAGGAGAATCGCAATTATTGAAAATGTTGAGTCCTTTCTTGCTTGATAAAAGAGAACTAGGTGGAATGGGATTAGACACTGAAGCTGTTGGAATTATCTACGGAACATTAGGAATTTTTGCCCTTACGGTAGGCGGAATTTTAGGTGGAATTGCCATTTCTAAACATGGTCTAACAAAATGGATGCTTCCGATGTTTTTAGCAATGCACCTTCCTATACTTGGTTTTATTGGCTTAGCTCATTTTCAGCCACAAGAGCTTTTTCATCTTCATATAAATTTATATTTTTTCGAAATAAATTCTCCATTAAATCTTTATACTTGCATTACGGTTGTTCTGGAACAATTTGGTTACGGCTTTGGATTTACAGGTTTTATGATGTATTTAATTCATGTGGCAGAAGGCGAATCGAAAACAGCGCATTATGCACTTGCAACTGGTTTTATGGCATTAGGAATGATGCTTCCGGGAATGTTGAGCGGTTATATTCAGAATTTTTTAGGCTATCAAAACTTCTTTGTTTGGGTTTTAATAGCTACAATTCCAGGTCTTATTTTATCACGTTTTTTAACTTTCCCAAAAGATTTTGGGAAGAAATCAGAAGAAGTTTAATCCCCAAATCAAACTTTACCTATGGAAATCAATAAAAATTTGCAGAACGAACGAAATCTGAAAGGATCCGAGTTCGAAAAAACCGGAAATCTTGAGAAAGCAATTGAATTGTATGAAGAAAATGCTAGTGAAGGCTTTAAAGGAAATCATCCATACGATCGATTAGCTACGATCTACAAAAACCAAAATGACCTTGAAAATGAAATCAGGATTTTAGAAAAGGCTATTTTGGTTTACGAAGAAATCACCCTTGTAGATCGATTAGAAGGATTACCAAAACTTTTCCGTTTCAAAAACCGATTGGAAAAAGCGCTTGAAACCAAAAAGCAATTAGCCAAACAAAAGAAAGCCAAATTATAGTAAGCAAATAAAAATAATTGTGTCCTTTTAGGAAGAACACAACTGATTTTAAAATCAAATTATACCATCATTCCGAATTATCCGTATTATAAAAAATGGATAATAAAGTTTGCATGAAAAAGCCTTTATAATAATGAAAATTACAGACGAAGCATTACGCCAAAGAATAGGACAATTTTTCTTTCCTGCCGTTTTTATCAACGATACTGAAGAAAACATTCAAGAAACAGAACGCCTTATAAAAGAACATAATATTGGCGGATTGACCTTTTTTCATAGTCGTGCGAGCGCTGCAACCAATTATGAAAGCAAGAAAAAAGTAGTTTTTAATGACGACAGCTACGAAAAAATTAAAGCCTTAATTGCTCGCTACCAAAAAGCCGCTTCTACTCCGCTTCTTATTAGCATTGATGCGGAATGGGGATTGGCAATGCGTATCGAAAAAACACCACAATATCCGTATGCGATTACACTTGGTGCTTTGCCAGAAAACAAATCGGATTTGGTTTACGAAGTTGGAAAACAAATAGGGTTGGATTTAAAAGCTGCTGGAATTCAGTATAATTTATCGCCTTTGGCAGACATCAATAACAATCCGAATAATCCGGTTATTGGATATCGTTCTTTTGGTGAAAACAAAGAAAAAGTAGCCAATTTTGCTGTTGAATATTTAAAAGGAATGTCGGAAGTTGGCGTTTTAGGCTGTTTGAAACACTTTCCAGGACACGGAAACACCAATATCGATTCACATTTAGGATTACCGGTTTTAAAGGAAACTTTAGAAGAATTGATGGAAAACGAATTGTATCCGTTCATTAAGGGAATCGAAAATAATGTCGATTCTATAATGATTGGGCATTTGGCTGTTCCTAGTTTAAATGACGGAAAAGATACTTCTGCAACTTTATCAAAAGCGGTTATTCAGGATCTTTTGCGCGACAAATTAGGTTATGATGGTTTGGTGATTTCTGATGCTTTAAATATGCACAGCGTTTCTAAATTGTACGAAACCAAAGGTCAACTAGAATGGGAAGCTTTTAATGCAGGAAATGATATTTTATGTTTTGCCGAAAATGTTCCCGAAGGAATTGAAGCAATCTATAAAAATGCTTCACCAGATCGTATTTTCGAAAGTTACAACCGAATCATGAAAGCCAAAGAAAAAGCTGGAATTCTTTCTGGAAACACTGCAGTTTCTGGCGAATTGGATTTCGAAAAAACATCAAAAATAAACTTAGAAATTGCTCAAAATGCAATTACTAAAATTATAGACAACTCAAGTGCTGAACTAGCTTTTGAAGCACAGAAAAACAATAAACTTGCTAAACTGAGTTTATATAAAAATACTGAAAATACATTTTTCAAAACACTGAACTCAAAACTTGATTCTCCAGAATTTGCTTTTGAAAATCTAGAAGTTTCAGATATTTCATCAATTCAAAAAGAATTAGACAATTTCGAAGCCATTTTAATTTCATTATTTGTTCCAAAAGCAAAACCTCTGAATAATTTCGAAATTGATAACGAAGTTATAAAACTACTTTCTGAATTATTGCAGACTAAAAAATGCATCGTATTTGTTTTCGGAAATCCGTATGCATTGCCTTTAATTCCGAATCTGAAAAAGGCTTCAGGACTAATTCAGGCTTATCAAGATTTTGAAGAATTTCAAAAAACTGCGGGAATTCAATTTTTAGAGAAAATTTCTTTAAACGGAATTCTTCCAGTAAACATTGATATCCAATAAGTTAAAAATCAAAATAGTCAAAATTTATCAACTTATAAGTTTTTATAATCACATCTTATTGTAAGTGCCTGTACTTATGCCCTACTTTTGCACCAGAAATAAATTTTTAACGTAAAACGAAAAATATGTCTTTAGTAGGAAAAAAATTCCCAAGTATTGCAGTAGATGCTATCTCAGAAATGGGTGATAATTTAAAAATCAACATTTTTGAAGAAGCAGTAAACAACAACAAAAAAGTATTATTGTTTTGGTACCCAAAAGATTTCACTTTTGTTTGCCCAACTGAATTACACGCCTTTCAAGCTGCATTACCAGAATTCGAAAAAAGAAATACTATCGTAATTGGTGCTTCTTGCGATACTAACGAAGTTCACTTTGCTTGGTTAAATACTCCAAAAAACAATGGTGGAATCGAAGGTGTTACTTACCCAATCTTAGCGGATACAAACCGTAACTTAGCTAACATTTTAGGTATTCTTGATATCGAATCTACAAGCTACAGTGAAGACACTGATTCAGTTATCATCGAAGGTTCAAACGTAACTTACAGAGCTACTTACCTAATTGACGAAACTGGAAAAATCTTCCACGAAAGTGTTAACGATATGCCATTAGGACGTAACGTAAACGAATACTTAAGAATGGTTGACGCTTACACACACATTCAAACTAAAGGTGAAGTTTGTCCAGCAAACTGGGAAGCTGGTAAAGAAGCTATGTCTGCAGACAGAATCAGTACTGCTGAATACTTAAGCGCTAACTAATTTTTAATTAGTTACTAAGATACTAAGATGCTAAGGTTCTAAGATTTACTCTTAGGCCTTAGTAACTTAGAAATCTAATCCTCTCTCAAAAAATCTCAAAAAATTATAGTTGTTAAAATCCACAAAGGTTCAAAAACTCAGAACCTTAGAATCTTAGCACCTTAGAATCTCAAAAAATAAAACTTATGTTAATCGACTTAAACGAAGATACGTTAGCAGATTTAGTTGCTAAAAACGAAAAAGTAGTAGTACAATATTCAGCTTCATGGTGTGGAAATTGCCGTATTATGAAACCAAAATTCAAAAAATTAGCAACAGAAAACGAAGCTATCACTTTTGTTTTGGTTGATGCAGAAAACTCTCCAGAGTCTAGAAAATTAGCTAATGTGAGCAACTTGCCAACATTTGCCACTTTCGTAAACGGACAATTAGTTGGCGAAACGCAAACTAACAAACAAGAAGTTTTAATTGACTTAGTAAACGCTATTGTTTAATTTTAGATCGTTAGACTTACTTAGATTTTAGACAACTTAGATGTTGCAAAATTTATAGAAAGTCTAAGAAGTCTAATAAAGTCTAAAAATCTAAGAAATCTAAACATGAAATTACCTGTAATTAAGCATTTAACACAATTCATCGAAGAAAACGATCAGGATTATATCATAGAAACGATCGAAGTTCTAGAAGCAATGACCGAAATTCCTTCTCTTAAAGACGAAGAATTAGACGTAATCGGCGAATTGATTTCGAATATGTACGGTGCCCTTGAAGTACAAAAATTAGTTGCCCAAGGAACAGATAAAAAAGAAGCTTTAAATACGTTCATGAAACGTGTATTAGGCTCAATCGATAAGTAAGTCGACCTCCTTCCCAAGAATAAATACAAAAACAAGACTGAGAAAGCGTTTCTAATTTAGGGACGCTTTTTTTTGTGCATAAAAATAATGATTTGGACGAGACATCATCCCGATAAAAGGGCTAACTCACTTTGCGCATATCCGCCCTTTTATCGGGATGATGTCGGGCTATCCGCGCTACTTCGGTAGCCAGCTCCTATCCCTCTCGCGGGCAAACGGTTTCAATTGACTTTTATGGTTATCGACAAACGTAATAAATCTAAAATAATTAGATAAATTCGTGAATTCGTGGCCATCAAAAAACCATCCTTAATCTCTCCTTAAACCCTTAACAAATACTTTTAGATTAAAATATTAATCCTTACTTTTGAGCCTCATTAATTTTAAACAAAAATCATGGCATCTATCACATTAGGAGGAAATCCAGTTCATACATCAGGCGAATTACCAGCAGTTGGATCGCAATTAGCTGACTTCAAATTAGTACAAAACGATTTATCTGTTGCTTCATTAAGCAATTTCGCTGGTAAAAAATTAGTTTTAAACATCTTTCCTAGTGTTGATACAGGAACTTGCGCAACATCAGTTAGAACTTTCAATGCAAGTGCAAGCGAATTAGAAAACACTACAGTATTATGTATTTCTAGAGATTTACCTTTTGCTCAAAAACGTTTTTGTGGTGCTGAAGGTTTAGAAAATGTGGTTAACTTATCAGATTTTCAATCTGGAGCTTTTGGCAAAGCAAATGGATTAGAAATCGTTGACGGACCATTAGCAGGTTTACACTCAAGAGCGATCATTGTTGTAGATGCTAACGGAAAAATTGTTCATACAGAACAAGTAGCAGAAATTGCAAACGAACCAAATTACGAAGCAGCTTTAGCAGCATTATAATATTTTCCTTTAAATGGAGTTTCAAAAAGACAATACTTTTGTTACAGGTCGTTTAAAAAGCATGACGTATGCTTTTAACGGAGCTGTAAAATTAATTAAAACAGAACACAGCATTATGGTTCAATTCTCATTGGGAATTATCATGACAATTGCTGGATTCTATTTTCATATTTCTCAAACCGAATGGCTATGTCAAACCTTAGCCATTGGTTTAGTTTTAGCTATTGAAGGATTAAATACGGCAGTAGAAAAAATTGCCGATTTTATCCATCCTGATTACAGCAAACGAATCGGTTTTATTAAAGATATTGCTGCCGGAGCGGTATTTTTTGCCGCAATGACTGCAATTGCAATAGGCTTGATTATTTATATCCCAAAATTTATTTAGGCAAAGGAAAACGCAAGAATGGCAAAAAATAAAAAAGAAACTGTAGATAAAAAAAACGAAAAACAGGAAGGAGTTAAAAGATCATTTAAGATGTCTAAACAGCAAAGATTTGTTTTAGGCTGTCTTTTGGTTCTTTTTTCTATTGCACTATTGGTCGCATTTATTTCTTTTTATGTAAACGGACAATGGCAAAATGACCAAAGTGTTGTAAATCAGATCGGTGATCGTACCGAAGTTGCTGAGAACTGGCTCGGAAAATTCGGGGCTTATTTGGCCGATTTAATTATTTACAGAGGTTTCGGACTTGCGTCTTTTATTTTCGTACGTCTATTTTTCCTAACCGGAATGTTTTTGGCATTGGAGCTTTCAACTCAAAAACTAAAAAACACCTGGTTCTGGGATATTTTTGCCATTATTATCGTTTCTGTACTGTTTGGTTTCTTTGCTACTTCTGCACCAGAATTAGGTGGAACAATTGGTTACGAATTGAACTTATTCCTTCAAGATTATATCGGAAAAACAGGTACATTGCTTACGCTACTTTTTGGTTTAATTATCTATCTGATTTTCAAAATCAAATTATCACCAGAAAAAATTCAATCGTATTTTGATTCTACTAAAAAAGAATTTAAATCAGAATTAGACACTTTAAAACCAGCGGTAAATCAACCTGAAAGCGCTTACAATTTAGAAGAATTTGCTATTAAAGAAGAAGAAGAAGTAGAAAGCGATCCTGAAATAGATGACATTCACATCAAAACAGTTGACACGCAATTCGAACTTAACAAAGAAGCTTTAAAGCCAACTATTTCTCATTCGTCTGAAATTGAATTAAATCCAGTTTTAAAGCCAATTACTCCAAAACAAGAGCTTCCATTAGTTTCTCCTGATGAAGCATTTGTAATTGAAAAAGCAGAGGAAGAAGATATTATCGAAGAAAACTTGGCTTCTCGCTTAGTTGCCGATTTCGGATTATTTGATCCAACTTTGGATTTATCCAATTACAAATTCCCAACCATTGATTTATTAAAAGAATATTCGACTGGAGGAATTACAATCAATCAAGAAGAATTAGAAGAAAATAAAAATAGGATTGTAGATACACTTCGAAACTACAAAATTGAAATTGCACAAATTAAAGCAACGGTTGGGCCATCTGTTACTTTATACGAAATTGTGCCGGAAGCTGGAATCAGAATTTCTAAAATTAAAAGTTTAGAAGATGATATTGCTTTGTCATTGTCAGCTTTAGGAATTCGTATTATTGCGCCAATTCCAGGAAAAGGGACAATTGGTATCGAGGTTCCGAATAAAAACCCAACTATGGTTTCTATGAAAAGTGTTATTGGAGCTGCAAAATTCCAAGAAGCTGAAATGGAACTGCCAATTGCTTTAGGAAAAACCATTTCAAACGAAACTTTTGTTGTCGATTTAGCTAAAATGCCTCACTTACTGATGGCGGGTGCTACTGGACAAGGAAAATCGGTTGGATTAAATGCGGTTTTAACTTCTCTTTTATATAAAAAACATCCAGCAGAAGTAAAATTTGTTTTAGTTGACCCGAAAAAAGTGGAGCTTACACTTTTTAATAAAATTGAAAGACATTATTTAGCCAAACTTCCTGATACAGAAGACGCTATTATTACAGATAACGCAAAAGTTGTCAATACTTTAAATTCGCTTTGTACTGAAATGGACAATCGTTATTCTTTACTAAAAGACGCGATGGTTCGTAACATTAAAGAATACAACGATAAATTTAAAGCGAGAAAATTAAACCCAGAAGCCGGTCATAGATTTTTACCTTACATCGTTTTGGTTGTCGATGAGTTTGCCGATTTGATTATGACTGCAGGAAAAGAAGTTGAAGTTCCGATTGCGCGTTTGGCTCAATTAGCCCGTGCTATTGGTATTCACTTAATTATTGCAACACAAAGACCTTCTGTAAACGTTATTACAGGTTTAATTAAAGCCAATTTCCCTGCCAGAATAGCATTTAGAGTAACTTCTAAAATTGACTCTAGAACTATTTTGGATACTCAAGGTGCAGATCAGCTTATTGGACGCGGAGATTTATTATACACTAATGGAAACGACGTAATCCGTGTACAATGCGCTTTCATTGACACTCCAGAAGTAGAAAAAATTACAGATTTCATTGGCGGACAAAAAGCTTACGCTACAGCTTATTTGCTTCCAGAGTTTGTCGGAGAAGAAAGTGGCATTAATCTTGATATAGATATTTCCGAAAGAGATACTTTATTTAGAGAAGCGGCAGAGATTATTGTCAATGCACAGCAGGGTTCTGCTTCTTTATTGCAACGAAAATTAAAATTAGGATACAACAGAGCTGGTCGTTTGATCGATCAACTTGAGGCAGCAGGTATTGTTGGTCCGTTTGAAGGCAGTAAAGCACGCAGTGTAAACATTTTAGATTTAAATGCTCTTGATCAATTTTTTAATAATGAACAAAATTAATCCAATCATGAAAGCAAAAATTCAAGAAATCAACAACAATTCTATCACAAACATGACTAAAAAGTGTTTCCAAATGGCAATCATTTTGCTTTTGAGCTTCACTTCTATTCAGGCGCAAGATAAAAAAGCGAAAGATTTATTGAACGAAGTAACTTCTAAAATAAAAAGCTACGACAATATTGTTATCGATTTTAAATATTCTTTGAATAATGCCAAAGAAAACATCAATCAAGACAGTAAAGGAAACGTAACAATGAAAGGAAACCAATATGTTTTAAATTTCATGGGCGTTACTAAAATTTTTGACGGTCAAAAAACATACACTATTGTTCCTGAAGACGAAGAAGTTACTATTTCTAAAGTAAACGAGAAAGATGATAATGCAATCACTCCTTCAAAAATGCTTACTTTCTTTAATTCTGGCTACAAATACAACATGGACATTGTTCAGAATGTAAAAGGAAGAAAAATTCAATACATCAAATTGGTTCCAACTAGCGGAAAAGATCAAAGAAAAGAAATTTTGTTAGGTGTTGACGTTCAGACAAAACACATCTACAATTTGATTGAAACTGGAAAAAATGGAACAAAAACAACTTTAACCGTTAATTCTTTTAAAACCAATCAGCCATTATCAAAAAATCAATTTACCTTTGTAGCGAGTAAATACCCGAAATACTACATCAATAAATTAGATTAATTAGAAGGTTGAAAATTCTAGACAAATACTTATTAAAAACATTCTTACTTACATTTACTACGGTATTTGTAATCTTATTTTTCATATTCATACTGCAAACAGTATGGCTATTTATTTCAGAACTAGCAGGTAAAGATCTCGATTTAATATTGGTCGTGAAATTCCTGCTTTTTTCTATGCCACGAATTATCCCGTTAGTTTTACCTCTTTCGGTTTTATTAGCTTCAATCATGACTTTCGGAAATCTTGCCGAAAATTATGAGTTCGCAGCCATGAAATCGTCTGGGATCTCGCTGCAAAGAGCAATGAGAGTACTAATTATTTTTATTTTCGTTTTAAGTATTGTTGCATTTTGGTTTGCAAACAATGTAATTCCTTATGCCGAATATAAATTTGTCAATTTTAGAAAAAACATCGCTCAAGCAAAACCAGCTATGGCAATTGCCGAGGGTCAGTTTAATGATGTTGGCACTTACAATATTAAAGTAAACAAAAAATCTGGCGAAAACGGCAATCACTTGACTGGTGTGACTATTCACGAGAAAGCGAATAATTTGGGCGAAAACAAAACCGTGATTAAAGCTAAAACAGGGGAACTTGTAAGCAATGAAAAATCTAGCATTTTAAAACTGGTATTAAATGACGGTTATTACTACCAAGATGTTACTCCAAAAAAATATGAGGATCGTGCGAAAATGCCTTTTATAAAAGGAAAATTTAAGACACAGATTATCAATATCGATTTATCTGAACTAAACAAAGTCGATGACAGTAAAGAAAGTATTGCAGGAACAAATGCAATGCTAAACGTTAATGAATTGCGCTATACTTTAGACTCATTGAGTAAAAATTTAGATAACGAAATTGTTTCCTTTTCTGAAAACATCAATCAGCGTGTTGGAATTAAAAGATTCTATGAAAATACTCAAAAAAATATCAAGAAGAAACCGCTTCCAAACGATGTTTTGTCTATTTATTCTAATAAAGACAAAGTTGATATTTTAAAAATGGCAGGAAGCAATATTACCAGTAATATTTATTCTATAGAAACGACACAGAAAGATTTAAAAGACAAAGAGCGAGAAATCAACAAACACTACAATGCATTATACGAGAAGTTTGTTATTGCTTTTGCCTGTTTCTTAATGTTCTTTATTGGAGCTCCGCTTGGCGCTATTATTAGAAAAGGAGGACTTGGACTTCCTATTGTATTTGCTGTTTTAATCTTTATTACTTTCCATTTCATCAATACATTCGGAAAAAGGTTATCTCAAGAAGGCGGTATGACTCCATTTATGGGATCATGGATGTCATCTTTTGTCTTATCGCCGCTTGCCATATTATTAACCTATCGCGCTACAAACGATAATGGTTTGATTAATTTTGATGCGATCACAACCCCAATTTCACAACTAATTCAGAAAATCTCTGAGCGGTTTTCATCTGCTCAAAAGCAAAAATAATTATGTCAACAACAAAAATACAACTGAATACCATTGAAGAAGCTATAGAAGATATTCGTCAAGGTAAAGTAATCATTGTAGTCGATGATGAGGATCGAGAAAATGAAGGTGATTTTTTGGCTGCTGCCGAAAAAGTTACTCCAGAAATGATCAACTTTATGGCTACTCACGGACGTGGTTTAATTTGTACACCGCTTACAGAAAGCCGATGCAAGGAATTAGATCTTCGCGCTATGGTTACCAACAATACAGATCACATGGAAACTGCTTTTACTGTTTCTGTTGATTTAAAAGGTCAAGGGGTTACAACTGGAATTTCTGCTGCCGATAGATCAAAAACAGTTCAATCATTAGTTGATCCAAATACAAAACCTCACGATTTAGCTCGTCCTGGCCATATTTTTCCTTTAATCGCTAAACAAGGCGGTGTTTTAAGAAGAACTGGCCATACGGAAGCAGCTATTGATTTTGCACGTCTTGCGGGATTTAAACCTGCTGGTGTAATCTGCGAAATTTTAAACGAAGACGGAACAATGTCACGTTTGCCAGAATTGATCAAAGTGGCAAAGAAATTTGATTTAAAATTAGTTTCTATTGAAGATTTGGTTGCTTATAGAATGCAGCACGATAGCCTAATCGTTAAAAAAGAAGATTTTGATATTGAGACTCGTTTCGGAACTTTCCGTTTAAGAGCTTACGAGCAAACCACCAACAAGCAAATTCATATCGCTTTAACTAAAGGAACTTGGAATCTTGGCGAACCTATCTTAACAAGAATTCACTCTTCGCAAGTAAATAACGACTTGTTAGGCACGCTGACTAATAATGCTGAACAGCAATTGGACGACATGTTCAAAGTGATTAACGAGAACGGAAAAGGCGCTGTTATCTTTATCAATCAAGACATGACTGCAGTTAATCTTTTAAACAGAATTTCTGAGCTTAAATCATTGCAAGCTAACGGAACTCTGAAAGCTCCAAAAGTCATCATTGATAGCAAAGATTACGGAATTGGAGCGCAAATTCTTCATGATTTAGATATTTCTAAAATTAGACTGGTTTCGAATACAGAGCAAACAAAACGTGTCGGTATGATTGGATACGGACTTGAAATTACAGAATACGTTAATTACTAATATGGGAACAGTCGAAGAAAGAATTCAAAAATCAGAAACTCGTATTTTCAAAGCCGTTTTTCCTAGCACGACAAATCATTACGATACTTTATTTGGAGGAACTGCTCTTCATTTAATGGACGAAGTTGCTTTTATCTGTGCAACACGTTTCAGTCGTAAAAAAGTAGTTACAATTTCTACAGGACAAATTGACTTTAAAAAGGCGATTCCTGCGGGAACTTTAATCGAATTAGTAGCAAAAGTAGATAGCGTTGGAAGAACAAGCTGTAAAATTCATGTTGATATTTTTATGGAACAAATGTATTCTGAGCTTCGCGAAACAGTAGTTTCAGGAACTTTTTCGTTTGTTGCAGTCGACGAACACAAAAAACCAACGCCAATTTTAGACGATTTAGATTAATTTAAAAAAAATATCACTTTCGGAAATACTGATAATTAGATACTTGAAAATTATCTCAAAAAACTTTAAAAAAAAGTCCAAAAAAAGTTTTTATAACCGAAAAACCGTCTTATATTTGCACCCGCAATCAGATAATGATCGCGACATACTGGAGAAATGGCAGAGCGGTCGAATGCGGCAGTCTTGAAAACTGTTGACTGTAACAGGTCCGGGGGTTCGAATCCCTCTTTCTCCGCCAGATGAAGTTTCAGAAGAAACTTTAAAAGTCACAAACCCTTTAAATACTAGTATTTAAAGGGTTTTTCATTTTTAAGACATTATCAAAAAATACTTAAAACAGTAAAGTAAAGTGGACCTATTGGTGTACCTATCAATTTTAAGTCAATTTTATGATGAAACAGGTCAACTAATTTTTTCATATTCCCAGGGAATTCCCCTAAAAACAAAGCTTCCCGCATTTTTTTTAAACAATTTTAATTAATTTAAAAACTGCAGGACATGTTAAAAGTTATCTTCTACATCAAAACACAAAAAGCCGATTTAAACGGTGAATCTCCGATCTTTGCGCGAATCAATTACAAAGAACAGGAAACGTCTCTATCTACAGGAAAATCAATTGCCGCAGATAGATGGAAAGCAACCTCTAAGTTGAGGGGAGTTTTAAAAATTGAAAAAGAAAAAGTAATTAAGAGCGCTCTTGACAATTTGCATCTTAACATTGAACGCAAATTCAACGAACTTTTTAAATTAAAACCTGAGGTAAAACTTCAGATCCTTAAAAATGAACTAATGGGACTGCCAACCCCCAAAAAGTGTGATCTAACTATACTTCAGATCTTAAAAAAACACAACGATCATTTCGAAAAAAAAGTTAAGAATGGAGAGAGGGCGCCAGCTTCACTTCAAAAATACCAGAGGTCTAGTGAACTTATGAAAGCTTTTATTTTCAAAGAGTATAATAAGGAAGACTTTCCTATTGATGAAGTTAAATCGTCATTTATATACAAACTGGAGGAATACCTTAAATACGAGAGTACTTTTAAGAGCGTACAAGGAATTAAAAATAACTCGGTGGTAAAATATATCCGAATGTTTAAAACTGCGTGCACACACTGCATCAAAATGGAATTAATACAGAGAAACCCCTTTATTGTATATGATGGAAAGATCAGCGTTAAAGATGCTGTATTTTTATCACAGGAAGAATTAAACCTTATTGAAAATAAAGTCATAGATATTGAAAGACTTCAGAAAGTTAGGGACATTTTTCTGTTCTGCTGCTATACAGGTTATGCTCCGGTTGACGCATGTTCTCTTACAAATGCTAATATTCTCTCAAAGAACAAAAATGAATTATGGATAATGGCCAGCAGAACAAAAACTGACATCAGAGAAAACGTACCTGTTCTTCCTCCTGCCAGAAGGATCATTGAAAAATACCAAGGAAAACAGATTGGACTAATACCAATTATTTCAAACCAGAAAATGAATGCATATCTTAAAGAAATTGCCGACATCTGTAACATACAAAAACATCTGACATGGTATGTGGCAAGACATACCTTCGGTACAACTGTGACCCTTGGAAACGGAGTCCGAATCGAACATGTCTCTTCAATGATGGGACATACCAATATAAAACAGACACAGCATTATGCTAAAGTTTTAGATCACAATGTTATGGACGACATGATTAAGGTAATGAAAAGATACGAATCTAAGTAAAATTAAATCTCAATATTCTAATTGTGACGGTAAGAGATAATAATTTATTATTCGAAAACCGTAGAAGTTTAAAAACACACAATTTGTTTTTTCATCCCTTTCTAGCTATTTAAAAATAGACACTTAAAATTAATACATTTGTTATTAACCCAAAAACCAATACAGTTACAATATGAAACAAATAACATATGATCAGGTTGTGAAATTTATACAAGAGACAGAATTTGAATACAATCCAGGACAAATAGAAGTAAGTTTCCCAATTCTAGAGAGAATACACAAAAGATTACAAAACGGAAATAACTTTAGTGCAATAAAAACTTCAAATGGAAGAATTGTTGATGGACATCATAGATATATCTGTCATAAACTATTAGAGAGTAATCCTGAAATTACACCTGGAGGTACAAATGCTACACAAGTTGAACTTTTATGGAATCATGTAAATGTTAGTTTAGTAGATTATGATGATGAAGATTCTCGAAGACTTTTTGCAGAACGTTATGATAAAGATTAAATTAAAAGAAATCATTATATTGCACTAAACAAAAAAAGGAGTACCTTTGCAACATGTTAATACTATTAGACATAGACGGAGTTATGGTTCCTGCTACTTCTTGGAGACCTACAGAAATATTATCTGATGGATTTGCCAATTTTAGTTCAAGAGCTGTAAGTAATCTTCAGAATATTATTTATAATACTGGAGCAAGAATTCTATTGACCACTTCACATAAGTCAAAATTCAGTAATTCGGAGTGGGAAATAATTTTTAAAAATAGAGGTATTATAGCCAACATTACTGCACTTGAACCAAACTTAGATAATCTTAATAGAAAAGAAGAAATACTTCGCTGGTGCAATAAAACAAATAGTTCTGAAAGTTTTGTTATTTTAGATGATGATAAAACTTTAAATGGTTTACCTGATTATATCAAAAACAAAGCAATAATAACTAGTGGTACTGTTGGATTAACAACTGATCAAGCCTTAGAAGCAATTGATATTTTGAGAAAAGAAGAATTTGCAGTAATTTAAATTTCAATTACAAGTAATAATAAAAAAGACGACCTACTTGGTCGTCTTTTCTTTTTAAGGTTTATTGAAACTAATGTGAAACTTAAAGATAATTTAGGTTTCTAAAAAAGATATTTTAAAAAAATTAAGGATGTAAATGTGGCTTTAAATTTGTCTGGAATTTTCATCAGCTTATCCAAAAATACTCTGAACATGGACATGATGATAGACATGATGATAGACACCGCATCTATGATTTGAGAAAATCAAAATAAACAATAAAAATGATAGACACCAACATTGCTATTATATATATGATTTTAGCACTTTAACATAATGGACAAAATAGAAACTAAACTTCATTATCATGCAGTATTTTTTCAATCTTTTTAGCTTCATATAAAAATATATCTCCCAGCTTCGTGTAAGGGAGAATCCCTGTCCGTCTGTATTTGACAATGGTATTAGTAGATAGTCCAAATATTTTTTTTAAATCTTCATTTCTGTAAAAGCCAGGTTTTAAACTTTTACTATTTCCGCTGATTTTCGAATCTATCGTTTCAAGCCTTGCAAGTACAGGCTCTATAATCTCTTTAAACTTTAAAAGTAAAGCACTTTTTTTTTCTGTTATAACTTTTGCCATCACTAGAATAATTTTATAAATACTAAAAATAAAAAATACGTCTACCAGATTTCAAGACGAGATTTCCTTTCCTGCAGCCTTGCAATTAAGGTATCTAAAAATTTAATCTGTTTATCTTTGTAAATAAAACCGCTGCATTCTGAAAACTGCCTGCTGATTGAAGTAATATCTTTTTGACATCCTCCATCACCAGAGTATGTAAAACAATGGGAAATAAAGTTCTGAAATCTGGCCCTGTTCATCCTTTTATCTGACTTATCAAAAAACAGCAATCCTTCATCCATCAGAATGTAAAAAAGACTCGACAGGTCTATTTTCGAATAAGAGCTTTTGCATTTCTGCGCTAAATTGGAAACGTCTGAAACCAGATTCCGGTAATTATTACAATTCAAAAATAAAGTTTCCAGATTCGAAAGTCTTGATTCAAAATCGAAATGGTCGCTGACTGAATATTTTTTTGTACTCATCAGATTTGTTTTAAGATAAATGATCTAAATGAAAATAAATACTGCTCCGCTTATTCTTATTCTTTGTCGGAACATAAATTATATAACCATAATTATCCAATTCGCGCATACACTTATGATATGTCTTTGGAGATATGACCTTGGCAATATTCTGGATTTCTATGCTGTATGCCTGTATCGGATTGACAAAATCTTTACAGGCACGAAACTGAAGCAGAGCCGCAAATATTGCAATATGCGTGGTGCTGACCCTAAAGTCGTTTTCAATAGCCTGAAAAAATCCCGATAAAAGTTTAAGATTTTCCATAACCAAATAAGATTTATAAACATCAGATATGATGCACCTTTTTTGCGGTCTGAGTCTCAATATTCTGCTGCGGTTTTACCACGGGACTAATTTTACAGCCGTTTTTAATTTCCGCCAGACTAAGTTTCTGCATCCTGTCGTTATAAAAAGTCAAGGTCTTAAAGCGTGGATTTGCTTCCAAAAAAACTTTCATTTCTCTCCCTTGAATCAGCAGTACAGCTTCTTCCCTCCTGCCCTTTTTCAAAGAATCGGCGAGGGATTCGAATGTCTCATAGTCATCATTTTTAAGAGGAACAGCCCGCAAAGCACTGCTGACATTGTATCCATACGCTTCTGGAAACTCATGTATACGATAATTGTCATTAAGGTCTCTATCGCAGAAATTAAACTGTTTCCAAGTTCCGCTTTTAAGAACTGCTCTTCCCGCAAGCATTTCGTATGCCTCTGAAGCATTAAAGCTCTCAGATTTTTCATTCTTAAAGTAATGCGCACTCCGCCCAGATGGCGACGAATCTGTATGAAGAATTGATCTGAATCCATCAAACTGATAAGCCCCCTGTGCATCTTTTACAAATTGCAATGAATATTCAAGTCTCTCATTTTCTGAGATATGATAAGAAACGGGAACAGAAAAATTTAACTGCTGTTCCTGCATATGCTCCAATACTTTGCCATAAGCCTCATGAAAACCGCTTTTTGTAAGCTGATCCTCTAAATTCTTCTTGTTTAATTCCAGATCTCTAAGATAATCCCGTTTATCTATCCTTTGAAAAACAACAGCGCTTAGCGCTTCATTTAGAAGTCGGCGAATGATATTCGGATAGACCTGACGCCTCAAATTATTATATTCATGCTTAAGAAATCTCAAAGTTATTTTTTCGTCTA
Organism: Flavobacterium luteolum; assembly: GCF_027111275.1. Lineage (NCBI taxonomy): Bacteria > Pseudomonadati > Bacteroidota > Flavobacteriia > Flavobacteriales > Flavobacteriaceae > Flavobacterium > Flavobacterium luteolum. The sequence continues at coordinate 3,593,447 of NZ_CP114286.1, read as the reverse complement.
CAGATTTAGTCTTTTTATATTTAAAAAGCAGCATCTTAAAAAATTTCAGTTTCTCAACTCCAAAAGAGCGTTCAACCTGCGGGCTATTTTGAAATAAAAATTTTAATTTTTCTTCCTTGGACATCCACAATTTTATCTCGTTTTCTACTCTATTGTTTTCAGAAGACATGACCGATACTTATTACTGCAGAGCCTTAAACTGATCTGCCCGCTTTTTTTGAACGGGAGTTACTGTTCTTTTCCTTCTGAGAAGGCTCATCATCGTTATTTTTCTGTTCTGCGCTCTTTTCTTTGGACTGCGACTGCTTTTCATTCTTGCTTTCACGGTCATTTATTCTCTGTAGGGAAGAATCATAAACCTTAATAGTTTTAAACTGGGGATTAGCCTCAACAAACTGTTTACGCTCCTCTCCGCCGACTACGAAAGTTACAGACTGCAGATTACCTTTTTTCAGAGAATTCATCAGATCTTCCTTGTACTGCGGTGTCAGAAGTTCTTTTATGGAATGCTTTTCCAGCGAAGCTTCGAGATCATAGCCATAGTTCTGATGATAATGCTGAAGTTTGAAATTTCCACGGTCGTCGCTTTCCTTGAAGTCCATACGAATCCAGCAATTGTAGGTTTCACCGTCCTTATTCTTTAAATCTTTATTAACCGATCTGCCCTCCATCAAATTATACGCCTCTTTGAGTGTAATGCTGGTATTATCATTATTAATATAAAAAGTCTGTTCCAATCCCGGCTTATTTTCCTCTTTCTGAAGATTAACTTGATAGGAATTGAAAAAATACATATCGCTCTGGTCGGACTTTTTAAAATTCAGTTCAACGGTCACGGTATCTTTATTAGGCACACCATTGTTCATAATACCGGTATGCGCTATTTTAAAATCCTTATCCCCTTTCTGAATATTCTCTCTTAATTCAGCATCAAAAGTTTCTCCGAATCCAGTATATTTTAACTGGTCTTTCAGATACTGTACATTTTTCTCGTTCATGATATTCGCATTTAAAATTAGTACTGCTTATCGGTTACCCAGTATTTCAAGATTAACCAGGTGCCTGTTTTTTATGTTAAGTTCCAGATGCCTTCCTCCATTTTTTTCAAAGACCTGCATTGTGAATTTCTTCTTTTCTGGTATAGTAAATTTAGATATGGCAAAAACTACTGTTGTTTCAGATTTGTCGGAAATCCTGCTAAAGTCGCCGGTGCATAAAAGCGGTGTCATTTCTATTTCCTGAACTGCAGTTCTTTTCGATTTTTTCTGGTCTCTGATAAAAAAACGAAGCTGGTCCACATCGTAGTTAATCCTGGAATCATTCCCTAAAAACACTCTGAAGTACATCACGTCCTGATGAATAAAAATGCCGTCAACCTTAAATTCAATTTCTGCATTTTTTGAATCCAGTCCGCCTACCTTATTTTTCTTGGATAATGCCAGCAGTGCATATTCTTTTATTTCTTTCTGGTTTTCGTTCTCAAGGGAAAACAGCAGGGATTTGTCTTCATCTGCTCTTAGTCCCGCTTCTACTTTTAATGTCGGACACAGATCATCAAAGTTTAAAATAAAGCTGTAAAGCTTACCGTCGGAAGTGACAACAGTCAGGTTAGTCTGTAGAAAATTCTGCTTACCGGCTTTGAGAAGCAGTATGTTTTCCACTCCCTTAGCTTTCTGTACAAGTACATCACGGCTTCCTATATCCAAGCTTTTTATAGCATAAGGAAATAAAATACTTGTAGTTTTGGAGTAGCCAAGCTGTATATTATTGTATTCGGCTGCAGCGTCATACTGCGCTGAAGCTGAAAATCCAGACAAAAAAATAAATATGATAATTAATGTTTTTAACTTTTTCATTTCACTTAGCTTAATATTATTTTTCATTCTTCTCTTTTTCATCATAAAGGAGCACTTTGTACCCCGCCTTAACTGCAACCTTTATCAGTTTAACTTTTCTGCTTAAAAGTGACTTGGCTGCCTCAACTCCCATACCTGCTGCCTGAGTACCCCATGAATCACTGACTCCTGAGAGTCCAATACTCTGCATGGATCTGTCGGCAGAAGCTTTTGCAACATCTCTATTTATAGTTCCTGGGATGTAAATACCTTTAATGCCGTCGATATCAAAAACCGAAAGTTCAACAGGGAAAATGGAATTCTGGTATTTTATACTACTGATCTTTATTTCGAGCCTTTCCCCCTTAAGTGAAGCTGTTCCAAAAACGAAACTGTTTCTAGGAATAAGTATCCCATTGATAAAAACATCGTTTATCAGCCTGATTTTTACAATGGATCCGTTTACGATGGTCTGCGTTTCATGAACCGCTGCCTCAACTGCGTTCTGAACTTCTTCATCTTTGGTTTCATCATCAAGCGAATAAAATGAATTTATTGGCTGCTCATCATTTACTTTCGTGGTCTGAAGAGAGCTCAGGTTTTGCTCTTCAGCTTTTCTACTCACTGAAAAAACTTTTCCTTTTTGAAGCTTTGAGTTCTGCCGCAGTTTTTCCTGAACACGTTCTGGGTGCTGGATATCCAGAATATTTTCCAGCATGCCGCCAAGCTGGGCAAGTTCAGGATCAGGCTCGGAAGGCGCACTCATTGCTGTCATGAGCTGTTCAAGATTTTTCATCTCTGCTGTTTCACCGTAAGGTGGTTTCTGGTACTGAAATTCCCTCATATCCTGACCGTTCTGATAATCTCTTGGAGGCTCCGAAATTGCTTTTTGTAGCGCTTCAAGTTTCTGGTACATCTTCTTTTCATTCTCTGGTTTTAGATAGCCTGTGTTCAGTCCATTTTTTTTATCATTCCAGGGAACCTCATCCATATCAAAAAAACGTTTTGATTCAAGATTATCATTATCTTCCGCACCAACCGAATAATTAGGATCTTTCTTTTTTTGTTCCTGCAGTTTTATCGAATCAATTGATGCCTGGTCATAATAGCTCATTTTATCCAGACTGGAATCTTCCTTTAGTTTTGGATTTGGAAGCAGCATATTAAATCCTTTTTTTTCAGTTCCCGAAATTGGATTTTCTGTTCCTTTGCCTCCTCCAAGCACCCAGAACAGCATGGTTATAAATGGAAGAACAAGCAGTGGAAGAACCAGCATCATACTGCGGTTCTTTTTCTCTCTGCCTGAAAGAGTTTTATTTTCCATAATCTTATTTTTTATAGTTAGATGAATTAGTTTCCTTGAGCTTCGGACTGCTGGTAAAATCTTTAGAATTGGAATTTTGATTTTTACATAAATCGATTAAATCTGCTGCATTTATCACACTGTCAATATATCTGCTGAGATTGGATCTCTCAGCATATTTTTTTAATGGCAGATCCAGAGAATGCATCTGGCCTCCCTCATCATTATAAGCAGGCTTAATCACTTTTACTGCATCAATGTGCATTGATTTTTGACTTTCTGACAGAAAACCGCTCAATGCGTTATAAACACATAAAATCGTTCCAAGGGCCGCAAAAATGATTACAGAAAACTTGAGCTGTGAATTTGAAAGGTCTCTAGTTAGCCTATCCATTTTTGTTACCCACCAGAATCTGATAATCAGATATGGCCTTGAAGATTTTACATTCTGTCTTTGTTTTCGCAGCAGACTTCTCATGGATTTCTGTTTACTGTTCCAAGATCTTTATTCTCAAGAGTATTGAAACGTTCAATCAGAAAACCATGCGGATTGTTATCGCTCCTTGAAACATTTCGCAGCGTTCCTTCTGTAATCAGATTTCTGTTCAATATGCTTGTTGTCCTTATGATGTTCTGCCGGGCATAACATTTAAAGCGGTAGGGATATTCATTAATATCAATGCGGACGCTGTCTACAATAACAGTCTGGCTTATATTTCCTGATATAATTCCCGAATAATATCCGTTTTCTTTTAAATCATCATATATGCGTTTAACAGAATTATCAGCCAGATACAAGGCCTTGGTTACATTGGCTTTAATTACTTTATCATCTGGGTCAAGGCTGAAGAAAAACTGATGGAATGTCCTGACATGATCCCTTGCTTCAACTTGTACATTATCCTTACGGTCTGATGCAAATGCCTCAAGCGCCTTTCCATTTGCCAGGATGTAAACCTTGTCCTGCATCAAAGCGACGGAACTGAAACTTTTATAAAGAGCATAACAGGTTATGGCAGCGCAGCAAAGGATAACCAGCATGCTAAATCCTCTGACATGGCGGAAAGCCGTATCAATATTTTTCATTTTACTAAACATAATCTAGTGTTTTTAACTTTTAGAGTTTCCTTTGAGCTTGTCGCTCATGTAATTTCCTTTTTCCTCAAAATAAGGCGACGCAGCGGCTGAAGACGACATGCTCTGGCTCATTCTGCCTGCCGCATTGCCCATTGAATCCATTATCATTCCTGTTCCTGTGGCAGCACCTCCGATCACAGTAGAAGTTGATCCGCCAAACAGGCTTGTCACTTTCTGTCCCAATGCGCTTCCTCCTGATGCATGCACGATATAATTGGCTACGGAAGGGACAGTAAAGTACCCCACAATTCCTATAATCATGAAAATTAAGTATCCTATATCGGTCCTGCTGAAAAAGGTATCTCCCGAAGTATTAATCTGTGAGATATCAAGCCTTAGCATCTGTTCCTGAATCTTCCCGATAATGCTTCCGAAAATGTTGGCAACGGGAAGCCAGAGATAAATGTTTATATACCTGGCAAGCCAGACCGTCAGGGTATGCTGGAATCCGTCAAAGACTGCGATACCAAATACCAGAGGTCCTAAAATTGACAGCACCACAAGCTGGAACGTCCTGAGCGTATCAATACACAATGAAGAAGCTTCGAAGAGAATTCTCAGAATTTCGCTCACCCATTCCTTTACAGAATTCCTGAAACTGTATGAAGCTTTCTCCATTGCAAATTTTACATCATTTCCAATTCCTTCCATAAGTCCTTCATCAGAAGGATCTGCGCCCTCGTGCGTGTATTTATACCATCTGTCGCGGTCGCCTGTACCCAGCACTCCGACATACATTTTCCAAGGTGCGCTTTCTTTTACTGCTTTTTCTTTTTCTCTCAGCAGCACTTCGATTGCTTTGTTTGACCCGTCAACCATAGAAGCTGTGGCAGTAACAGTTGGTTTCATAACCCCGTTTAAGAGCGCCAGAACAGAAGGAAAAATCATAATACAGAAACCGATCACAAAGGGCCTGAAGAGCGGATAAAAATCAATCGGTTCCGCATTGGCAATATGTCGCCAGACTCTGGAAGCGATATAAAAGACTGCGGCAAAACCCGCCAGCCCCTGCCCGACTCCAATCAGATTACTGCATAGGGGCATCATCTCATCATAAAGCTGTTCCAGAACTGCATGAAGACTGCCTATATTATCTCCAAGTCCCTGTGCAGAAACCTTTTCCGGGAACATAAAGAGCATTAAAACTAATAGGGCTGATTTGAAAATATTTATCATAAGGCCAGAGTTAATTTTTAAACTGATAACTGTTCCGCATCGCATTCACATCATTAGCTTCCTTAGAACGCTGCAGCGCAAGCACTGATGTTGATCCGTTAAAATCATTTAGAAAGAGCACCTTCTGCTGCATATCTTCATATATCTTATCTATAGCTGCAAGCCTTTCGTCATCACTCATTCTGAGTTTGTCTGCTGTTACGATGGAAGTCAGTTCATCTATATTTCTAAGGCTTTCCCTGCTTAAATTAGAATACACTTTTTCAAAATACTGGATTTCCTGACGGCTGAACCTTTCATTCTTAATGATGCGGTCTATCCCTTTTCTGCTTTCCCTAACAAGCGTAAACTGATATTCGATTATATCCCCGACTCTCTTGTAATTTTTTACAACTGGGCTGACCTGCATCAGGGCATCCAGAAAAGTCTTATGCAGTGAAAAATTTCCTTCCGACATATCCTTAACAGCCTTATACCCTCCGCTGAGAATATCATATCCTTTCTTCATATCACTTAATATCTTTTTAAACTGCGAGAGTTTTTCGATATTTAAAATGAGCTGCTGGATTTCAGCTGACTGTGCCTTTCCTGAAAAAGGCATGCAGAAAAGAAAAAACATTGCAAAAAACATAAGTATCTTTTTCATGATTTGTTAATTTATAAGCCAAGTAGAACTTCGGCTTGTTTCACATCATTTTTTTCTCTTTTTTTTGATAATGCCAGAAGTTTCAGCTCACCGCTGAATTTTTTACAGAAGGCATAATCTTCCTGCACAGCTTCGTACAGTCCATCAATACGTTCAATACGTTCATCATCTTTCATTTCAAGTGATGTAGTTGTTGTGATCAGAAGCAGTATATCAAGATTGTCATCACAGCTGTCCAGCAGGCGCCTGAAAGTCCTTTCAATGTATTCAAGTTCATTTCCGAGAAACAGATCATCCTGAGGGAGGCTTGCTAAAGTATTTTTATATATCTTAAAAATTTCAATCTGAAGAGTGATTATTTCAGCCACCCTGCCGTAGTTTTTTACTTTAGGATTAACTGATACCAGTGATGTGAAATAATCGCTGTGCAGGTTCACTTCTCCTTTCTTTGCATCTGATATAAAATTAAGTCCGCTTTTAACTGCCTTATAGCCTTTTGCCGCATAATCCACATAAGTCCGCAGGGCTGCTATCTGAAGCAGCAGCATCCTTTTCTGCTTTGCCTGCTGAGCCTGAAGCTGGCATGCAGATAAACATAAAACCGCAAGAAGCATTATTATATTTTTCATCATTTTTAAAGTTGATTACGGAATTCCATAAAATTGTTTCACTTTATTTACATCAGCATCCGTTTTTGCTCTCTGGAGGCTGAGCAGAACATTCTGCTGGTTAAAAAGTCTCAGATCATTGTAATTTGAATCTATCTGATCCGCTGCTGTATTTATAATTTCGAGTCTTTTCAGATCGCTCATCTGCATGGTGAAAGATTCGATGATTAAAAATATCTGGTCGATATTCTTCATACTTTCTTCAAGAATTCCGTCATACACTTTTCCCATGTATTCAAGTTCAGAGCTCTTGAAATGGTCGTCTCTTTTAAAAAGATTCCAGGCCTTTTCATACTCATCAATCAGCCTGGTCTGTTTTGCTGAAATTTCTTTAATCCTCTGATAGTACGTAATAATAGATTTCACCTTCTGCAGTTCATCGTAATAATCCTTGTAGAGGTCACGCTGTTTTTTTGTCCAGTCTGAAATCTCATCGAGTTTCAGTTTTGAAAGTGTGTTTTCAATCTGTTTCTGTGCATTCTGAAGCCAGATGGTCTTATTCTGCATTCTCTGGATACCCAGATCAATTGCCTTTATTACTTTTTTTGTAACTGCTTTTACAATCTCCAGTATCGGCAGGGCCGTCATCTTTTCTGCCGGTCTTGCAGGCATGCTTATTAATAAAAAGCACATTAAAAATGCAGCGGCCTTAATTTTTGTTTTCATTCCTTCAATATTTTAAGTTCCGTTTCTTAATTCCTGAGCCATAGCGGCAATTCCTTTTTTGATGTCTCCGCCAAATTTCTGAGCGTAGGCATTCATTTTTACTTTCTCGCTTTCCTCTGTTGTGTAGGCAAGATATTCCTCCAGAGATACTTCTGTCCTGTATACCTTGGACAGCATCCCGCCAAGCGAGATAAAAACTTCCTTGTATTTCTTGGCAGGATCATTTGCTTTGTTCACCGAAAGCACCAGTGCTTTTTCTTTATCGGTCAGCCCAAGCAGTTCCTGAATCTGGTCAAACTTGTTTTGATACTTGCTCTGGTCCAGCAGAATTTTGCAGTCACTGTTATTAATAATGGCCTGCTTCACTATGGGTGAAGAGATAATGTCTTCAACCTCCTGCGTTACTACTATTGCCTCGCCAAAGAACTTACGCACAGTTTTAAAAAGATATTTGATATATTCTGACATTCCTTCCTTCGCAATAGCTTTCCATGCTTCCTCAATAAGGATCATTTTTCGTATGCCCTTGAGCTTTCTCATCTTGCTGATAAATACCTCCATGATGATGATGGTCACCACTGGAAAAAGAATTGGATGGTCTTTGATGTTATCCAGTTCAAATACAATAAAGCGCTCTTTTAGCAGATCAAGATTTTCAGTAGCATTGAGCAGATAGTCAAACTCTCCTCCGCTGTAATAAGGGCGAAGCACATAAAGGAAATTATTCACATCAAAATCCTTATCTTTTACATTATCACCCTGAAGAATTGTTACAAACTCCTGTTTTAAAAACTCATAAAAAGTATTGAAACATGGAAAGATGGATTCATCCTTATCAAGTTTTTCAAAATACAGCTGAAGGGCATTGGAAAGCGCCACATACTCACTTCTATTAAAGGTTTCGTCATCTTTCTTCCACAAAGCCAGTAGAAGCGTTTTGATGCTTTCCTTTTTCTCGGTATCCAGACTGTCTCCTTCCCCGATATAAAAGGGATTAAAACGGATCGGGTTCTTTTCGTCATAGGTAAAATAATAGCCGTTTACCATATCACATAAGCCTTTATAGCTGTGCCCGACGTCCACCAGAACAATATGAGTTCCCTGTTCGTAATAGCTTCTGACCATATGATTGGTAAAAAAGGATTTTCCGCTTCCAGAAGGCCCCAAAACGAACTTGTTTCGGTTAGTACAAATTCCCATCTTAACAGGTTCGTCGCTGATATCCACGTGGACAGGCTTGCCGGTCAGACGGTCTCCCAATCTTATTCCGCAGGGACTCAGTGAGGAACGGTATCCTGTTTCCATATTCAGAAAACAGACTGCCTGCTCGGTAAAAGTGTCAAAGGCATCATTCATTGGAAAATCCGCTGCATTTCCGGGAATCCCCGCCCAGTAAATCTGCGGTGCTCCAACTGTTTCCTGTTTAGCCGCTGCGTCCATCTGCGCGAGAGCTGATGAAACTTTGTTTTTTATGTCTTTCAGTTCTTCCTTTTCAGATGACCAGGCCAGCACATTAAAATGCGCTTTAACCGGCAGCCGCTGCTGTGCAATAGCCTCATTGAGAAAATCATTTGTGGCATCTCTGGCAATCATATTTTCCCTGCTGTAGGCTGAGAGTGACTGAAGCCGCAATCTTTTACTCTCCAGTTTTTGGATTGTCTTCTGTGCGTCTTCAATGAAAATATACTGGTTGTATATATGATTGCAGGACAGCAGCTGGCCGAGTGTTGAGGCAAATCCAATGCTGAACTTTGTCTTATCCGTTGAGTAACGGTCAAAATTGATTCTCGAACCGCAGAGCGCCGGCAGATCAGCGGCATCCCCAAGAGTAAAAAGCTGGCTGTGCTTATCCCCTATCTGCATCCCGTCTGAAAACTTGAGATCATTGTATATAAACGAATTTTCATTTTCTGATAGAAAACAATACTTTTCTATAAGACCTGTCTTTCTGCTCTGGCTTATCAGCTCATTATTACGAAGTCTTGTGAGTCTAATGAACCCGCTGTCTTCCATAATCCTTTTAAACTGGCCTGCACTGTCAATGAAGTCTTGAAGGAACTGCCTATTTAGCGTTTCGTCAGGCACTAGATTATTCCTTATAAGACTAGAAAATAACGAACTGGAATTTTTTCTTCCTGCCGGTTTTTTGGTAATCATTATATAACATGAGTGATCCAGAAATGGCCTTTCATTGAAAAATCTCTCACTGCTTCTGGTCAAAAAACTGCTGTCCTCATTATTAAAGTCCGCTTTATACCTGCTTTCTAAAAACCAATCCTGTTTATGAAAAACTGTGAACTTCGGAAGTATTTTTACAGCTTTTATCCATGACTGGTGAAACGCCTCATATTCCTGGTCCGACATTGTGAAAATTTCCGGCAGATCAGCCTTAAAGACCACAGTAATGTCTCCCTGCTTTGATAGTATGCAGTCATGCTGCACGTCCATGATCGGTAAAACATCATCTAACTCCTTTTCCATTTTTCATAATTTTACTAATCTTCACTTTACTCATATAGAGACTTCTGGCCGTACTTAAAATATGAAGCCCAAGATTTGGATCCACACAGTTTCGAAGGACCTGTCTTTTGTTTGATATATTAGATCCCTTCAAACAGAAACCTAAAGACTCTTCAAGCTCAGGAATCTGTGCGTGTCGTATTTTAATTCCTGCCTTTATTTCCGATTCGGGAATCTGAAAATTTGACCAGAAAAGATGACGCTGCAAAGCAGCATCAGGTTCGATAAGCACAGTGTAATAAGGCTTGACATTTTCAACGGCCCATAAACACTCTGCATTATGCTGCAGAAATAAAATTTCCTGATACAGCCTCATGTCAGGAAAAACAGCAGGAGTGCCTCGGAATCTCACGCAGATATTCTGCCGAAAAGAGGAATGTGACTGGCACGGCGGTGATGACCAGATAAAATCAAATTCTTTGTAATGATCCAAAAGATACTGGTGTGCATCCCCTACAATCACTTTATCATCTGGAAAGTTCTGCGCATACAAAGCAGCCAGCGCAGGATCCAGCTCAACTGCCGTAACCGATACGTCATGCCAGTTTTTTCGGTTTCCGCCAATTCCGGCATATAAGTTTAAGACTTTCATAATCCACCTCCATCTCTATAACGTTCTTCAACTATCACTTAATAAAAATAGCCCTGCTCCGCACCTTAACACATTTAGGAATCTGCCTCGCAGCTAAAGCTTTCATCATGCCAAATTCACCATACTGCCTGCTCATTTTATAGATCTTAATCACCATCACAGTTCCTGCAGTACCAATTAAAACCACACAGACAAGAGAAGGAATGCCGACTATGATAAGCACTGCAAAAACAATCATCAGTCCCACAACACCTCCGCCCAGGTACCAGATGTACTGAGCTTTCAGGCCCTTAAATTCAATTGACTGATTGATTCCTTTGTTAATCTGATAAACGCTGCTCATTTTAAAGCTGCTTATACTCCAAAGAAAGATTTGATAACAGTGGCAACCACTACCAGAAATACGCAGCTGCCAAACCATGCAGCTGCCACTTTACCTGTGTCGGGATCTCCTGCATTCCATTTCTGATATACTTTCACCGCTCCAATAAGTCCAAGTATTGCTCCTACTGCATACATAAGTTCTGTGCCTGCATCAAAATAGCTTCTCACCTTTTGGTTAGCTTCATTTATTCCGGCAACACCGTCTTGGGCATATCCATTCCCATTAATTATCATAATCAAAAGAATAGTGCTTATTAATATCTTGTTTGTTTTAAAAAAACGCTTTAACTTTATTCCATCGTTCATCATCGTACATCATTTTAAAGATTAATACTAATTCAAAAAGCAGAGGAACAGCGCCGTCACATCATCTATTCTCCTTGTCACATTTTACCATACCGCACTAGAGCGGACGGGGAAAATTCCTCTGCTGTCTTTTAATTATTATTTTCCCATAATTCATCTGCCTCTTCGGAAGTCAGAAGTAGTTCAGGATATTTTTTGGATTCGTACGCAAGCAGATTATTTACATTGCTGCGTAAAGAAGAAATTTTTACATAGGGATAATCAGAAAGAATTAATCTGATATAATTTTCGAACTCCTGTTTTGAGCGTTTTATTTCGGCGCTTTCAATAACTGCAGCCGTTAAACTCGACGAGAGCTCTTTTACCTCATCAAGAGTGGCAAATGATTCTTCAAACGCTTGATTAAGATTTGTAGGACTAACATCTTCCTGATCAGAAGAAGACAGGGAATCATTTATTGTTTTTTTTCCTAATGACGGAAAACCAATTTTCTTTCTGCCCGTGAGAATCTGCCTGATCTCAAAAGAATAATAGCGGCATCCTGCATACAGATACCATATAAGTAATAGAGCAACAACAGTTACGAGGTAACTGTTCCATGAAATAGAATTTAACATAGCATTTTCATTTATCATTCAACATCATCTCATACTATGAATAAACCAAGAAGAATAATTATGGTTTATTTTACATTCCAAAGTAAGTTCGGAAATAAAACTTCTACAAGTACAACTTTTTCTGTACCCCGGCTGTACCCCTGTACCTTTCAATAAAATCGGGGGATCAGAATTAAAAATATTGTAAAACAAAAAAAGGGATGAACATATGTTCATCCCTTTTAAATTAAAAACTGAGTTTTTATAAGCCGCAAATAATTAATTTCTGCTCCACGCTTTCATTATTTTATCAATACTTTTCGGCAGATCTTTCTTTTCAAAAGAACTTCTAAAAGTTATAATTCTATCATTTGCGTTATCTATAATCCTGACTATCTCGACAAATCCTCCATCTGTCAGTTTAGATAAAATTTTACTAATCTGTACCGGAAAATATCTTGGAGTGTTTGCTATGTAAGCTTCGTATCTTAGCTCTGAATTATCTGCTTTTTTAAAACCAGTGGCAATCTTATATTTAGTTCGGTTTAAGATCGTATCCTTAATTTTAATATTTTGCACATCTGCAAAAAAGTCAACGTCTTTTTGTAAAAAGCTTAATCCTTCTTTCTTATTTTCAATACTCTCGGTTAAATAAGGTTTTTCATCTATGCCCATTTTTTTATATGCGGAATAAATACCTTTTTCTGTGTTTATAAAAAAAACATTTAAGGTATCTGCACCTATGAATTCTCCATTAAATCTTTTTAATTTAACGTTAAATTCTAAAACATTCTTATAATTATCTATAGTTAAAATTGAAACAGGAGTCAGAGCTTCGCTGCCTTTACTGGACGAAATTTCACTCTGTAAAGTTAAATAGCCTGAGAAATTCTCTAGTTTTTGTGAAAAAGTAGAATTAACAAAAAGTAGAAAAAAAATATAACAAAATTTAGATAACATACATTAGATTTAATAATTGATTTAATAAATAACAAAACTATTACAAGTGTAAAAAAAACAATTAATAAACCAACAAAACATCCTAATTATTGTTGAAGAATTGCCTTAAATTCTATTAATTTGCATATTTATTACTTTTCCTACAATTTAATTCATACATATGCACTTTTTTCACAAATACAAATCTGATTTATCAATTATGTGCCAGCCATTGTCAGCATAAATAAAATATGCTTTTTCTTTTTTTTCACCAGGAAATCCTGGCCATAGTACTCCAAAATCATTAATATCATATTTAACAATGTATTCAACGAGTGTTATTTTTTCATTATTTGTATCTGGAGTTATTTGAATGATTTTATCGAACTTTTTTGTTCCGATCTGCACCTTCTGTATTTTATATCCTCTTTCCTGTGAAGTCGTTTCAAGTAGAAAAGGTTTTGACAATTCAGTAAACTCTATCAAAGGTTTGTCACGATCTTTAAATTCCCTTACTTTTCGTATCTGCACGAGACCTTTTTCCTCTAGTCTAAAGTCCAGCATTCTTTTTGCATGGACGGGATCATTACGGAAAACTTCAAAATCAATAACTGAGGGATAATTATATTTTTTAATAATCATTTTTTCTGCAGTTCTTGAATCCAATTCTTTTTTCTGGCAGGACATAAAAAGAAGCAGTACCACTGGCACTATTTTTAATAATGTTTTCATAATCTCAATAATTAAATTAATATTCTTTTATATGCTTAATAATTTTCTCTAACGTTTTTATCACAAATTCTTTATCTTTTTCCTCAGGATTATAGGACTTGCTTCTGACGGATTGATAAGATAAATTTCGTTTAAAAGGCGTGGACAGATAAGGAACAATCGTTTTAAAAATCAGGCTCATTGATCTTGCCTTTAATACTCTCGTTTCATCGGTTGCTCTCAAAATAAGCCCCATTTGATCAGAAGAAAGGGTGCACTGGATTTTATTTTCATCAGCGGGATGTGAAGGATTTCCATTTTTTTTAGAAGATAAAATATCTTTTGCTTCAATTTCGTCTGCGTTCTGAAGAAAACTAATCTCTGATACAAACCAGTTTTCCAAAACATCCTTTATGTTCTGATGGCTGGCATCGAACGTTATTTTCACGTTCGAGTGAAGCTGTTTGAAATCCTTGAAAAATAGCAGAAGCAGGCTTAATTTGGAAGATTGTTTCTCTGTTTTGTAAATCTGTTCGGTCATTCGCTCTGTTAGAATTGAAATGTACTGCACCGAATTAAAATTATGGTCAATTAGAAGTTCATCAAGCGGAGTGAAAATCGAAGGACTTTCCAGATTGTCATTATGTTCCTCAAGAAGCTTTAATAGCTCCCGAAAATAGAGAATCTGGCGATAAGTGAGTTTTTTTCCATTATCAGCCTCAATTGCATTCTGCAAAATTTTTACAACTTGCTTGACCGTTAATATATCAAGCTCAGCATCTAAATTCCTTTTACTGATCCTCTGCAGTTTTAGTGCAAGTTCTTTTCTGCAAACCATCAAGTATGTTATGGGCACTCTTTCATCCAGACTCAGATAATATGTAAACCGATCCTCAATGAAAGAAATCAGGTAATCCAGACTCGAAATCACCAGATCAGCCATTTGTATTATTTTTTCTGATTGCTGCACTTTGGTCCGATTCTCAATCATACTTTCCAGCAGGAAAATTAGTGTAGAATGATATTGCCTGACTGTCACGCGGATATGTCTTTTCTTTTTTAATGAAAAAACTTCATTTTTCAGATGTATCTGTATTTTAATAGATTCTTTGGAAATATTCTCAGAAATAACTGCTATATCATTATCAGTTAAACTATCGATATTTATGCTCAATGGATCAAAAGTGTGCAGTATCAAAGAATCAAACCATTCCAGTGGATATTTACTGTTCATCATCTTTAGATTTTACAATGAAACAAAATAAACTATTGATTCTTATATCTATCAATATAAGTCGCACGATATTCTGAAGGCGAATATGATGTATGTTTTTTAAAGAAAATGCTAAAGATAGATACACTCGCAAATTCCATTTCTTCAGCGATTTCTGCAAAAGTATTCTGAGTATCTTCTAATAAAATTTTTGCTTCGCTGATAATAGCTTCTATAATTAATGCTTTTACTGAACTTCCTGTTACCTCCTTTACCACTTTGTTTAAATACTTGCTGGTAATAAAAAGAGCGCCAGCATAAAATTTAGCATGATGCTGTTTTTTATAATGTATTGATAGCACCGTTAAAAACTGAATAACCAAATTTTCCTTCCTTGTAAAATTGATGAGTGCACTAGAAGAATACTTTGCATAAATTAATTTAAGTTCATATATAAATAAGTTCAAACTTATCCTGTAAAGCTCATAATCAACATCAGTCCTTTTAACTTCTAAATTAATATAATGTATGAGCTTATAAATTAGAGATAGTACCTGATATTCTTTCTCTTCAAGTGATGCTTTTAAAGGTTCTTTCCTTATAAAAAAATAAAATGAGTCAACTAATTCTCGCTTCAGACAGTTTTTTACGGCAAACTCTGTAGAGAAAGTAATCAAATACAGCTGAAGTTTATCCTGAACTTCAAAAATAGTACAGAAAGAGTCCTTCGGAATAATGATAAGATCACGTGCTCTTAAATTTTGAATTATTTCATGAAGCTTAATCTTAACATTACCCGATCTAATTAACAATACAGCCAAGTTTTCTGTTACAAAAGGTTCATGCTTGTCACTGTTTTGGTATTTTTTTATAATATGAATATCGAAACCTTGATTAGAAAGATCAAGTAATTTGGAATTAATTAGATTTTTTATCATTATTACCTTCTTTAAATATCCGTTTGATCATTCCCTTAAATTTTAAATCTTTTTTTAATCAATAGATAGAAAATAAAATATAGGTTGAATAAGCATGTGATATACAGCATATATATCTTAAAACGAAAAGGTACATATGCTGTAGTTTCTTCATCTTTATAATAATCTGCCAAATGATAGTCAAATAGAAATCCTAGAATAAAAATAAGGCAAACTACATTTGTTACAACCATAAGAAAATTTAGAATGGTGCGTAGTTTCATATTAAGCAGATTTAAGTTTAAACTTTTCAAATGTTAAAGCAGTTTTTCAAGCAATGCAATTACAAGCACAATTGAAATTTCATTTTTCTTTAAAAAGGCTTTAGCATGTTTGCTTCCTACCAATATATCCCAATCTTTGTCTTTTCGCTCTTCTTCTGAATAAAGAGAATATCTTGAAATAGAAGCCACTGTTAAAATGGTCTCCGTTTCTTCAGAAGTAAAAACTGTATCAGTAAGTACATCAGACTCGTAATTTAAAATATAGTTATTGGTGATATTAAATTCCTCTTCTCTTTTAATAATCAGGTTCTGAAGGAAATTGATCAGATTATTTTTTGCATAGGTTTGTAATTCACTATTCTGAACAATAAGAATCATACTATTATCCGGATCTGACATGATAGCTTCTACCATTTCATCACTAAAGGGAATAAGCCTGTTTGTAAGCAGATTTTTTTTCTGAAGGCTTTGAGATATAAATAGAATCTGCTCGGTGAGTTCTGAAACAGAACTTGGTCGTTGATTATTTAGATAATAAGCATTTAGTGCGTCGTAAACTTTTTGTCCATTTAAATCAAAAGGGTTACCATTGTTGGCAGAAGATTTAGTGTAACTTGAAGAATCTAAAGCACCTTGTGAATTTTCAATATCGGAATCTGCCGAGCATGAAATGAATAAAACTGATGTAATAATGCATAATAAAAAAGTTTTCATGATTTTGATGTTTGAAATGAATGAGATGTTTTCTCAGTCCTTTTCATCCGGATAAGCAGAACTTTTATCCAGCACCTTGCTGAACATTTTGCTTTTGAATTCAAGGCAAAACTATTTTGCTTATTTATCTTTCGCAAGCTGATATGTGTGGGTTTTCGGCAAATCCACTATGGATTTCCACGAAATCCATAGTGCTTTTTATCAAACAAAACATTGTAATTCAATTGTTTATATTATTTTTATATTAATTAAATGTAAAATTTACATTACATTATTCTATATGACTTTCAATGCCTAATAAATACTCAATCATATGAATAGACCAATCCTAATTTTAATTTACTTGCTGGTATTTAATTTTGGATCAGCTCAAAAAACTTCATTTATTATCCCTGATTCTTTAAAGAAAAAAACTTATGACTATTTAGATAATAGACTTTATGATCTAAAAAATGACAGCACACTTGCATCAGTATATGCTTATACATTTCTTAATAAGGCTAAACGGGAAAAAAATCCAAAGGAAATCATGAATGGATATCAAAATTTAATGCTGATATCACCTGATCGAATTAGAACTATATATATAGATAGTATTTTATATACTGCCAAAAAATCTAATGACAATGCATTAATTGGTGCCGCATACCTTAGTAAAGGCACATATTACTATGGACTAAAGCAGCAGAAACTGGCGATGGATTACTATTTAACTGCAAATACTTATCTTTCAAAAACAAATGATCAATATCAGATACACAAAGTAAAATACTGTATTGCTCTTACTAAATTTTACGTGGGATTTTATGATGAAGCTGTTTCCCTCTTGAGAGAATGTGTTTATTTTTACAAGAATGTTGAATCCAGACCATACCTTAACTCAATTCATATGCTAGGGCTTTGTTATAATAAACTTGGAAACTATGGATTATGTACCCAAATGAATACTTTAGGAATTTCCGAAAGCAGAAGATTAAAATCAAATGTAATGATACCTTATTTCAATCATTCAGAAGGAATCAATGACTATTATAGAAAAAATTACTCAGAATCAATAAATAAAATAGAATCTTCATTGGATGCAATAAATGAAAATAAGGATTTTGCAAATGTTGCAATCGGAAACTTCTATATCGGTAAAAGCTATTGGTCAATTAACAAAAAGGAAAAGGCTGTGGAGCATTTTCAAATCGTTGACAATATCTTTAAAGAAAAAAAATATCTTAGGCCGGATCTAAGGCAGGCTTTTGAACTCTTGATCAATTATTATAAAACAAATAATAATTTAGATAATCAATTGAATTACATAAATCAGCTTCTAAAGGCAGATACAATTCTTGTCGAAAATAATAAATATATAATCAGTAAAATTCACAAACAGTATGATACAAAAGAACTTGTTTCGGAAAAGGAAAGGATATTAATCGAAAAAGAAGAAATCGCAAATGACTTGAAAAAGGAAAAATACTATGATTTAATATTTGTTTTGATAATCTTTTTATTATTCATTTTTATATTTTGGCAGACGCGTCGTCATTATAGAAAAAGATTAATTTATGAAAAAAATTATAAACTTCTAATGGACGAGCTTGATGGAGTTAAAAATAAACCTAAAAATAAAATTGAAAAAGAACCTATAAAAGATATTAATAGTGAAACCATAGCTCTAATACTTAAACAGCTCGAGAAGTTTGAAAACGAAAAAAAATTTTTAGAAAAAGACTGGAATCTAGTTTCATTATCAGCAGCTTTTAATTCAAATACTAAATACTTAGCTGCTATTCTAAATTATTATAGAGATATGCGAATGCATGAGTATATAAACGGACTGCGAATAGAATACATTATAAATCTGCTTAGGACAGAACCTATTTATAGGAAATACACTTATGCTGCTTTGGCCCAAGAAGCCGGATTCAGTTCTACACAACGATTTGCAAATGCTTTCCTGGCAAGAGCAGGAATGCCTGTCAATTATTTTATTGACCAGCTTAAAAAGAGCACTTCTTAATTAGTAGGCATTTCTACAATTCATTCGATTTAATATTTTACATTTGCTGCCGTAATTAAAAAAATGACAATATGAAAGATCTAATAGCAAAAATTAATGCTGAAATTGAAACATTCAAAACAGAATCAGACTCTTTATCTGAGAAAGGTGTTAAAGCTGCAGGAGCTAGAGCACGTAAATCTTCACTGGAAATTGAAAAACTATTAAAAGAGTTTAGAAAAGTTTCTATTGAAGAATCTAAAAAATAATACGCCTTTAATTAGAAAACCCTTCAAATAAATCTGAAGGGCTTTTTTTTATAGTTATTCTATCAGTAGTTTCTAAATACGAAATAGTAAAAGAAAATAATATTCACAGACCTTTATCTGGCCAAAAATCTTTTGGGGAACAATTAAAAATTTTTGCAATGTCATTTAAATGCTGAACATTATATTTTGCTTTTTTTGAAGATTCAATATCTCCAATAAACCCCACACCCTTATCCAATTTTAGAGATAATTGCTCTTGGGTAAAACCCTTTTCCTTGCGGATGGTTCTTACCCTATCAATTATATAATTTTCTATTTCGGATAATTTGTCATTCATAATATACAAATAGCTAACATTATTTGTTAAATTTCAATGGACTATAGTCCATATTTGTTATTTTTTATTATATTTGTATTCTATTACATATATTTGCGATTCTTCAGAAAAATATTTGAAGCACTCGCTTTGAATCTCGCGTTAGGAAACTGGTAATTTTTGCAACGAGATGATAAGTAAGATGCTCACGTCCTTTGGCGTGGGCTCACTTATTGTTGCAACGGTATACCAGTGCCTCTAACGCAGTAAGATGAGTTCCACGTCTTTTTTGTTAAAACTCCCTTTCTATTCTTAGCGATTTTGTTTTCATTTCAAGTTTCGCAACTTTCGAGAAGTTGAACTTTTTAATTAATCATTGCCTGTGTATTAAACAAAAAATCACTTTATGTTCGTTAAGCAGTTTACTTAATGCATAAAAAATGGCCCTCAGCTGCAGCGACCAAACTAGAGCAGAGGACCTTAGCTAATCAAAAACCTTTTAACTAACCAATTCCAATATTATGAATTATTTTTCATTCTTCAAGAGTGGAAAGGCACTTTATTGCCTATTTTTTGCAGGCTTTTTAATGTCTTTTTTATCATCATTTGGCCGTAACCAAGATCGGCATGTTAACATTTTTATTTTGCAAAGTCAGTTGCAGGGTATTGTAACTGATGGTTCTAGTCCGCTATCCGGTGTAAGTATATCAATAAAGGGCAAAACCAGCAACTCGTCTATTACCGATTATAATGGACAATACACAATTAATGCCCATGCGAATGATACACTGATTGTTTCCTTTATAGGATTTAAAACGAAATTAATTCCCGTCAATAACAGATCCAAAATCGACATCAAACTTGAATATGATACAACAACCTTGCAGGAAGTCCGCATCAATGCCGGCTATTATTCAGTAAAGGAAAGCGAGCGCACGGGAAGCATTGCGCGCATTACTTCAAAAGATATCGAAACTCAGCCTGTGACCAATGTTCTGGCAACTATGCAGGGACGCATGGCAGGGGTTTCCATTACACAGACCACCGGGGTACCCGGCGGAGGCTTTGACATAAAGATCAGGGGACAGAACAGTCTTCGCCCTGATGCCAACTCGCCGCTTTACATCATTGATGGAGTGCCTTATGCTTCCGATCCTATCGGATACAATCAGACAGCTTCCACATTTCCCACGCTTACCAGTCCCCTGAACAGCATCAACCCTGACACTATAGAAAGTCTGGAAGTCTTAAAGGATGCGGATGCAACTTCTATTTATGGTTCGCGGGGAGCAAATGGTGTTGTGCTTATTACAACCAAAAAAGGAAAGAAAGGAAAAACAGCATTTAATTTTTCAGCCTCCACTGGAGCAGGTACTGTTGCCAAATTTATGGAACTGATGAATACGCAGCAGTATCTCGCAATGCGAAAACAGGCATTTCTGAATGACGGTCTGACGCAGTATAATGACTGGGACTATGACATTAACGGCACTTGGGACCAGAACCGCTATACAGACTGGCAGAAGGAGCTGATCGGCAGGACTTCCCAGATAAACGATATTCAGGGGACTATATCGGGAGGATCTGAAACCACGCAATTTCTGCTAAGCGGTTCCTATCATACGGAAACAACGGTATTTCCCGGAGATTTTTTGTATAAAAAAGGAGGAACTCAGCTCAATGTGAACCACCAGTCTTTAGACAATAAATTTAAGCTGACTTTCTCGGCGGGATGCAACCTGCAGAACAATGATCAGCCAGCATTTGATTTTACCTATGACAGCCGTTCGCTTCCTCCCAACGCCCCTACCCTTTATAATGCTGACGGCAGCCTGAACTGGGAGAATGGAACATGGGACAATCCCCTTAGAAACCTCAACGCTAAATCAGAATCAAAAACCAAGGATCTTGTAGCCAATGCAGTGCTGTCTTATGAAGTGTTGCCAAACCTATTTGTCAAAAGCAACTTCGGATACACAGACCTCTCCACAACAGAGAGTAGGACTTCACCTTCCACCGTGTTTAATCCCGCATATAATATTTCAAGCGCCAACTCTTCAGTCTTTTTCAATAACACCGAAAGGTCTTCATGGATAATTGAGCCTCAGGTAACATGGAATGCCAAAATTGGAAGCGGAAAATTTGATGTTCTTTTGGGCAGCACATTCCAAAGCCAGACAACTGACCGTCTCTACCAGACAGGGAAAGGATTCAGTTCCAATAATCTAATCTACAACTTAGGAGCCGCCACTACTGTGAGCGTGCAGCTTAACGACCAGACGCAGTACAAGTATCAGGCACTTTTCGGCAGGATCAACTACAACTGGAAGCAGAAATACATTCTTAACCTGACAGCACGCAGGGATGGCTCAAGTAGATTTGGCCCAGGCAATCAGTTTGCCCAGTTTGGCGCAGTCGGCGCAGCATGGCTGTTTTCGAATGAAGAATTCCTTAAAAAACTAAATTGGATAAGTTTCGGAAAAATCCGTTCAAGTTACGGAACGACAGGCAACGACCAGATTGGCGACTATCAGTTCCTTAACACCTATACAACCACAGGACTGGCTTATAACGGAGTAATAGGCCTGCAGCCTTCCCGTCTTTACAACCCCAATTTCGGATGGGAGATCAACAGAAAAATTGAGGGTGCAATCGAACTGGGTTTCCTTCAGGATCGCATATTTGCAACGGCGGCATGGTATAAAAACCGTTCATCCAACCAGCTTGTGGGGATTCCGCTGCCCGGCACAACAGGATTTTCATCTGTTCAGGCAAACCTTCAGGCTGTTGTGGAAAACAAGGGGATGGAATTTACCCTTAGGACAGTAAATATTGCCGGCAAAAGCTTCAACTGGACCACCTCTTTTAATTTGACGTCAGCCAAAAACAGGCTGGTAGATTTTCCAGGTCTTGAAAGTTCAACCTACAATCAGAAGTATCGAATCAACCAACCGTTAAATATTGCGCTGCTTTATAAATATAAGGGAATAAATACGCAGAGCGGCGTTTACGAATTTGAGGATCTCAACAATGACGGAAGGATTTCATTTCCTGAAGACCGCCAGGTAGCCGCAGATTTAAATCCTAAATTTTATGGAGGACTTCAAAATCAGCTTTCCTATAAAAATTGGAAGCTTGATTTTCTATTCCAGTTCGTCAAGCAGAAGAACCGTTCATACGGCATGGGATTTTCAGGCCAGATGTCAAACGAAAACGCCCGTGCTTCCGAGAGCTGGGTGCAGACCGGAGATTCTGGTCCGTATCAAATTTACACCACAGGAGTAAATAATGCTGCAGTCAGCGCTTATAATCTTTTTACCGAAAGTGATGCTTCTGTTGTGGATGCTTCCTTTATACGCCTTAAGAACGCTTCCTTGTCTTATGAGGTTCCTCTGCATTTAAGCCAGACATCGCTGAGGATATTTGTGCAGGGACAAAACCTTCTGACATTCACCAAATATAAGGACGGTGATCCGGAATTCATCACCAGCGGCTTTCTGCCTCCTTTAAAAGTGATAACAGCGGGAGTGCAATTAACATTTTAAAACAAAAGAAAATGAGAACAAATACCATATTTTCAATCCTATGCATAATAGCATTCTGTGCCTCTGTGATGTTGAGTTCATGTGATTCATTCGTTGAGGTCGACCTACCCAAATCGCAGCTCACTACAGTTTCCGTTTTTGAGGACAATGCAACGGCTACAGCTGCCTTATCTGATATATATTCCAAAATACGCGATAAGGGTCTGCTTACCGGGAATAACACTGGACTTGCCAATCAGCTTGGAAATTATACCGATGAACTTGTTAGCTATGGATCGCCAACCAATCCAAGCCTTCCATTTTATAACAATATACTCTCCCAGTCCACTCCTGCAATTGCAGAACTGTGGAACAGCACCTACAACCAGATATATGCGTCAAACAGCGTGCTGGAAGGTGTAGAATCTAACAAGAATCTATCGGAGGATCAGATAAAAAAATTACAGGGGGAAGCATTATTTATAAGGGCATTGCTTCATTTTTACCTTGCCAATCTATTCGGGCAAGTGCCTTATATCAGAACAACAGACTATAAAGAAAACAGCAGTGCTTTAAAAATATCTGTTGAACAGGTATATGACAATGCAGTTCTGGATCTGGAAAAAGCAGTTCCTCTGCTTGCAGCGGCCTACAATTCAACAGAAAGGATCCGCCCAAACAAGTTTGCCGCAAAAGCGCTTCTTGCCCGCGTTTATCTGCACAAAAAACTATATGCCCAAGCTGCCAATGAGTCATCGGCCGTCATTAATGAGATTCCTTTATATACTATTGAAAGCAATGTCAACAACGTTTTTCTGGCCACATCAAAAGAAACAATATGGCAACTGAAATCATCAGCCGCAGGCAGAAACACCCTTGAGGCAGGAGTGTTTATCTTTAAATCGGGTCCTCCTCCATTAGTTGCCCTGAACAGCAGTCTGGTCAGCAGCTTCAGCAGTCAGGATTTGCGAAAAAACAGCTGGATTAAATCTGTGGCTAATGGAACATCAGTATGGTATCATGCAAATAAATACAAGGAGCAGAACCCAACTTCCAAATCCCTTGAATACTCAATTGTTTTCAGACTTGCCGAGCAATATCTCATTCGGGCGGAAGCAAGGGCAATGCAGGGGGATTTGATAGGCGCAAAAGAGGATTTGAATAAAATCCGCAAAAGGGCTGGCCTTGCTGATGCAGATGAGCAGACCCAGGAAGAAATCCTTAATGCAATCCTGCAGGAAAGAAGGCTTGAGCTCTTCACAGAACATGGACACCGTTTCTTTGACTTGAAACGTTTCAATAAATTAGATCAGGTTCTTGCAGGCGCAAAACCGGGCTGGAACTCAACTGACATTTTATTTCCCCTGCCTCAAAGCGAACTGAGCGCCAATCCAAATCTACTGCCTCAAAATCAAGGTTATTAATTAAAATGCTTATGCTTGACTTCAACATAGCGGCCAGAACTGGAAAGCCTGCCGCCGTAATCCTTAGATTAGTTTTGTTTTTATTTTTTATTTTGCCATTAGTAGCCTGTCCCCTCCGGGGGCAGGCAATGCAAAAAAAACAGCTTTCAGAAGCAGATTGTGATTTGTGGGGAGGGCTGAATATTGATAAGGTGTCAGATGATGAAAATTGGATTGCTTATAAAATTGCATATCCAACCGGAATTGACACTTTGTTTGTCAGCGACCGCAGAAAAAAGAGAATGCATAGCTTCCCTAACGGCTCTTCTTGCCTATTTGCCCAGAAGAATGTGTTTGCCTGCCTTATCGGCGAGAAAATGCATATAGTCGATTTGGAATCCTCCAAAGAACAGATAATTGCAGAAGTGCAGTCATTTGTCTATTCTCAAAAGATGGATTTTTTTATTATCAAAAAAAGTAAAGAACTGATAATTCTAAATTCATCAGGAAGAATCCTCCAGCAGGTGCCGGATGTATATGACTGGTCAATGGACCCAATGGGACAGTATGCAGTGTGCGTCAAAGAGTCGGAGAAACAAAATGAAGTCCTGCTGATTGATTTCAGGAATCTAAACAAACAAAAACATATCATTGAAGGAATTCCAAATAAATTTAGCGAATTCACATGGCAGACAAATGGGCGCTCATTCGCTTTTTTTTCCCGATCAAATTCGAAGATTTACTTATCTCTTTATCATTACAGCATTCAAAATGAAAAACTGCTTTCTGTAGCCCCTGACAGATTATCAGCCCCAGACAGTACCGCGGTATTTGTTAAAAATTCTACTTACAAAACCATTATATCGGATGATGGATCAAAGGTGTTTTTCGGCTACAAATATCTGCTTGATAAAACTGTTCTGAGTACAATTCCTGAGGTATGGAAGTCCAGTGACAGATGGATTTATCCGTATGAGAAAAAGAGTGGCGTCAACAGAGTCGCGCTTTGGATTCCAGAGACTGGAAAAATTATGAAGATTACCTCAGAGGTGCTTCCCAAAATTATGCTCAGCAGAAATTGCCAATATGCCGTCCTCTCGAATCCCAAGCAGTACGAACCCCAGTTCAAGAGATATGGCCTAAGGGATTACTACATCTTGGATTTTGAAACACAGAAGAAAAAACTGCTTCTTAAAAAGCAGGAAGGCATCCCAAATTTTACAGTCCCTTCCCCTAAGGGAAGATATATTGCCTATTTCAGAAATAAGGACTGGTGGGTATATGATGTCAGAATGGATCTCCATACAAATATCACCAAAGAAATACCTGCTTTATTTGTAAATAATGAAGAAATTTTATCGCAGGATTTTCCTTTCGGAAACCCGGGTTGGAGCAATGATGACAATGAGATTTTAATTTATGGAAAATATGACATATGGGCCATAAAGCCAGACGGAACATCCCCAAAGAAGCTTACTGATGGAGCCGGCTCAAAAATTAAATATCGCATCGCTGCACTCCCAGGCAAAAATGAACTGGAAATGACCTATGACGGCTATAATTTGGAATCTTTTGATTTGAGAAAAGGGCTCTTGCTCAGTGCGCAGGGAGAAGATGGCAAGACTGGTTTTTATCAATGGAAAAGCGCTTCTGGCGTCAAACCAATTGTCTATGCCGACAGCGGCATTGACCAGCTTGCATACGGCAAAAAAAATAATTCATTCTATTACCGCCAGCAGAATTATGACCAGCCCCCGCTGCTTCGAATTAAAACAGGAAATTCACAGCCTGAAAATTTTTTTAGCAGCAACCTGCATCATAAGAAATATTATTGGGGTAAATCCGAACTCATTAGATTTCAAAATTCAAAAAAGCAGAATCTAAAAGGTGTCCTGATTTATCCTGCTGATTTTGATCCCACAAAAAAGTATCCGATGATTGTCAATATCTATGAGAAGCAGTCCAACAGCCTGCATAAATTCATATTTCCTTCATACTATGATGAACAGGGATTTAACCCTTCCATTTATTCCGCCTTAGGATACTTTGTTTTTCTGCCTGACATCAGCTATGAAATTGGCAATTCGGGCATTTCAGCGGCTGACTGCGTAATTGAAGGAACAAAAAAAATTATCAGCTTAGGCTTTATAAATCCTCATAAAATCGGACTTATCGGACATTCATTCGGAGGCTTTGAAGTCTCAATAATCATTACCCAGACAAAGCTGTTCAGAGCGGCTGTTGCAGGAGCTGCCATAACAGACCTTAAGAGCCACTACTTTTCAATAGGGGAAAACATCGGCTTATCTGATATGTGGCGTTTTGAAAGCGGTCAATTCCGTATGGAGAGCAGCCCTTTTGAAGCTTCGGAAAGCTATGAACGCAATTCGCCTGTGGCAAATGCAGATAGAGTTACAGCACCGCTTCTGCTTTGGTCTGGCAAAGGCGATCAGACCGTCAATCCTGATCAAAGTATCGAATATTACCTCGCCTTTCGCAGACTCAATAAAAAGTGCATTTTGCTTCTTTATCCCTCAGAAGGTCATTCTTTAACACAGCATGAAAATCAATTGGATCTAAACATGCGCATTGAACAGTGGTTTGACTTTTATCTTAAGGACGGGCTCTCAAGCAAATGGATTCTGGATGGAGGAACATAAGTGAATCAACGAAAATAAAAAGTCATACCGCAGCATTCAGACTGCGGTATGACTCCCTCACAAAAAATTAGACTTTAAGGATTTTGAGGTTTGTATGCAAGCTGGTTGCAATCTCCATCATTATCTTTAAAGAAAGCCTGAGCGCCAGTATCGCCATTTGCACGACAGATTTTACCTAGAGTTTCACTGCATTCAACAGGGATATTGCAATCTCCATTTGAATCAAGTGTCCAGGCGGCCACAAAAGGCTTCTCTGCAGATTTGCTCTGCATTGAAGTTGTAGTGAAAGCTCCCGCAATTCCTAATGCTGCTACAGCAAAAGGCATCACATTTTTAAAAATTTCAGTTTTCATAATATTAAAATATTAGATTAAACTATGATCTACTTTTTTTTACAGGTTTTCGATCTCTTTTCCTGATACGGGCCCGTATATTTTTGCTCCTTGACATTATTTTATATATCAGAAGAATTAATTTCTTTAAGCAGGATTTCATCAAATTTATAAACAGTAAGCTGGGTTCCCTGAATAGCAAATAAATGATGGGGTGTGACGTAGAAAGAGTCCAGTTTTTCATTTCCGATTTCATAAATGGCGAAACTCATTATGTATTTATTCTTTCTGTAATTATAGACATCAATGATAGAGGCTTGCTGCCATAATTTTTTCTTTTCGAATCTTCCCTGTATCTTCGATTTTACAAAAAGAACATCACCGCACACTGCCGCTAGATCATTTACAACCAAAGGGGTGCTGGACATTTTTTGTTCGCGGCCTCCCTTAAGATGGGCTACTTTTATCTGGGCCTTCGTAATCGTGTCTATCGTTTTCCCCTCACCTATTTTTTCAGCGTTTTTATCTGCTGTTAAAAATTGGTTTTTATAATAGTGAAGATAAACAATCTGCTTATTTTTCTCGCTGCCCATCAATATGCCGTCAGTTCCAAAAATACCGTCTGGCTGTTTTTTTAAAAGCTCTCTGTTGTAAACTGTTCGGATGGAATCACCAAAACGGACAACACCCAAAATATGGTAAGCCTCACTTCCTCTTGTCGACCTAACAGCAATTAGGTTCTCAGTTATCGGTACAGCCAGATTGAACTTGCGGATTCCTTCCAATTCATCTCTAATTTGCCAATCAGAAACTTTACCTTTAAAAATGCACGGCACTGATCCGTCGGCCAAATAAAAATCAGATCCCTGAACCATTATTCTGATCATTCTAAAAGGAATGTTCCTGCGTGAAAATTTAATCTTTTCATCTCTTCTATCCTCCAGAATGGTATCCAAAGAAATAATATGAAGAGGATTGGTGTAATTGCCAAGATAAATTCTATTATTGGTATATCCTGCAAAATAAAATGAGTTGTAAACCAGATCCAGACTTTTTTCGAGTGAAACAGGATGTTTGGGATATCGTCTTATAAATGGATTCTCGTACTGCATCTCATTTTCTGAATATGTAAATAAAACAATTACTGCAATAGAGCTTAAAGCTGTTGCCGCAGCAGCTATAAAGAAAGTTTTGCTCTTGCTCTTTTTCCGATTAGAGCTGCCGAGTGAATAGTTCATGGCAAAGGCGGCTGCAGCAAGTAAAACAAAAAACAGATTGAAGATAAAGTGCTGCCTCCAATTCATTTTCTCCAGAATACCACCACAGGAACAAGGCACAAAAGAACCGAAATGAAGTATAATGAAAATATATACAGAAAACATAACCATCAGACTCAAAGCGGATATCAGACCTAATGTTCTATACTTTGGCAAAAAAAGCAATATTGAAGCGGCAACTTCCAAAACAGGAATAAGCCAAACTATCCATCCGGCAAAAGGGCTGAGAATTGGGGACTGTCCCAATTGGGCCTGAAAATTTTCAAAATCAAGAAGTTTACTTACTGCCGCATAAACGAACAGTAAAATAAAAATAAGACTAATTACTTCGCTAATTCTTTTTTTATGTCTGACATTTAACTGCATAGGATAGTTTTTAACTTTGTAGTTCATTTATTAAAAAACATAGGACAAATATAAATCAGACAATTGAAAGAAAACACATCAAAAACACGCCAAAAAACATCAAAAACACGCCAATTTTCCTACTCGAAATTTGCAATAAAAATGCTTTACAGATTAAAAATCTATAAAGCATTTACACTTTCTAAGTCTTCTCTTTACTTATGATTTACATCTTCCATAAAAGACGAAAGCTTTTGATTGAGTTCCACAAGTCCAGCCTTCTGAAGACATTCCTGCGAGACATTTTTAAGCTCTGCCAGTTCCTCCTCTGCTATGCTTCCCATTATACTTCCTTCATCTTTTTCCAGCAGCAATCCTCTCTCAATAAAGTGGGATAAAAGCAGTACATTTTTGCGTGAAATTTTCAGATCAATCTTCACCGGCTCACTCATTCCAGGGATGCTCAATACAGTATCAAACACCTTGGCTGCATAATTCTTTGCACTCATAATTTCAGCATTTTTAAATTAATAAATCAAAGTCTAAAGGTAGCTATGACAGCTTTAAGCATCATAAGCAAAATTTACCTATGATGGGATGCATTGGTTTTTCCTTTATACATTCGTTTGAGTATTTGAATGCAGTCTGAGTTTTTTATTCAGACTCATAAAGATTGCCACGTTCCTGCAATCTGCAAGATGTCCGGTTGTATCACAACCGATATCTTGCTGCCTCTCTACTCGGAACTCGTTGGCAGTGAAAACTGGAAGATTTATAATGTCGAATGAAAAGGAAAAATGATGAAAGACGAGAAAAAAAACAGAAACAGATGGCTTCATTTAAGGCTAAGTGAGCAGGAATATAAAATCCTTCAGAAATATTTTGCAGAGTCGCTCTGCCCAAAACTGAGTGATTTTGCCCGAAAAAATCTGCTCCAAAAACCTGTTGTTTTAAAATACAGAAACGAATCTCTTGATGATTTAATATCCGAATTAACAAGGCTCAGAACAGTGCTGAATCCCATTGGAAACAATTTTAATCAGACAGTGAAAAAACTGCACTCGCTTTCACAGATTTCTGATTTCAAAATGTGGATTCTGAGTTTTGAAACAGATAAAAAAAAACTGTTCGATTCTATTGAAGAAATAAAATTGACTATTAAAAATATTGCTGAAAAATGGTTGCAATCATAAACACGGGGTCATCAGTCAGAAGCATTTTCAATTATAATGAAAATAAAATGGAAGCAGGAAAAGCAGAACTCATAGGAGAAGGAAATTATCCTATAAATGCTTCTGATATTTCGAAAGATTTCAGACTAAAACTGCTGTTAAAACAACTCGAATTAAATACAAATGTCAAGCGCGGAAGTGTCCACATCTCACTCAATTTCGATTCCTCTGAAAGCAATATTTCAAAGGAAAAGCTGATGGAAATTGCGAAATCGTATATGGAAAAAATCGGATTCGGATCCCAGCCTTACTTGGTATATAAGCATCATGATGCAGGACATCCGCACATCCATATAGTGTCTGTAAAAGTGAAGTCCGACGGAAAGAGAATTGATATGCAGAACATAGGCAAGAACCAATCTGAAACAGCCCGTAAAGAAATTGAAAAGGCATTCAATCTGGTTCCTGCACAGCAAGGCCAAAAGGAAAAGATCCTCAATATAAAACCTGCCAGAAACAGTGTGGTCGAATATGGAACAGCTGAAGCTAAAAAAGCAATTGCTGCTGTATTAAACGCAGTGATTCCCAATTATAAATATACCACTGTAGGAGAATTAAATGCAGTGCTGAATCTTTATAACGTTACCGCTGTGCAGGGCAGTAAAGATTCAAAAATGTTTCTCCATAAAGGTCTGGCTTACCAGATTCTGAACGATAAAAAACAGCCTGTGGGTGTTCCCTTAAAAGCCAGCAGCTTTTATATGAAACCTACCCTTGCCTATCTGGAATTAAAATTTGCTCTAAATAATACAGGCCGGAATCCGCATTTAAAAAGAGTAAAAAATGCGGTTGATCTCGCCTTTATGCAGAACAGTATTAAGTCAGTTTCGGATCTTGACAGAATTCTGATGCGAGATGGAATCAAAACTGCTGAACGAAGAAATAAACAGGGGATCCTTTATGGCTTAACCTATATAGACCATAAAACAAAATGTGTTTTTAACGGAAGCTCTCTAGGAAAAACTTACTCAGCTTCTGGCATAGAAGAACAATGCGGTCTCAAAGGTTTTAACACTGGTAGAACCGCCGTTAAAATTCTTGAGGATAATACATTAAAAAATAAACAATCTCAGTCTTCATTTATTTCTGCTGGCGAGTTCCAGAAGATAATTGACTCGGTGCTCCAGCCCGAGTTTTCAGCTGATTTTATTCCCTCTCAGCTAAAAAGAAAAAAGAAACGAAAAAAAGGAAAAGGACAGTCCGATTATTAACTAAAAAACTAAGACTATGCAGACAGGTGAAAATGAACAGGCGCTTAGAAAAATTTTGGATATGACAAGGCTTATCAGCATTATATTGTTAGGTCTTCATTTCTATTATTACGGATATAATGCGTTTAAAATATGGGGACTTGCAGGCAGTTTTGCAGATAAAATATTAGCCAATATTTTTCGTACGGGACTTTTTGATTATTTTCATTTATCCAAACTGTTTTCTTTGGGATTTTTATGCATTTCCCTTCTTGGGGCAAAGGGCAGAAAAAATGAAAAGCTGGGCTTCAAAACTGCTTTTTGCTATATTGCTTTAGGGCTTATGGCTTATTTTTTGAGTTACTTTTTTCTGATCATGCATTCCACTGCGGAAAATAAACTGCTTCTCTATATGCTGTGCACTTCTGCTGGATATCTTCTCCTGCTGTCAGGAGGAACACTGCTTTCTAGAATCATAAGAAGAAATCTCAGCCGTAAGGACATTTTCAACAGGGAAAATGAAACATTCCCGCAGGAAGAAAGGCTTCTTGAAAATGAATATTCCATTAACCTGCCGGCACAATATAATTTAAAAAACAAAGTACGAAAAAGCTGGATCAATGTCATAAATCCTTTTCGGGGAATCTTAGTTGTAGGAACCCCGGGCTCCGGAAAATCCTATTTCGTGATCCGTCATATCATAACCCAGCACATACGCAAAGGTTTCTCAATGTTTGTATATGACTTTAAGTTTGATGACCTCAGCATAATAGCCTATAATACTTGGCTTGAGAACAAACATTTATACAAAGTTGAACCGAAATTCTATGTCATTAACTTTGATGACCTGAGCCGTACGCACAGATGCAATCCCCTTGACCCAAAATCAATGGAGGACATAACAGATGCAGCTGAATCAGCACGCACTATTCTTCTGGGATTAAACCGTGAATGGATAAAAAAGCAGGGAGACTTTTTCGTTGAATCTCCTATCAATTTTCTTACTGCTGTAATATGGTATCTGCGTAAATACAATAACGGGGAGTTCTGCACCCTGCCTCATGTAATTGAGTTGATGCAGGTTGAATACAACAGTCTTTTCACATTGCTGAGAACTCAAAAAGAAATAGAGATTCTGATAGATCCATTTGTCAGTGCCTATCTTCAGAATGTTATGGAGCAGCTGGAGGGTCAGATAGCCTCAGCTAAGATATCAATGGCAAGGCTTTCCAGCGCACAGCTTTACTATGTGCTCTCTGGAAATGACTTCACACTTGATATCAATAATCCTGAAGATCCAAAGATTGTCTGCATGGGAAACAACCCGCTTAAAATTCAGACCTATGGCGCCGTTCTCTCGCTTTATGTCAGCAGGCTGATCAAGCAGATAAACCAGAAAGACAGAATTAAAAGCAGTCTCATATTTGATGAATTCCCGACAATATACCTCAATAATATGGACAGTCTTATAGCTACAGCCCGAAGCAATAAAGTAAGCACCTGTTTGGGGATTCAGGACTTCAGCCAGCTGCGCAAGGATTACGGCCGCGAACAGGCGGATGTAATTGTTAACATAGTTGGAAATATTGTCTCAGGACAGGTAAGCGGAGATACGGCTAAACAGCTCTCCGAACGTTTTGGAAAAATAATGCAAGACCGCGAGAGTATTTCCATAAACAGCTCGGATACATCAATCAGCAGATCAAAACAGTTGGAAGCTGCAGTGCCTGCTTCTAAAATTTCCTGTTTAAGTTCAGGTGAATTTGTAGGCATAACTGCCGATAATCCCGACTGTAAAATAGAACTCAAAACATTTCATTCGGAAATAATCAATAATCACGGGCAGCTTAAAAAAGAAGAAAACTCATATCAGGGAATCAGCCCTGTACGTATTATAAACAACACAATGATTGAACGCAATTATCTTCAGATAAAAGAAGATATATCCGAAATTGTTAATTCAGAAATGGAACGTCTTATCCATGACCCTGCTCTGTCACATTTAATTATCAAAAAGAAAAAATAGTCACTCGCTGCTTTAATTGCTTTCTTGAAGCAGGTTAAAGAAAAATATTTTTTAGCAACCTGATTCTTTTATTAACTGCAGTGTTTTTTCGTCCTGTACGCTATTATACTATTTTTCAAGCACCTCCCTGAAACATTTATAATTACAAAGCATTTCTAAGTTCAATATGCTGATTTAAATAAATTTCAACTTGATTTTCTTCAACTGGTGGCAGCAGATTTGCAGCGATTAAATTTACCAGTTTAACATTTACTGCATTCCCAAGCGCACCAAAACAGGTTGTAATATTTTCAGGAAAAGTAATATTCTCAAATGATTGTATCCTTGCTCCTTCCTCAGGCGTCAGATATCTATTCTCCCATCCTATTATTGGTATCTGTGTACTTACAGTTACCAGAGATGGGAAAAAATCAGCCTTTTTAATTCTCACTCCAGAAGCCCGGAACTGAATTATATGTTCTCTGATATTTCTATCTACATCACCACAGTTCCATTCAAATTTTTGCCAGCTCTTATTGGTAAGCTTCTTTAGTTTTTTAACAATAGGTACTAGCTCCCTTTTGTTTTTAATAAAAAGTTCTCTATTATTATTTATCCATCGGATTTTCCAGTCAGGATATACAAGTCTTCCTTTGTTCTTTACAGCATATCCTGGCAAGTTTTTTATTTTTTCTTCATAAGAAAGTCCCTTTAATGGAACACCGTAACTTCCTTTATATTTTTCTAATTCTTCATTAGATAATTCACTTATTGGCACTTCAGTTGGATAAGTCGCTCCAAATTCCATGGACCAAATTGGAAAGCCTGGTAAACTTTTATCTGTCGGCAGTATATTGATAAAATCCTGCCAGATATCGATAACATCCATTCGGTCTTCCTCCACTAATTTTGCATTTTCTGAATGGAGAAAATTTCGAACAGTATTAGTTAGCTCCACTTTAGGAGGCCATTCAAAATTATCAATTGGCAGACGTGAACCTATGATAAACAACCTTTCCCTATGCTGGGGAATATTGTATTGGTGTGGTGACATCACATTTTTACTAATATTATATCCTAGTCCGATCAGACTTTCTGAAATATAATCCCAAGTTTTAAAATCATCATGTGATTCAATATTCCTTACGTTTTCTAAGATAAAATATGTTGGATTTTTCTCTTGCAATATTTCGATAATGATATCGAAAAAACTACCATTATTTTCGTCTTGTAGTCCCTGCATATTCCCAGCTTTAGAAAATGGCTGGCATGGGAATCCGGCACACAAAATATCGTGGTCTGGAATTTCTGAAGGATTAACATCCCGTATGTTTCTATTAGGGACAATGTTATAATTTAGCTCATAAAGTTTTGCAAGATGCTCTTTTTTTTCACTTGCAAACACGCATTCGTGCCCTAAATTAGAAAGAGCCTGATGAAATCCGCCAATACCCGCAAATAAATCAATGAATCTCATAATGTTGCATGCCAAGCTGTTAAGCTAGTTTTAAGAGTGTTATCAGATGTATAATATTTCATTATACGGGTTCTATCGAAAATTAAGCCATTGTTTCTTGATGCTTGATAAAATTCAGCTTCATCGACAATGTGAACTATAGACAGACAAGTAATTGGACAAACTTTAAAAAGAATGTAATCAGTCCAATAATTTAATTTAGTAATTACCGATTTTGAAGTTTTCCAGTTTTTACCAATAGTGGCATCAGTTAAACATACAATCTGATTACCTCTATCATCGAGAGGTTTATAAGTAACTATATCAATACCCCCATCTTTTGCTTGGGGTGCAATCACATCATAATTACCTTTTACTTCCTTTAAAGCAATTCTAATAGAATCTATTGATCCTCTTAAATTACCTGTATTTTGACCTATTGATGTTATTTCGCTATTAGTTGTGCCAAAATAATTTTTAAGGCTATTATCTGTAATTTGTTCAAAAATATTAGTTATATAAACTGGAAAACTGCCTCCTTGTAATGCGTAATACAAACAATAAAAATAATGCAGATAATTTTCTTTGTCTGGTAGCAAACTCTCAATACTATCTTTCTTGATTTCATATGGTACAAAAATGTCTCCATACAAATCAAGTCTTCTAGTTAGTTCACCTATTATATCAGCTAATTGCAATCCGTTATCATCAGTGTCGAATTCATCAAATAAAATATCCCCATCACAAAATGCACTGTATTCAATGAAATTGCAATAGGAGTTTACTTTATTATCAGAAGAAACGAGTGAAGGAAAAGTCAAACTCATTCCATTAATTTTTTAATTGAATCAATACTGCCTAATAATTCTTCAAAAGCACCAAGGAATTCTTTATTCTGCTTATACTTGGGTACTTTACCTAAAATATTATATAGTAATTTTCTTGATTTGTTAATATTTCCAATAACAAGCTGTTCTTCGCCTCCTGTTAGCTGATATGCTCCATCTAAGTCTTTATATGTTACTAAATGATCTATTGCTTCTTTGTTTGCTAAAATTGGCTTTAAAACTGAACTAATAAGTCTTGAATCACTTATAAGGCTATTGTTACCTTGATCGTCCGTTCCGAAAATCCATTCTGTAACGTTCTTTAATTCATCAACTTTATCCTGCTTAATAAGATCATCTTCTAAATTAATCTTTCTAAATGGAGGTAATCCAATATAATTTGCAATAGTAGTATTTCCCGATGCTAGAGATACTTCTAATAATGAAAAACGATCTTTAATATGTCTGCTGGAATAAGTCAAAACATCATCTTCAATCTGCTGAAAGACTTTGAAATAAATATAATATTTTTTGACAACATTATTTTTGTCACCAATTTGAGTTGAAAGAATCTCAATCGCTTTAGAAACGTCCTGTGTTACTACATTTATTTTATTAACCTTTTCAAAGATGTATTTGGCTTTTGCAAAAGCATCCCACTTTCTATTCCCTGCAATATGTCTTACACTAAGATATGTATCAACATCATCTCTATTTTTATAAATAATTGCAGGAATCTGCTTAAGGTCTATTCCATCACGAATTTTTGGAAAATCAGTATCAACAATAGTATTAGCTGTATTAAGTAAAAGTTTAACAGACGTAGTACGTCTATTCCCTTCAATTACAATATATTTAAAATTATCTATATTTGTTTGATCAATCGTATCGAAATCATTTTGATTTTCTGGAACTACAATTATTGGCTCTTCCTGGAAATAGCCATTTACAGCCAATGAACTAGCTAGTTCATCTATAGATTCCTTTTGGTAAATTTTAGTCATAATCTGATCCTGAGATTCTGTCGCAGTTTCTCCGTACAGTCTTGGATTAAATTGATCTAAAATTAGATTTTCGGTCTTTATCTGAAAAACCCCTGATTTTCTATCAGCCATATTAATATTTTTAGCAAATATAATCTAAATTTTACTTTAAGTATAGCCTTTTAATATAGAAATGACTATCGTTTTAAAATTCTATATTATTTTACATCGGTATCTTTCTTTAATAAAAAAATGAATGAATCCAATCTAGCATTTTTAGCAAATACAATTCAATTTAGAATTTCAATTGAAACAAAAAATATTATTAGTCATTTTTATTTTCTTTGTCATGATGTATTCTATATCCACCGAATTGCATCTCAAAGTTTGGTAATTCCGGCAATTTTTCATTTTTCAATCTATGCTTAGGTGACAAAGTTTTTAGCTTTATGAAGGCATCTTTAATTATGTTTTCAGATGAAGTCCTTACTATATTTTGTGACTCAATCATTTGATACCAGGTACCCCACGCAACTCTATCATCCATTTTATCTATATTCGTAAAATTTATATTATTTCGAGATAAGACAAATATGTATGCTTCATTTATTGAAATTTCACCTTTGTAGTATTTTTTAATCTCCAGAATTTCAAGAATGTTTTTTATATCTGTATTTGTCAGCCAATTTTCAACTTTATCTACCCATTCAACTGCCTTATCAAATAAATTTGAAATTCGGCTAAATCTTTCTCTCATTGATTTTTTAAATGGATCCTGCCACTTCAATTGAAACAAACCAATTGTCATAGTATCTGTATCAAAAAGAACTGCATCAATATCTGTCTTGCGACCATTCACAGTTATATTGACTCCTTTTTGTAATTTTATTAAATTCTGAGAGGGAAACAAATTGAAAAGTTCATTTCTAAATCTTTCTTCTCTATTGTTTACTGCTTTGAAATAATCCTTTTCAAATTTTCTTTTTAGTTCTCTATTTAATAATTCAAATGGATTTCCCAGGCAGCCAGAAATGAGTCTCACCAGCATATTATCTGAAGCCTCCACATACATAGGAAGTGCAGCGCCAGGATATTCTAAGTAATAATTGTAATTTTGTTTATTAAGAGTGATACACGAGAAAATCTGCTCAATTTCGTCTTGAGAAGCACCAAAATAATTCTTATAAACATTTAAGGTTTTATCTTTATAATAAGTATACGTTAGCAGATTATGCAAATCTACACTAGGATTCATTTTACTTAATTCTAAACAAGCTTCGGTATGCATTATTGCAGCACCGACAATTGTTATGACAACGTCTAAATACTTCCAGTATGGAATTCCTCCAAATAAATCCTGCTCGCCAAAGTCATCATATCCTTGAAGTTTAAGCACAAAAATTTGTCCTTTAATTTTATAATATTCATCAATTTCTGGAGTAGCATCATAACTTATGTATTTACCCTTTGGATTACGAATAATCTCTCTAAGTTTAATCTTTATTACATTCTCATTTAAACTGTCATCTTGTTTTTTCTGCTCCAGCATTCTCTCAACAATTACATCTCTGTAAAAGTCTCTACTTTTTCTGTCGAAGTACTCTACACCAGGGTTTTCAACAATATACCTAAATGAAATTTCTCTTTTATTTTTAATTTCTAGGTTTATTAAACCTGATCTATAGTAGTCAAGTAATTGGATTAAAAATGCAATCTGCCCACTAAACTGCATAATACCGTCTGCCCAGTTAATTGCCTCCTTATACATTTCTGGAAAAGACTCAAGAATATCTATATTCAAGTCATGATAAAATGGTTTTAAGGCTTTTACCCATCCGTAACTATAAAATTCTCTAAGTTCCTCGACTTCCTCTTTTGTTTTTCTTGGATCGTTGTTATAAAAAAGCATTACAAAGTCTATTCTCCTTAGAATATGCTGTACTGCATAATAACTTGGACCAGAAAAAGTTTCTTTAATTTTTGAGGTTTCAGTTTCAACTAGATTTTCTATTAATTGAACAACTTTTTTATTCATTTACCTCATTATTTTCTGTACTAAAGGGCATTTCTGTAAAATTTCTTACGTAAATATAAGATCCTAATTCTATTTTTTTCTTATATTTAGCGTGTCTGTATTGATACATCCCTAAATATTCAATTCTAAAGAGTTATCTAGTAAACTCAGATATTGTCAGGCTGCCTGATTATGTCTCTACCAATTCTTTCTGGTATCCAGATTGCAAGACTTATCAAGTCGTTATAAACTTCATTGCCGTCTTCATTTAAAATTTCATTACCGTTTCTATCGAGTAATTTTAATCTGTGTATTTGAATTGTCACCTTATCATGGCTTCTGATATTTCTATCTCCTATATATACTTCACCTTTTCTAAGTCTACCGTTTGATGTTGGCTGTTCCCCTTGAAAAAGCTGTTGGATATTATCATTTTGGTTTAATCTACGCTGTCTTGTGGCTTGAATAATTGTGTCATTTTCAATCCTCGAACTTATAACATATAACATACAGGTTTCATCTTTATTTTCTTGGAGATAAGAACTTAATAAACCTCGCAAACTCGAATAAGTCTGACTGTCAGTTTCTCTAGTAAATTTTAATCTATTCAGCAGCAACTGAAGGCTTTCCTCCAGCGGTAATTCTGCCTCCAGATGTCGCTGTAGATCAGTCCTTTCCACATGCCCATCATTAGTTACAAAACTATCAATGTATTTACTTGTAAATTCTGAGACAACATTTTTATTATAGAGTATTAAATTTTCTGTGTCATGAGGTGCTCCAACTGTAAACCATTCTTGTCCAAAATAATCCCTATCAATGTCGTTATACAAAATATTAGGTCTTGTTAGTCTGAGCATTTGATCTAAAACAGTTTCCCTCTCCCATTCATTTAGATGTTTGTTATTTACATCAAATTCTTCTAAACGCTGCCTCACATCTTCTTCATGTTCTATTATAGCCCTAAAAGCTTCAATGTTTGGGTTATCTAACCAAACTCTGCAGAAACCAAGATAAGAACCTTTATAACCAAAAAATCTGGCTCTTTGTAAAGTCGTATCTACTTGTCCTGTCGCTAATGGTCTTGGCATATAAGAAATGGTAAGTCCTTCAACCGTAAATCCTCTGTCCATTGCTTGTCCGCCAATCAAAATATGAGAATAGAAATCACTCCAGCGAATTTCAGGTGTCTTTCCTCGACTTGCATTTATCTCCATTATTCTTGTATTTTTTATACAATGCAGAAGCCTGGTGTTAGTCAATTCTTCAAATGTAGGCAGATTATCAACTGTCTGCTTCAAATCATCATACGCTACTCTAAACTCTTTTAATAATTCTTTTTTTTCATCTTCATCGGCACGAGAACTGCTTTGCAATAAAGTTTTCCAGCTCTCACAAATATTTCTGATCCAAGTATAATATATATTTTGTGAATTGGTTAATCTCGATGGGTGAACCATCATAGAGCGATTACGCTGATCCCTTTTAATTTCACCAGTTACAACTCCTAAGAAGAAAATTTTTAATGCAAAAAGTAAACTCTCAGGGGGTTCGTGCACAGGATTGTGATTTGATGGGATTTCAACATCAGGTATTCTTCTAATCAAATTAGGGTTTTGAACAAAAAAAACATTACCGCCGGTATAACCGCTTCCTGGTGTGAGAAGTTTTATAAAGTTCGGCGAGAGTCTGTCCAAAATATTAATAAATAGGTTAGCTTGAGGTGTAGCAGTATACTGTAAAAATGTATGATGAGGAAATACAGCTCTT
The DNA here is from genome assembly GCF_027111275.1 of Flavobacterium luteolum. Lineage (NCBI taxonomy): Bacteria > Pseudomonadati > Bacteroidota > Flavobacteriia > Flavobacteriales > Flavobacteriaceae > Flavobacterium > Flavobacterium luteolum. The sequence continues at coordinate 3,553,247 of NZ_CP114286.1, read as the reverse complement.
AGTTCATTAATTCTTCTATAGATTGTTGAAGCTTCTCCTTCATTCACTTCCTCTCCTGTATTTGCATTTACTCTAGCCCTTGTATTCAAACTTGCTTGATCGCTTTCATCATCTATGATAAGAGTTGGAACACTATCAAGATTTAAATCACGCAACTGATCGGTCAAGTTTCTTAATCGGCTGCCGTTTTTCATGACTGTTATCAATAATGTGGAGCAATTTTCTTTTGGATAAGTGTGATCCGCCCATTGTTCCAATTTCATTTCTATTGTATTTCTGTCTTCTTGGGTTCCAACATTTTTTATGATTGTCCACTTACGGTCAAATCTTGTATCTATACGAAGGTCCTTTTTCATTCTTTCATATGACTGCTCCGAAAGAGGCACAGATGTTCCCGCAATTATAATTACGATTTGATATTGATTATCGTTTGCAAGAGCAGCAACAGAGGTAAAAGAGAGCGTTTTTCCGCTTTGCACATAACCTATAACTAGCCCTGTTTCAACATTCTGCTCTTCGTTAGGGTCTCCGCACATCCCGAGGATCTTGAAAGTTTCTTCAATTACGCGTTGTCCTGTCGAGTCAATTTTACCTTCGTTATCCGCAAATCCCTTATACTTCAATAATCCTTCAATTTCACCTCCCTGCTTAGGTTGCCATTTTGCATTATTGGGATTTCCGCTACCTTCCATTGCTGCTGTTTCTGTCATAATTAATTAGTAGATATTTTTGTTATTAGCTGATTGAAATTTCTTCGGATTTCTCCCTGCGTCTTTGCACCGCTTTCTCTTGCAATTATTTCTGCCAAACCCATTGCCGCTGTCATTTTTAAAATCGGTTCAATCTTTCCATTCTCTGTTCCTGCATACTCAACCATAAAAGGATGAACTAACGACAATCGAATGCCTATCTGTTTTATATCAGGCTCTGAAACTGGATCCTTTACAAGATGCGGCCCCACTTCAATCAGATCAGTTAAAGATGTATCATAGGAAAGTTCTATTGCAATAAGCCAGTTTATTTTATTGAAATGCACCTTGAATGATTTGTAAATTCTTTTGTCGGTTTTAACCAGTTCTTCATTAGTGCTATCTTCTCCTTCAGCACTGCTATTCTCAAAAGTTTCCTTAATAGCCTGCGGTGCCTTTTTGTCAAAATCAGAAACAGTGCCACTGAGCGCTTTAACACCCGACTTTTTATAATCCGCATCATTGGCTCTTGCCCTGAACTTTTCTGCCTGAACCAGAAGAGGAAAACTTTCATGGTTTAATTCATCTTTCAGACATTTTAAAAACACATCCAGATTTTCGTCCCATTGAATGCCTTTTTTTGTAAATGAGACACCAAAACCTTCAAGATGAAGTTCGCCGAAAACTCTTTGATATCTGTAGCTATTCGATGCACCGAATATAAACTCGGGTCTGAAACCATTGTCAAAACTTCCTTCAATCACCCTGCCCCTCCTAAATAATGCAAAACCCGCTTCCGCTGTTGAACCGGTTTCCCTGATTGCAACAAAACCTTTAACAGACAAGCCATCATCCAGAACAAAACTAATTTCCTTTCTCCATTCAATCTTCTCACCACCTGCATCATCAAATTTTGGAGCTGTTAGAATTTTGGGCTCAGAAAACTGGAGTTCGCTGTTGTTGACCACCAGTTTTAAAATACCTCTACGAATAAAATCCCGGTATATGCTGGCAAGATGTGATTTTACCTTTGCAAGACCTTTATGCCTTGGCATTTTGTTTACATTTTCAAGTTCAATAATAGTGTAATGATAGTTTTTATCTGCTAGTTTTGCTACAAATTCTAACTCTTCCAACTTATCTTCGAAGATTTTATTCATATCAAACTTCACTGTCTTTTCTTCAGTCTCGTTCAGCGCTTTTGTACGGACTGTCCAAAAATCAGAAAACCAACATGAGGCCGACTTCATTCCCATTCCAAATTCAGAAAGTCCTGTGGTATCGGCTGGAATTTCTGCAGCTCTGAAAGCTCGCTCATAGTTGGATTTTTCTATACCCCCTGCATTATCTCGGATAGTAATTTTGTTTTCATGATCATTAATTTCTATCGCAACTTCTAATTGAAAATCATTTCCATGCAACAACTTAAGTTCTTTTTCATTCTTAAGATAACTTGCAATTGAATTGTCCACAAACTCCGCCAAAGCAAACCATGTTTCGTATTCAACAAACTTTAGAACAGACAGCATGGAAACATGGGGCCTGATATTTATTCTGTTTTTACTCATATCTATAAAGTTTATTCTGCCTCATTCAAACAAAATATGAAGCAAAATCTGCCGGCAGCATTCAGTCAATTGATATTTTAATTGCCCTAAACTCCAGCTGTTTTTAATTTATTTCATCAGCATCATAACTTCTCTAGTTTTAAGCCCTTCAGATCATACTCGAAAGGATGCTGCAGAGCAATCAATAATTTTAGTAATTTATTTCTTTGCTTTCTTCCCTGCAAAGGCATAAGAAGCTTATTTCTTTCTTTAATGATATAAAATGCTCCAGCGCTCAATAATGCCCCATTTAAGACTTATAACAAAACTACAAAACCGATTGCAGAACGTTTTACGGCTTTCCGTAATGGGCACATAAAAAATGCTTTATTTCTGCAGGTAGCAAGATGTATTGCATTTGCAATCTTGCTGGCTTTCATAAATGAAATACAGGCAGCTGACAGCCTCAAAAATTAATAATCACTTACAATATTTTCTTGATTTCCTTTACAGCCTCCGTGTACGCTAGATCAATATCCCCAGCCAGTGTAATCACCTGCGCTTTTTTAGGTGCAGTATTATATACGCTTAAAGGCGATTCTTCCCAATAGCAGCTTCGCACTATAATTGGCACTACCTTCACACCATCCGGATCGGCAGTCTCGCGTTCAATTGCTCTTTTTATCTCCACATCCCAAATGTAATCTGTAGCTAGAAAATCATCGCTTACCAAGAATATAATTACGTTCGCTTCTTCCAGTTCTTTTTTAATTTTCCCATCCCATTTTTCTCCTGCAAGCAATTGACGGCAATTCCAGGTATCTATGGTTCCATTTCTTTTCAGTACGCTTAAATGTTTTTCCAATTTCTCCAGATAAAAGGCATCAGCTTTTGAATACGAGATAAATATTTTTTTCATCTTTATAGTTTTTTTTAGATATTTTTTAAATTCTTTTAGTTCGTAATATTTGTGATCATAATAAAAAACCCAATTCTCCTGTTCTTCTGCAGTATTTATTATGTTAAGGGGAATAAAATTCTCGCCATCAACAGTTATCATTTTGGTGACATCTTTATCTAAACAAATTTCTTCTAATGCATCTATAACATTTTCAGAGAAATGGCTGCTGGCTGAATTTACCAGTCTGTAAACGCTGATATGGGGTATCTCATTATTTTGATCAACATTGCAGAATTTTACAAGAACAATTTCATGGGTATCGGCATCTTTTAAAACTATTCCCGTTTTCCAGTATAGATAAGATTCACCGCTATTTGAATCCTTAAGTACTGCCTGCCCGTATTTCTGAAAAAATTCTAAAATCACATGTTTATGGATAAAGCTGTTGAATACAAACTTGCAGACAGGCTGGTGAAATGTATTGAGAAAAATTTTTACGCTCTTAGGAGGTTCGCCCGGCAGATATAAAGGTGCTATATAATGATCTGCCTCTGAAGGATGCTCAAAAATCATCTTAAAATGTGTCATAATGCTGGTAATCATTTCACATTCATTATCAAAATGGCTTTTCCCTAGTTTGCTTTTAATATACTCTTTGTTGAATTTCCCATTCTGCTTATTTAGCCCCAATAAAATATCATAGATGTTTTTAAGAATATCTTTTTGATTTACAAACACATAATCTTTAAGTTTCTCATTTTCTGGAAAATACAGTATTAAACCGATATTATTTAGGTACTGGGCAAAACTAGCCGCGTCCGTAACATTAAACAGCACCTGTTTTATTAATTTTTTCCCTCCAATCTTTACTTCAGGAATAGTTTTAATTAGTCTGTTGCAGTAATCCTTAAAATCCTTAATCGACAGTTTTTTGTTGGGGTAATTCCCATTTTCAATTTCATTTTTCACATATCCCCATGTGCCCAAAAATTCTTTGTTAATTAAAGGAGTTTTGTCAAGCAGTTCAAATAAGATGTTTTTAAAATTTTCAAAACCTCTCTGGGTTTTTAGAGAAAAAGATGCATATCCGAAAATTTTGGCATAGTCTTCTTTAAGTTGCTTTTCATCCAGAAATCTTAGATCATTTGCATTGTCCACTTTATTCTGGGAAATTACAATATTGGGAACTTCATCTAATTCTCTGGCAATTTTATCAGTAGGATCAACTATAATTTTAACCCAATCTTCTCCAGCATTAAAAATATTTTTAATGGCTTCATCACGCTTATCCAATATTTCAATGATCCTTTTCTCATCAAGAGAAATATTTCTATTTCTCGTATGATATTCGATGGAATTTAGCCAGTACTCTAATGGAAAACACTGGACATTGTTTGTTTCAAAGCTGCCATCGCTCTGCCTTTGCTTAATAGGCAAATCTCCATACTTATTTGAACTTTCGTTCCACAGCAATAAATAAGCGGTTTGTTTGGTAAAGAATAGATAATGGGTATCATGATAATATTCCTGTCCGCCAAAATCAAAAATCCTGACATTATAGGTTTTCTTTTTATGTTTTGCCAGCCAGGGTTTTACTTCCATCCAGTGGGTGCTGCTGATAGTATCGTTCCATATTCCGGTCAGCAGATATTCTGTAAGGGTCGATTTTCCTGCATCGCTGTTTCCCACTAAAACTAACTTAATATCTCTGTTTTTATAAGGCATTATTTTGATATCCAGCTCCGCCTGATATTGTTCAAAATAGGCTAGTACAAATTCATTTTGTTGTGAAACAACTTCCAATGGAGGATTTGATAAAGGATTTTGGGTTAGGTTTATTGTATCCTTTCTCCATCTTGAATCATTGATCTCTACTCTTTTAATAACCTCTCTTATGGGCAGCAAAGTTTTTATTTTATTGGAGTGAAGATCTGCCGTAGTGATTGCCGGAAATTTATTAAGAAAAGAAATGTCGGAAATATAATTATTGCTCAGGTAGAGTTCTTTTATATTTTCCAGGCTGGAACTTACCGATATGGAAGTTATTCTATTATTATTCAAATGCAATACTTCTATCTTTTCAAGTTTAGAAAGATAGATTTTACCATAAATTAAGTTATTGCTTATATTGAGATACTTTAGATTTATCAATTTATTAAAATCAAAAAATTTAATTCTCCATCTGTTCCAAAACAATTTCTTCTTGCTCTTCCAGTCACCGCCAATAATAAGCTCTTCCAAATTAACCAACTTGAAAAATTCTACTGGAACATTGAAAATATTATTTGGCATTCGCTTATTATTACTGGTTTCCCTATCCCATCCGTCTTCATAAATAGCCCATTCATTACTCAGTACAAGTCTTTTTAAGTGCGTGCATTCATATAATAAAGGAAACCTTGATAAATCGGTAATGCCACAATTCCCAAGATCCAAAACCTCTTCTCCAGATTTTAGGTTTTCTTCAATTATTGTCTGTGCATAATACCATAAATTGTCAAACCAACCAACAATTTTTTCATTACTATCTAGAGAAAATTCCTGTGATGGGTAAATCGTTGGATTAAATTCGGCTTTCAGTGTCAATCCATGACTTAAGTGATCATAAACAGGACTTATATCATATACCCTGTTATTGGATATATCTAAATATTCAAGTCGAGTCAGCTCTTTTAAGATTGAAATATCCTCAATCCTGTTTTTGGCTAAATCGAGATACTCTAATTCTTCAAGTTGAAACAGCCCCTCTATGTCCTGGATATTATTTCCTCTCGCAGTCAATCTTTTTAGGGTTTTAGCCGATCTTAAGTAGTAAAGAGATGTCAGACTGCAATTGTCAAGATTAAGCTCTATAATATTATTATTTTCATCAATCTTGTAAGAATACGGACGATGGAGAACATCTCCTTCAATAACCCTGTTAAGATTCAGTTTAAATTTTTTTTCAATTTTAGTTAAGATTTCTGGTTTGGTATTCTCCATGATAGTTATTGGCAGGTTAGTCTTTTACCTATTTTATAAATAGTAATCAATTATGTTAAATGCTCAGTATTTATTTTAATCCGTTTTGTTTTTTAAGCATACAATATATTTAAACAGGTCATTATTTTATTTGTTCGCACTTTGAATAATGATAACAGCTAAAATATACTTTGGAAAACAATGGAAAGCAGGTAGAAATACCTGTTTTGTAATCCCTTTCTATATAATGAATAAAATCCTAATCTATTAGTTTCTTTGTAAATCTCATTACTTCTATGCAGGATACTTCAAATGAAGTTTTATACCTGTATATTCTATACTTAAAATTATAGTTTAAAAAACACTATAAGTTTTGTGGCAAAATCGTGGCACTCGCAATTTTAGAAAACTAAAATCCAAGAAAAATTAAGGCTTACCGGCTTTAGGTTCGAAACTGTATACCTCATTACTAAATTGAGACGATCACAACTATGCAAAAGTTCTGATTCACAGTCATTACCTACTTTTTCCAAAGAATTAAAATTATAAGTGCTGTAAAATATGATGCGGATTTTCTGCTTAAGCAAGCAGGAATTTAGTACTGTTTTTTTCGACGTTTTTCCAGTCCATTTCAAACACTTTCTGAAGCAGATCTTTCAGTCCCTGGAAAGTGCTTGGCTTTACAGCATAAAAATCTGCACCCAGTTTATAGCTTAGCTCAATATTGTCTGTACTCCTGCTGGTGGACAGCATAATAATCCTTACTTCTTTTAAAGCCCCATCCTTGCTGCGGATCTCCTGCAGACAGTCAAATCCATTTTTGATCGGCATATTGATATCAAGAAAAATAAGATCCGGCAGATGCTTCGTTTTCCCGCAGAGTGTATTGAGAAGTTCCTCTCCGTCCGAAGCAGATTCAATTACCGCCGGCAGATTTAAATCCTGAACAGCATCAAAAAACAGCATTCTGTCATCTTCATCATCATCAGCTATAAAAATAAATTTCTGTGGATTATGGAGTTTGGACATGTCATATACTTTTTGCGCAGCAAAAGACAAGAATCTTAAAATCTGCGGAAGACTGGTTAAATAAAAATAGAAATCCTCAGATGGTTAAACCATTGATTTATATCCCTGAAGCGGTTAACAGCTGTTAAATATACGAAATATACATAAATAAAAAAGCAGACAGAGCTCCGCAATTGATTATTGTGAAACGATTTCTGCATTTAAATAGGTAAAATTCAAAAAGGCCGCAGTATTTTAGAAATTGATTTTCTCTGATCTGCGGTAAGCACCCTTGCTGTAAATTCTGAATAAAGCATCTTATGCATAAAAAAGCGGTTTTTCGCATGCACTGCAAAATAAGGATTTTTACACTTTGTTATTATTTGGAACATTTTATTTTTATTTTTTGTTACGTACTGTACTAATTTTGATCCGTATAAAATGATATAGATTATGAACCGGGCAATTGTACACATCGATATGAATACGTTTTTCGTATCCTGCGAAAGGCTGGCAAATTCTGAACTGCATGGGATTCCCTTGATTATCGGCGGAGGCGAAAGAGGGGTTGTGGCTTCATGCTCTTATGAAGCACGACGGTTCGGAGTGCGTTCGGCCATGCCGATCCACATGGCAATGAAGCTCTGTCCGCAGGCCAAAATAATGAAAGGCGATATGGAGCTGTATTCCAAACTATCCCACGATATTACCGAAATCATTCAGGAAAAAGCGCCGGTTGTCGAAAAAGCTTCAATTGATGAATTCTACCTGGATATTTCGGGAATGGACAAGTTCTACGGCAGCTATAAATGGACCGATGAACTGGCACAGCGCATCACAAAAGAGACGGGCCTGCCCCTCACCTTTGCGCTCTCCATCAACAAAACGGTTTCCAAAATTGGAACAGGAGAAGGAAAACAGAAACAGAACCTGGAAATACCCGAGCATTTGGTGCAGTCTTTCCTAAATCCGCTTTCGATTCAAAAAATCCCAATGGTGGGACAGAAGACCTTCGAACTTTTGTCCAGGATTGGAATACGCACCATCCAGACGCTGTCTGAAATGCCGGCAGAAGCCCTGCAGCAGATGATAGGCAAAAACGGGCTTGAACTTTGGAAAAAAGCAAATGGTATTGACAACAATCCTGTTGAACCCTATACGGAAAGAAAATCCATCTCTACCGAGCATACCTTTTCCCAAGATACGATAGATATGCCCAAATTGAACAGGGTGCTTCTTGGAATGGTCGAAAAGCTCGCCTATCAGCTGCGCTCGGAAGAGTGGCTCACCTCAACGGTAACAGTGAAGATACGATATGCCAATTTTGATACGGAAACCAAACAGTGCAGGGTGCAGTACACCTCTGCCGACCATATACTGACCAGAACCGTAACAGAATTGTTCGATAAATTATACCAGCGCCGTATGAGACTGCGTCTGATCGGTGTGCGTTTCAGCGGACTGGTCAGGGGAACCTATCAGATTGACCTGTTCAGTGATACCCAGGAAATGCTGTCTCTCTATCAGGCAATGGACAGGATGAAAACACGCTACGGCTTCGACGCCGTGATGAGATGCGCCGGTGCCTCTTTCAAACCCAACAATAAAGACGAAATTTTAAAACGCAAAAAATAAATCATGTTTCTCAACTGCCACTCCTATCATTCTCTTCGCTACGGCACCATTCCGCTGGATGATCTGATAAGACAGGCAGCCGATTGCCGTGTCACGGCAATGGCATTAACCGACATCAATACCGTGACAGGGATTTATGATTTTATAAAAGGCTGTGAAGCTTCAGGCATAAAACCGCTTGTCGGGATAGAATTCCGCTGCAGGCACCGCCTGCGCTATATCGGGCTTGCACAAAATGCAGTCGGTCTTGCCCAGATGAACCGCTTTCTGACTGAACATAACTTTGAAAAGAAACCGCTGCCTCAAACCGCACCGTTTTTCTCGGATGTTTTCATCATTTATCCTTTGGAAAATGCGCCAGATGAGCTCGGGCATAACCAGTACATCGGCATCCGTCCCGACCAGCTGTCAAAACTCGTGATATCCCAGTGGAGAAAGCGCCGCGCCGACATGGTTATTCTTCAGCCGGTGGTCTTCCGCACCAAAAGGGAATACAACCTTCACAGGATTCTGCGCGCGGTTGACCTCAACGAACTTCTCTCCAAACTCGGGCCGGATGACTGCTGCAGTAAATCAGATGTCATGATTCCCGAAGCGCAGCTTACTGCCCTGTATAATGATTATCCCGAGATCATCCACAATACCCGGCATATTATCGAGCGCTGTAATTTTCAGTACGATTTTGAAAGTCCAAAAAACAAAAAATACTATACCAAAAATAAAAAAGGGGACATTGCCCTTCTGACAACCCTTGCAGAAGAAGGTCTGGTATGGCGTTACGGGCGCCATAATGACCAGGCAAAAGCACGTGTGGAGAAAGAGCTAAAAGTGATTAATGATCTTGAATTCAGCGGCTATTTTCTCATTACCTGGGATATCATTCGATACAGCAACAGCCGCGGTTTCCTCCACATCGGAAGGGGTTCGGGCGCCAACAGCATTATTGCCTACTGTCTGGGCATTACCGATATATGCCCTTTGGAACTGGATCTGTATTTCGAGCGGTTCCTGAATGAAAACCGCAAGAGCCCGCCCGATTTTGACATCGACTGGTCCTGGAAAGAGCGTGATGTGATACTGAAATACATCTTTGACCGCTACGGTTATGAGAATGTGGCTTTCTGTGGCACTAATGTGGAATTCAAATACCGATCCATTTTCCGTGAAGTGGGAAAAGTATTCGGGCTGCCCAAGGAGGAATTGGACCAGCTGGCAAAAAATCCGATGAAATTTCACCAGACTAATTCTATTGTCAAACTGGTGCAGGAATACGGCATGATGCTGGAGAAATATCCAAACATGAGAAGCATGCATTCCTGCGGCATCTTGATTTCGGAAGAGCCTTTAACAAACTATACTCCTTTGGAAATGCCACCGAAAGGGTTCCCGATTGTGCTCTTTGATATGCATACCGCTGAAGATATTGGCTTTGAAAAGTTTGATATCCTGAGCCAGAGAGGCATCGGCCACATTGATGATACGGTTAAACTGATTGAAAAAAACAGGGGGCTGCGCATTAATATCCGCGATACGCGCCTCTCAAAAAACGAGGCTTCAGCCAATAAATATCTCGCCGAAGGAAGGACAATCGGCTGCTTTTACATTGAAAGTCCGGCCATGCGAGGTCTGCTGCGCCGTTTGAAATGCGACAACTATAAGACCCTTGTGGCTGCCTCCTCCATTATCCGTCCCGGCGTGGCGCAGTCCGGTATGATGAAGGAATATATTTTCCGGCATAACAACCCTTCCAAGTTCGAATATTTCCATCCGGTATTTGAACAGCAGCTCGGGGAAACATACGGCATTATGGTCTATCAGGAAGATGTGATCAAGATTGCACTGCATTACGGCGGGCTTTCAGCAGCTGACGGTGATATCCTGCGCCGTGCCATGTCCGGGAAAGGAAGATCCAAAGCTGCCCTTGAGAAAGTAAAGGATGATTTTTTTAAATCCTGCGGGACAAAGGGGCATCCTTTGGCACTCAGCCAGGAAATTTACCGCCAGATTGAATCTTTTGCAGGGTATTCCTTCTGTAAGGCCCACTCCGCTTCCTATGCCGTGGAAAGCTACCAGAGCCTGTATCTTAAAGTGCATTATCCCATTGAGTTTATGGTCGCCGTGATAAACAATCAGGGCGGGTTTTACCGCACTGAAATTTATATACACGAAGCAAGGATGGCTGGCGCTGCTATCCATAATCCCTGCGTGAACAAAAGCGGGTATGAAACGGTATTGTATGGGAATGACATATACCTCGGCTTTATGCACCTGCTGAACATAGATTCCAAACTCTCTCAGTTTATTGCACTCGAACGCAACAGAAACGGGGACTTTCTTTCATTGGAAGATTTTATAAACAGGGTGCCGATGGGAATTGAAAACATAAAAACCCTGATCTTTATAGGCGCGTTCCGATTTACGGGAAAAACTAAAAACCAGCTGCTGGTTCTGGTCAGCCTGCTCTTAAATAATTATAAACCCGAAAACCGCAGCCTGATGCTGCTGCAGGAGCCCGCAAAGGAATTTAAACTGCCTGTACTGGAACGTTCCATTTTTGAAGATGCCTTTGATGAAATTGAACTGTTGAGTTTTCCCATATCCTGCACTGTATTTGACCTGCTGCAGACCAGACACCGCGGTGATGTACTGGTAAAAGATTTACTGCTTTATCACAAAAGGCAGGTAAGGATGCTTGCCTATCTGATCTCAACCAAACAGGTGCCGACAAAAAAAGGCAATATGTATTTTGGGACATGGATTGACCACCAGGGGGCTTATTTTGACACAGCCCATTTTCCTGATTCACTCATTAAGTATCCATTTCAGGGAGGAGGATGTTACCTGCTGCTGGGAACTGTTGAGATTGATTATCATTTTCCGACCATAACGATTCTGAAGATGGCCAAGATGCCTTTCATTCCCGATCCCAGATACGGAGATTCCGATAAAAGGTTTACCACTCAGAACCAGATTAAACAGGATGTAAGCAGCACAGAGCGCCAGCCCTACCCGCAGGAGCACGAGATAAACCTGCCCAGACATAAAATGAAATCATAGTCGTGTTATATTTTTAGGGCTCTGTGCCCTGGCTATTTAAAAAATAAATCATTAAATTTGATAGAAAGGCTCTTGCGCAAACATCAAGGAGCTCACAGTTAAATAAAGTTACTAAACTAAAAATAAAGTTTATGTGCTACTACACACAACAGATGTCTACTATCGAAGCTGTCAAGAGAAGGTTTAACGCAGAGGTAGAGAATGAAGATGCTTTTCTGCAGTCGGATTTTATTAAAGGTTTCAAATATCCAAACATTCCAATTATTCTGGATACCGCTCCAAACATCATCACCACGGATCACACCTGGGGGCTGATGCCGTCATGGGCAGATGAGGATTTCAATAGACGCAGAACACTAAATGCCCGAATTGAAACTATAGACAGCAGGAACTCATATAAAAACATAACACAGAACCGATGCCTTATCATAGCTTCTGCATATTATGAATGGCATTGGCACGACAAACAGGGTAAAGCCAAAGACAAATACCAGATAAAATCCTTCGATGATGAAATATTCACCTTTGCAGGACTGTATTCTTCGTGGCTGCATCCTGGACTGGGCATTACAAAAAACACATTTACTATGGTTACCACTGAAGGAAACCAGATAATGAAGTATGTGCACAACAGCAAATCCATCAAATCCGGGAATATCCATGATTCGAGAATGCCCATCATGCTGCGCCGCCAGGACGAAACGGCATGGCTGGATCAAAGCATTGATATGTCTGAATTTGCATTTCCATATGAAGGAAATCTCAACGCAGTGAATTTAAATCCAAATGTACAATATGGGCTTTTTTAAGTGAAGTTCCAGTTCAAGGGGTTTCGTTTCCACAGAATGAAAACCTTATTATTTCAAGTAAAAAAAAGTACAATGCAGGAAATTGATTATTTCAAGGGAGTTAGCGATAACGAATTTATAGATTACTATAAACTCGATCTGTTTTCAAGAATGGAAATTACCATTTACACCTACCCGCATGAATTCGTCGAAGAAGATCCTCAGCCATGGGAGCATCTAAAAAGATGTGAAATGATTTTATATGAATATCTGTACAATACCTATGAAAGTGCAGACCATGAAAGATGGCTTGAGAAGAAAAAGCAGCAGTCAGAAAGTCAAGACGAGCAGGGCCTTGGCATTAATTCGGACCAAATAGAAATCGACGAAACTCCCGAGCAGAGAGCAGATCGATATGCGCTTTTACAGAAACAGCGCGATGAAATTGTAAAAGCAAAAATGCAGCAGCTTATGCCCCAGCTCAGCATCGCAACCGATGAATACTTGGCCGCAGTAAAGCTTACTTTCGTAGACCTGTAGCGCATCATCTTTTTTTACTGTCATAGTATAACCTCTGCAGCTGCTTTTCTGATAAAACTCATAAGATCTTTTAACTCTTCAGCATGGCTTGAATTTTTATCTATCCATAATTTCATTCAGCATGGGGTATTGAATTTATTTTTGTAAAAAGTGTAATTCTCAAAATAATGCTGCTCTGCCAATAAAACTGCAGATGAATCAATCTCTTTGCTGTCAAAAATTTTAGGGCTTATTTTACTGCTCGTTTAATAGGGATATGGTCTTATCATCATACTCCCCGTTATAGTATTTATCCAGCACTTTTTGAAATACTGGATCCGTATTTTCGATCCGGCTAAATAAGGTCATGCAGGACTTGAGTTTCCTGTCATCAGGCCTGCCGAATATCTCTAAGGCTGTTTTTCTCTGCTGGCTGAGCACTGCTTCTGAAATTTCAATCAGGCGTTTACCAAGCACTGGATCATTCAGATAGGCGCGGGCTTCATTAAGGTCCTTTATTCCATAATAAACATTGTAATCCGTAAATCCCAGACCTCTGATCTGGGGAAAAATGTACCACATCCAGTGGCTTTGTTTCTTTCCGTTTTTTATTTCCTGCAGTGCCTGCTGGTATACATCCTGCTGTGCGGCCGCAAATCTTTCTATACCTTCATCTAGGTTCATAAAATAGTAATTTAAAATGGAGCATCATTGTTTTTGCTGTGCAGGGGTTTTGTGTTCAGTTTTCCACTGCCTGCCCGCTGTTTAAAAAAGTATATAGTAAGAAATAATCAGTTCTGCATTCATCAGTTCAGAAATCATTACTTCTGCATTGAGTTTGAAGAGCATAAGAAAAATCTCCTTCTAAAACACTTCTTGGAACATTAATTCAATGGTAACCTCTTTTTTGGTCAGCCCTTCTTCGACAAAAATGGCAGTCCATCTCGGCTGGAAATTAACCACCAGGTAATGGAAAGCATTTAAAATTTCTTCAGGCCGGCTTTCCAAATCGATCCCCAGGTTTTTTTCATAGGCAATAATGCGGTAGAAAAGACCATTCTCCAAAAGTTCATCCTGACCGTCCGCTGTATTATCGGGAGCCGTTCCAAAGTACAGAATCTCTGTGTTTTTATCTGCTAATAATGCTGTTAGAGCGGGACGGACCGACAAAAACAATGCCTCATCCATAAGACCATACGGAATACTGTAATCCCCCGCCTTGATTATGAGTGCAAAATCTTCAAAATGTAGTTCCATAAACCAATAAATTATGAGATTCAGACCAGCCGTGTAACGGCTGCAGAGCCGCTTTTTCAAATTCAGGAGGATCAGTCCAAAATTTCCTTGCCGAATAATTTCTCCACTTGATAGATATAGCTCTTCAATATCGGGCTTGCTAAAAAGAAACGGCTGACTGCGGCCGCCCCTGCATCTGTTTTCTGGTGATCAAATGACCATTCCAGTTTTGCCGTATAGTCCCTAAGCTGTTTCTCATCTAATACTTTTCGTAATGCCCTCTCGGTATTGATAAACGACTTGAGCATCGGAAAATCATTATGGTTGTCCAGTTCATATCGTTCCAGCCCTGCTTTTATCTCAAGGAACTCTGCTCGGAATAAATCTATAAGCTCCGGCACATTATGCTGGTAGAAGATATTGGGCATCAGTCCTATTTTATATTTCGCAAAATGCTCTTGCGAAGCTAATGGACTCTCCAGATACTTTTCAAAAGTTTGAATTCTAAAGATGTAATCAGTCTCAAAAATATCAAGGTTTTGGTAATCAATATTCATAGTTTAAAATTTTTTTAAAGGCAGCACTGGTAAGAGCTGAATCGTAAAAGTTCACATCAGGCTTTTAGGTCCATAGCTAAGATACTGATATTTAGCCGGAATCTCAAATAAAGGCGTAATAGACAGATTGATTTTTCATTCAAAACGGGTTAAAAGGGCAGCCAAAGTAGTGGCCGTCCTCACCTGCATGCGCATAACGGCGCAGCGCCGCCCTTCGGGACTTATAGCACTCCGGCTCCTAACCGTCCACTGATTCTTTGCTTTCTTTTTTCCCGTTTTTTCTTTTGAAAAATTTCATTTGGGAAGCAGGGGAAAAGAAAACTAAAAAGAATATTCACTTAAATTTTATTGTCATGGAAATCACAGGACGTATTGTAAAAGATGCCTCAGTTTTTAAAGTAAAAGAAAACCGTGAGGTCGTAAACTTCTCCATAGCGGTCAACGACAGCTATAAACCCAAAGGTAGCACAGAGGTCAAAAAGATTGTAACCTACATCGACTGTTCCTACTGGCTCAGCTCGGGACTCGTGCAGTGGCTCAAAAAAGGCACCCTTGTGCAGTTATTTGGGCGCATTGGACTCAATGTCTATATCGGAAATGATGCTCAGGCGCATGGGACATTGACCTTTCACACCTCAGATATTAAAATCTTGGTTTTCCCTCAGACCGAAGCCGCAAAAGCTGTACCCGCAGCTAAAAAGGAAATTAAAAACGAAGAGCCTGACGACCTGCCTTTCTAATTGCAGCTGCCATTACATTTTTATACACGCCTAAATACAACATTATGAAAGCCTTAGAAAAATCAAATTACAGCCACTATCGTGTAAGCGATGCCTTTAATGAAATTATCCGAAGAAGCATTACCTCCTACAGCGGAAAACGCAGAGAAAAACTTAAATCCTTTTTCCTTGATTTGCAGCAGGGAGGATGCGTGAGCGGCATGATTTCAGAATTTATCTATCACGCTGACTGCAAAGAATTTTACATCAAGCATATCGATGACCTTGAAAATATCCGTACCGAACTCGAAGAAGCCATAGGCGAACCAATTGAGAACCGCTTTAGCGCACCGCACTACACTTTTGTCTGCTGGCTCTGCTTCGAGGAGTACTGTTATGACCTCTACTCTAGGCTCTTTGAATAGAAATTTTCAATCTTAAAACTTCTCTTATGAAAGCTTCTGAAAATTTTAAGACCGCAATAGAAAAATACCTCAGTGATAGGGCGCAGAGCGATACCGCCTTTGCGCCCCACTTTGCCAAATCTTCCAAAAATTTGGAAAGCTGCATCCATTATATTTTCGGCGAGGTCAAAAAAACAGGCTTGTGTGCCTTTGACAATCAGGAAATCTATGACATGGCAATAAAGTATTACACAGACGACACCATTGGTGTGCCTGCCCCTGTTGCCTGCAAAGCCGTAGTGCAGTCCCCTGCGGCTGCTGACCTGTTCTCGCAGCACGAAACTGCCGCGCCGCCTATAAAAAGCGAACCTTTTCCTGCAGCAAAAAAAGAAGTTAAACCTGTGCAGACCACACTTACACTCTTTGACCTATGATACCTAAGACCAACATCGAAAAGCAGCTGACAGCACTCAGCGCCTCCCTTGCTCCTATAGAACCAAAGGTTTTCGCATGGGCTGAAAAAAACATCTTTCTCAAATGGGGCGTGCTTTCACGCTCCAAGTTCCATTGCTTGGAATGCACGCACGTGTGGAAACCCGCCTGTCCAAATACCTGTTCAAAATATACCGCCTGTGCTGCCTGCGGGGGAAAACTGAAAATGCAGCCCTATAATCAGGTGCGTTTCAGGGAAATGGACTACTGCGCTTTGCTGCAGACCTGCGGAGGCTTTCAGGTGGTGCGCATCATTTGTTCTTACAAACACATGAAAAAGAACTTGACCCCGACCTATTTTCATAATGAGGTCATGCAGCATTGGATAAGTCCTAAAGGGGAAGTGCGTACGCTCTCTTTGAGCGTGAATGTTTTTGCGCAGACCTGTGATGCTTGGAAATTCTATTCTCGCCTTGAAATCAAGCCAAAGGATTTCGCTCTGAATGCCAAATACCGCATCAATCCCTATAAGGTATATCCGCAGAGCAGTGTGCTGCCTGTTTTAAAAAGAAACGGATTTAAATCATCTGTTTATGGCATCGCACCGCAGATTCTATTTACTGCACTTTTAAACGATTCTATCGCAGAAACCCTGCTAAAAGCCAAACAGACCGCTCTTTTGCAGCATTACCTCTGCCGACCGAATCAGGAAATAAAACGCAATTGGCAGACGGTAAAGACCGTCATTAAAAATGGCTATAAGATAGCGGACATTAAAATTTGGGAGGATTATATCGAACTGCTCCGATACTTCAAAAAAGACCTTTCCAATCCGCTTTTTGTCTGCCCTGAAAATCTGCAGCAGGCGCACGACCATTTGGTAAAGAAAAAAAGGGAGCTGCTCAGAAAGAAAAAAATCCATGAGCTGCGCCTTGAAATCGAAAAAGCGCAGAAAAGATACCGAAGCGATAAACAGAGATTTTTTGGTCTGCTTTTTCAGGACAAACAGCTGACGATTTCCGTAATTGAAAACGTTAAGGATTTCATGCAGCAGGGAGATGACTTGGGGCATTGCATATTTACCAATGAGTATTATGCTAAAAAAGATTCCCTTATCCTGTCTGCTAAAATCGGCGGACAGTCTGTAGAGACTATCGAAGTCTCACTAAGCCGTATGCAGGTGCTCCAATGCTCAGGGGAGAAACACAACCCTTCCAAACATCATGCGCACATCCTGCGCCTGATAAGTCAGAACCTTTACCAGATTAGGGAACGAATGAAAAAAAGGAAAAAAGCCACCAAAACAGTAAGCCGATAAATTATCGGCTTTTTTTATGCTTTTGCAATCCTTGGAAGCCCGCCGGCTGTACAGCCGGCGGGCTCTTCACTGTAAATACATTTGGAAATTGGATTTATTTGATTGCGATAGTATCCAGAAGGTTTTCCTGATTGATAAACGCAGCAATATACTCTTCGACTTCAATTCGTTTTTCTCTGTCCGTTTCAAACGTATTGATATGAAACTCGTCATCAAGATCCAAAATATGTATTATTTCGGTATAGCCTTTTGAAATAAGGCTGCCTTTAAGTCTAAGGATCGTGTGCTGCTGATGGGCATTCAAATCTTTTCTCACCTGTAATTGTATCTCTTTTTCCATTGCAAAAGATCTGTAAATGTTTTTGGGTCATTCTTAAATCAAATTTAATTATTTAGATCTTATCTGCATCTGGCATAAATGTTAAAAAATTGGAGAGTCTGCAAACTGAAAAAATGACTTGAAACATTTACAACGCCAAAAGCAAAGGTGGATTTCAAATGCTTTTTTCTCCTTTAGGTTTTATGGCAAAATCTCGGAACTGCAAAATTTCTAAAAACAAAACCCCTACAAAATCAATACTTGAAACTCTACCTGGTAATATATTTACAAAGACATTCTGGTTAGTAAAATACTGAAGTAGACACATTTGTATCTTGCTGCAGAATCGGTGCACCTAGATTTAAGAGTCCAAATCATATCGTTTCAGAAGAAGCCGGCTAAAAAAAATCGGAACAAAACGTATTCTGTACCGATTTAATTAAAATAATCTTGCTCATCAGCTTCTATATGGTAGAATCTTGCGGATAAAAAAAATTATTGATTTCTGTAAGTCCTTACTTATCGATGGCGCTTTTTGCTTTTAAGGTACATCAGTAGTTCTTTCAGCCTGCCGGTTTGAATGACATTGGCTCCCTTTTTTATTATCCAGCCCCAGTTCTAATCAGGCTTATTATTGTCAACTGAATTGTCATCATCATGCCCGCCGTTCAAAGATGACCATAAGCTGTTAATACACACGCCATAACCTTTTCCTTGAAGCTGGTTTATCTCATTTATGGATTGGACCATATCGGTTTCAAAAACAGGCTGAAAAACAGTTTTTTATGCGTCGATGGCGGCTCTTACCTTTTTTCAATAGCAGCATTAATTTATCTTTTCTGAAAATTGAATATGTTTTCCTTTGGTAATTCCATTTTCATTAAAAGCATCAATGGTAAAATAGTAGTCTTTTAGTCTGCTCAGGCTATGGATTACCAGTGAATCCGTATCAAAAACCTGATAATTGAGATATAATTTATCCTTTGCCGTTCCGTAACGAATGTTATATCCAGTGGCGTTAGGGATCTTATTCCATTTAAGCTTAACATTTCTTCCGTCTGACTGATCGCGGGCAGCAGAAAATTCAGATACCGCCTTGGGAGATTTACCGCTTCCTTTGCCAAAAGCCCTGAATCCTGAAAGGGCAAAATTTCCATCAGGAACATGAACATTTGTCAATCGGAGAAAACGTGCCTTGACAGGATTGCTGAGCTCAATAAAATCATGCGGAACATCGGCCGTATTTTTAATCTTGTCTGCTAATATTTCCCACTTTATTTTATCGTTGGAATACTCAAGAATATACTGATGATAAATGGAATTTTTACGTCCAAAAATCTCGGCATTTTCCTCCGCAAAATTTAATTGCACCCCGCTTACTCTGCATTGATCCTGAAGGTCAATTATTATCCACTCGCCTTTACTGCCCGATGCAGCGCTCCAGTAGCTGCGGATTTCTTCGTCGGCTGCGTATTCTTTTGGATGATCCGGCAGTGATGATGACACCTCAACCTTTTTTTTGTAAGACAGCAGCATTCCAGCAGGCTGATAATCGTCAGGACTCTTTATCTTTTTCTGCGGTATCGAATGTGGATAATCCCCAAAGCCGGTATAGGTATAAAATACTCCGTCTTTATCAAAAAAAGCAGGAAATAATCCCAGTCTTCTCTCATAATCATGTTTCACGGAAACAGAAATTGTGGATATATGCCAGTAATTTCCCCACTTATCCTGAAAAGTGGAACCATGCCCTGCTCCGCAGGCAAACCCTTCAGGCTTATATGAAAAAGGATTATTGTCCGCAATCTTAAATGTGCCCAGCGGCTCATCACCTGTGTACAGCCCGTCTGCATAACTCTTAAAAGCCGTGCCGGGTGCCGCATATTGAAGATAATACTTTCCGTTATGCTTTGTCATCCAGGCGCCTTCTATCCATGGATCTTCTGTTCCTGTGTTATAATCTCCCGGACGTTCCCAGCCAAAATCTGCCTTTTGATGTCTGAAAAACTCGGCACGCTCACCTATCGGCATAAATGTTTTTTTATCCAGTTCGATGCCGTAAAGCGGATTATTATGTCCCTCTGAATAATATAAATATAATTTTCCGTCATCATCTAAAAATAGACAGGGATCACCCGCAAAAATGGGAAATTTCTCATTTACCACTTCCCATTTACCAGTCTCAGGCTGAGTTGACTTGCAGATTTTCCGGTTAATTGCCATAAAATACAGTGTATCGTCTATAGCTGCGGCCGTTGGCGCATAACTTTCAATCGGCAGATCTTTTGTCTCTTTTAAAGACCAGTTTACAAGATCGTCGGAAATCCAGTAGCCTCCAGACTTTGAAGCAAATAAATAATACCTGCCTTTAAACAGTGCAATTGTGGGGTCGGCTGCTTCCCGTCTTGAAACATCTCTGAGCTGAAATCTATAGTTCAGGTTAATAGGATTGCAGCTGACCGTCGGCTTCATTACCCCCTGTGCATGCACAGCCGCAAGATAATTTCCTGGAAAAAATGATAGAAATAGTGCTATAACAATTCGTCTTGCAGCAGATTTAATTTTTACATCCATATATGTGCTTGTTTTATATTTAAAAGCAGCGCAGCTTAAGTTCTTTTTGCGGAGCTTTAGCATTGCACTGCCCGAAACAGTATTGGCTTTAATAATCTTAATCTCTCTTCCTTGATGGATTTAAAACCGTTTTCAAGTGAAAAAAAATAAAAAGGAAAGTCTTAACTAAAGGGAAACCCTGTCAATAAATTTAAAAGGATTCCTTATCCTGCCTTTTTCATTATTCAAAATCATGGAGGCCGCAGTTGCCCCCATGCCTTTAAAATCTGTAGACATTACAGCAATTCCCAATAATCTTTTTAAAGGGGTTTCATTGTATGAAATTACTCCAATATCCGCACCGAGTTCAAATTTTTCTGCGTTGGCCGCATCGATTATTTTAACTAAATCAGTATCATTGACAGTAATAAATAAATCTCCTCTCTCAACTGCAATGGTGTCCTCATTTTCTTCAAGCACTTCATAATGTAATTTATGATCTTGGCAGAATTCGATAAAACCTTTTTTAATTTTATCCATATAGGAATACACGCTGAGTCCTCCAGTTACCAGTATTACTGACTTGTACTTT
The DNA here is from genome assembly GCF_027111275.1 of Flavobacterium luteolum. Taxonomy (NCBI): domain Bacteria; kingdom Pseudomonadati; phylum Bacteroidota; class Flavobacteriia; order Flavobacteriales; family Flavobacteriaceae; genus Flavobacterium; species Flavobacterium luteolum. The sequence goes on along the minus strand of NZ_CP114286.1, from coordinate 3,532,012 downwards.
CTGATTTTATCAATTCCCTCGCTTAAAGCTTCATAAACATCCAGTGAAAAATCCTGGTAAATTTCAATTATGCTTCCGTCGATTTTTAATTCATTATTGTCCATAATCACAAGCTTCTCTTCGGGTATGCTCTTGATAATTTCAATGGTTTCACTGCTGAAATTATTTGGATCACCGTTATAAATCTTGAAATGCGGCATGATAATGTAGTAGTCGTAAAGATTAAAATTCCTGTCAAGCAGGTTCCTGAATAAAACTTCATCACAATTGTAGATTTCAAAATCATTCTGAAAACCGCTGTCTACATTGTCGCAGAATGAGTTATACATTTCCAGCTTATAGGTGCTTAATTTGTTAATAAGAAACAGTACATTCCGGCTGGCCACAAATTTTGTAGAATCAATATAAGTTCCTTTTCCTTTTATAACTTTTATTGCATTTCTTTCCTTTAGGACTTTATAGCCCTTTTCAACGGTATCTCTCGAACAGTTGTAGGCCTTGCTGAATTCATTAATTGAAGGAATGCGCTGATTATTCTTTAAATTTCCACGGGAGATATTATCAATAAAACAGTCCGCTATCTGCAGGTACTTTGGTCTGTTTGACCCTCCTAAGCTAAAATCCGTAAGTATGTTCATATTAATCTATTAATGCAGTTGCGTTTTACGGCACAAGCTGCGAATTATGTGCCTTGAGCATTGTCCTTGTTTTTTTCGAAATCCCCCTGCCTGATTATTTTAATATTTTTTTCATCTGCTTGCCGATTAAGTTTGAAGCAAATCTGGCATTTATGCGGTACATGAAATTCATCATTTTTGAATCCCTACCCACAAAAATTCTTTCCTGATTATTCTCAATTCCAGCGATGATTTGTCTTGCAGCTTCCCCGGGAGGCAGATTTATGCCATTTTTCTGTGCTGGTTCAGCTTTTGTACCGGGTAATGCAGCTCCCGAATTGTGCATAATATTGGTTCCGACTGCACCTGGAAAAACAACCGAAACCCTTACAAGGGTATCCTTTAGTTCTTGTGTCAGGCCTTCTGTCATAAGCTTTACGGCTGCTTTTGTTGCTCCGTAAATGGTCTGTCCTGGAACGGGTACAAACCCTCCCATACTGGAAATATTTACAATATGGGCTTCCGGACGCACAAGAAGATGGGGAAGAAAACTTTTGGTAACATATAAAGTCCCAAAAAAGTTTATATTAAAAACCTTCTCAACTGCCGCATAATCAAGATCATTTAACTTTATGAAAGGCTGAATAATTCCTGCATTATTAATGATGGCATCTACATTCCCGACAAAATTAATCACTTCCGAAACAGTGGCTTCAACTGCTTTACGGCTGCTGATATCGACCTCGAATGCAAATAAAGAGCCGCTTCTTTCACCTGCCAGTTTAGCGGTTTCAGCCAGTGCTGATTCATTGATGTCAAGGGCAGCTACCTTTGCGCCTTTTGCAAGCAGCTGAAGGACAAGCTCTCTTCCCATTCCATTTCCTGCCCCGGTTACCACTATTGTCTTATTATGTAGTTTCATTTTTAATTATATTTTTATTTTGTGAATTTTATTTTCCCTGAATTTTATAGGCCAGAAACGCTTAGGAGCTACCAGATATCTGTTCGAAAGGGCATGACCGGCAGGCCTGCCGCATTATAGAGAAAACCATTTCCCTGCGGAAAATTTTTAAAGCAGTATCGGACCGCAGCGGGCCTGCTGACCTCCTTTGCAGAAACAGTTATTCTTCTGGCAGTATTTATAACAGCTTTGGCGGGATAAAAAATTCTATCTTCACCAGCGATTTCAAAGTTAGAAAGATCATGACCGTATGAAGTAAATCCTAAAGTCTCATTCTCAAAAATCAAAACCATGCTGGAATCCTTTACCAATGATTCTTTAAAAGATGCGCTTTTATAGTGTATGCCTTTCACATCGTACGTTTTGCCAACAGCCCAGTAAGACAGACGTTTACCTATGATTTCTTTCTCTGCGGGATGAAGATTTTTTTCTTCACCAAGATCAATTGTGGAAACCATGCCGCTGTTTTGAATTTTGCCTGCTGCCTTCTGCTGTTCTTCCCAAAACCTGCCATTCAAAATAGCACTGCTGTTTTCATAAGAATATGGAGCTATCTGAACGTAATAAAATGGAAAACTGCCATTATTGAAGGTATTTCGCCAGTTTTCGACCATGCCGCCCATCAAATCGGCATAATCCTTATAATCTTCCCTGTTGGATTCTCCCTGGTACCAAAGTACCCCTTTGAACACGCAATTTTTAAGGGGATGGATCATGCCGTTAAAAAGAACCGAAGCTTTATGCTGAACGATCTGGCTGTTTTGAGCTTTCAGCTGTACATCTTTTGGAAATTTCGCAAGGGTCTCACTGTCCATCCAGGCTTCAATTCGCGATCCTCCGTAACTTGAGCAGATTATGCCGATTGGAACATTAAGCTTTTTATATAACTGCAGCGAAAAATAGTAAGCAACGGCACTGAATTTACTCACTGATTCTGAGGTTGCAGCTGACCAGCTCCCCTGGCAGGAATCCTGCGGAGTCAATTTATCATTCTGCTTGACCGTAAATAATCTGATATTATTGTTATCGGCATTGAAAATGGCCTCGTTTGAATTATTAACCGGACTATTTGCGATACCCAGCATCGGCATTTCCATATTGGACTGTCCCGAACAAAGCCAGACCTCTCCTAAAAGTATATTGCTTAATTTTAGCTTCTGTTCAGAATCTGAGATTGAAATAAGGTAGGGACCGCCGGCCTCGCCGGTTTTTAATGTTACAATCCATTCCCCTCTGCTGTTACTGATGGTCTTGATCTGTGTTTTGTTCCAGTCAGCACTGACAGTTAATCTGCTGTCCGGCTTTGAAGTCCCCCATATCTTAACTTCGCTGTTCCTCTGAAGCACCATGTTATCGCCTAAAGCAGACGCAACTTTTATCTGGGCATCAATATTTGAAAAAATCAAAAAAAAGGAGAATAAAAAAAAATTAATTTTCATAACTGTACAAATTTATTAAGACTGTTAATTCTGTCAACTTCTGGATTTTTTTTGTAAAACAGGCTGTCCCAATGTTTTATTTAATGGCCGCATTTGCGGGATTTCGAACGTTTTTTCCTATGCGGTCTGTAAGTTTATCCCCTAAATCTTCGCGGGCATCCTCGGCAAGCTTTAGGATCTTTGCAACAATTTCGGGATACTGATTCTGGACATCATAAGTTTCACCTGGATCTCGCGATAAGTCATAAAGCGCCGTTTTAGCATCAAATGCTCCGTATGTCCCCATTTTCCCATTCATCCCTCTGTCTGCATCATAACTTCCGCTGTGATGTGCAAATACCATTTTCCAGCTTTTATAGCGGATTGCCCTAAGCTCTGCAGGATCATTATAATAATAATAAAAAGTATCTCTTGGCCCCTTCGTTTCCAGGCCTGTAAGCATCGGGAGAAAATTCATTCCATCAATTTTCTTCACAGGCAGTGCAGCGCCGCAGGCTGCTGCAACGGTCGGCAGAATATCCATATTGGTCATCAACTCGCTGTTAACCATGCCTGCCGGGATATTGTCCGGCCAGATTATTATGCAGGGCACTCGGGTACCGCCTTCAAAACTTGTCCCCTTTCCTTCCCGAAAACCAGCGGACGAACCTGCCCAGTCTCCGTACATTTTCCAAGGTCCATTATCACTTGTGATAATCAATATTGTTTTTTTATCAATTTTCGAATCTCTCAGTGCCTTTCTAATTTCTCCAACAGACCAGTCCAGTTCCATGATCACATCACCGAAAATGCCTAACTCGCTTTTTCCTTTAAATTTATCTGAAACAGCCAGCGGAACATGGGGCATTGGATGAGCCAGATAAAGGAAGAAATTCTTTTTCTTATTTTCATTTATAAAAGAGACAGCCTTTTCGGTATATAAGGTAGTGAGCCTGGCCTGATCATCTAAAGTCCTTATTGTATCCACTGCTTTATCGCCCTCTAATAATGTTAAATAGGGTCTCCCTTTTGATGCTTTGACTGGTTTATAATTAAAATCGACCGGCCACATGTCATTGGAATACGGCAGTCCAAAGAAACTCTCGAAACCATAATGGACCGGCAGATATGGAGCTTTAGATCCCAGATGCCATTTGCCGAGCATTGCTGTTTTATATCCTGCTTTTTTTAAAACGGTAGCTATTGTTTCTTCATCAGGATTAAGCGCAATTGGAGACTGCGGCATTAAAGCGCCTGGAATACCGACACGATTGGAATAGCTGCCAGTCATTAAGCTGGCACGTGAAGCAGAACATACCGGCTGGGCAGCATTGAAGTTTGTCAGGCGGATTCCCTGCTGGGCCGCCTTGTTAAAATTGGGTGTCGCTATATTGGTCATACCGTAAGGTTCCGTGTCTCCATACCCCATATCATCCATGTTGATGATGATTATATTAGGCCTGCTTCCGCTGGTTTTAACGGACTGCGCACCAGCATTAGGAAAATTAAAAAATGTGCTTACAGCAGTCAGCAGTAAAAGTTTCCTTTTCATATTGAGATGATTTTTTATTATTTTCCGTATAACTATTCAGCGCTTTTTAATTCAGCTAAATTATCCGTCGGAGCAAGCACATTATTGGCCTGTTCAACCAGCAGATCGTTTTCAAGTGTGAAACTTTGGTTCACCTTTAAATTATTGCTCGAATTTCCAATTTTTACAGTATAGGCACCCTTTTCAGCAATCCATGCAGATTTTTGCGCATCAAAGGAAGCCAGCTCTTTAGGAGTTAAAATAAAAGTTAGTTTCTGCGCTTCGCCGGGCTTCAGCAGTTTGGTTTTTGCAAAACCTTTCAATTCTCTTTCCGGCTTATCCATGTTTTTGCGGGGAGCAGATAAGTAAAGCTGCACGACTTCTTTGCCTGACTGGTTTCCAGTGTTTTTAACATTAACGCTGGCACTGATCGATTTAGAAAATTTAGTGCTGTTCAATTTGATGCCGGTAATGCTGAAATTAGTATAGGATAAGCCAAAACCAAATTCGTAAGCTGGTTTGACATCAAATGACACATTATGCCTGTAACCTACATATATCCCGTCATTATAAACTGCTTTGGCCGGTCTTTTCTCTCCCTTTCCCGGAAATGTCCCTGCTGAGGGAACATCCTCATATTTCATAGGAAAAGTGATTGATAGATGCCCCGAAGGACTAAGTTTTCCTGTGACAATATCCGCAACAGCATTTCCGGCTTCCTGGCCCGGAAGCCATGCAAGTAAAATTGCATCCACTTTATCTCTCCAGGCTGCGACATCTACCGCCGCATCAATATTTAGGATTACAGCCACCCTCTTATTTTTAGCATGAAAAACCGATGAAACATTTTCAATTAATTCAATTTCGGAAGCCTGCAGATAATAATCTTTATCTACGTTTCTGTCACTTCCCTCACCTGCAGTTCGGGAAATCGTAATAACAGCTGTTTCGCCTCTATCAGCAATCGAATTAATTTCATCGATGGTGAATTTTTTTTCCGCAAGCAGTTTTTCCGTTGCAAGGAGGCTCGAACGCTGGGGTCTGTTTCTTTTCTCTGCAGCTATATGCGCTTTATAGCTGTCCATTAACTGCTGGTCCGGTCTGCAGTCTGTATTTTGCAGACCATCAGATATTGAAACTTTGTACGCCTTATATACTTCTCCGCTGCCGGTACCTCCGATATAGGTATCATATGATGCATTCCCAAATAACAATATATTTGATTTATTTAAAGGCAGTGCCGCTTTTTCATTTTTTAATAAAACCAGAGATTCCGCAGCCGCTTTGCGTGCGATTGCCGCATTGGCTTTTAAATCAGGATTATTCGAATATTTATATTTTTTAAATGAAGGGGAATGCAGTACGATATTAAGTATCTTTTCAATATTTCTGTCCAGAAGTTCAACATCTAGAGATTTATTTTCTATTGCTTCCTTAATGGCGGTATATTCCATATCCCTGCCCGGCATCAGCAGATCATTACCCGCTTTAACCTGTTCAACAGGTTTGCGGCCGGCATACCAGTCCGTAACAACAATCCCTTTAAAACCCCATTCTTTTCGCAGTATGGCGGTAAGTAGAGAAGTGCTCTCAGAAGTATATACCCCGTTCAATTTATTATAGGAACTCATAATAGTCCACGGGTCTGCCTCTTTAACGGCAATTTCAAATCCTCTGAGATAAATTTCACGTAATGCCCTCTGCCCGATTACCGCATCTAAATTATAACGGTTGTTTTCCTGGTTATTTACAGCAAAATGCTTTACGGAAGTACCGACTCCATTTGACTGGATGCCGGTAACCATAGCGCTCGTAAGGTAGCCTGCCAGTAAAGGATCCTCCGAATAGTATTCAAAATTTCTGCCGCAGAGCGGATTTCTTTGAATATTTATTCCTGGCGCCAGTAAAATATCGATGCCATATTCCAAAACTTCTTTTCCCATAGCTTTTCCTACCTCTTTAACAAGATCTGTATTCCATGATGATGCCAGCGAGGTTCCTGTTGGAAAAGCTGTCGAATAGTACCTTTTCTTATCATTCACCCTTGCTGTATCTATCCTCAGCCCTGCAGGACCATCTGCCATATAAATTGCAGGAATGCCTAGCCGCGGTATGGCATAGGTACTGCCTGCCGCACCTGGAACTTTTCCGTCAATGCCTCCTGCAACAGGTCCGTTATTATTTTCATTGCCGCGCATGCCGCTGCCTTTTACTAAATTAATTTTTTCTTCCAGAGTCATCGCATTGATCACCTCTTTGACCGGCGACTTCCCCAATTGCGGAGCTCTGCTGATTTGTCCAGATGCCGCACTGAAGGATAGTAGAAAAAAATATATGCAAGTTGATTTTAAAAGCATTCCTCTATTGTTTTTTTTGTTCGTAAATATGTACCGGCCCCAATAAACCCTGGCTCATGAGCTCAGAATCTTTTAACAGCTTGTAGAGCTTGTCGCCTTTGCTTCCCAAACCGGCAAACTCATTAAATTTGGTAGGCGTTACAACAACTTTCACCTTATTTAATCCAGGACGTATGTAATTTGTTATATCACATACATAGGGAGAAAATATCATTGAACTGACTGGTTTGTCGTTAATAATAACATCTGCGCTGAAGCAGACTCTGCCCAAATCCAAAAAGTATGATTTGGATAGATCTGCATCTGCAAGCGTAAAAGTGGCGGTGTACTCTCCCAGCTCAGACGAATGCTTAAAGTCGGCATTGCTTTTCCAGTCAAACAGTCCACTGTTATTAAGAGAAGCAGGGCCTGATTTGATGTCCCATTTATCTATTGCTGCTAATGCCCTGGCATTTTCAGGATTAAATCCTGCAGTTTCTGCAGTTTGTAAATTCTGTATTGGTGAAAGGCTGGCATTCAGAATGATTGTGCTGAATGGCGGCAGAAGGTAACCTGTTTCATTTTTACCGTTAATCATCCCTGGTTTTACAAGTCCGGACTCAGCATCCATCCAGTACGCATTTTTATATTCAGGACTTAATTTCAAATCAATCCTCTGCCATTTTTCACTCTGGTTCCATATAAACTGCAAAAGCGATCCGTCGCTCATCAAGCGTCTGGCCTGTCTTAAATTATTTTTTGTGTCAGCATACCTGACTGGGATATCAAGTGTCTCGGACCATGATGATATGCTGGAATTTATTTCAATAATTTTAGTGCTGCCTGCTTTTGATGTTTCTGCAATGAGTTTTTCAGTCAGCTGATCATTTTTTCTGTAATTATTGAAACTTGGCTGTTTTTTTGCCAGGCTGCCGACCATTAGAATATTTACTGCTGCTTTGGAGAGCTTTTTAAGATTTTCAGCACTTTTAAGCTGTACAAATGGCGGGTCAAAAAGAACAATGGACTGATAAACATTTCCTTTGATGCTTATTTTTTTGTCCGAAGTAGCTTTTAATTCCTGAACGGAAGCATCATTAATCCAGTCCCAGGTGATGCCTTTGGAGTTAAGTTCATTCAGCAGAGGCCATATCTTTTGAAGCCATTCCGTACTGGACGGCTGATTGTAGCTCTCAGGTTCAGAGATTTCAGCGGAAAGAGGCGGCTCGACATCCTTCATGTATCCTTTTAACAAGACTTCTGAGGGATTTGCAGCTGACTGGCTGTAGCTCAGGAAAGGAAAATAAACTAAAACATCCGCCTGAGCCTTACCGCTTCTCATTGCATATTGGACACGCTGACCGTATTGATTTATGCTCTTCATATATTTCCAATAAGGATTGGCCGTTCCCATATTAGTTGAGAACCTGATTCCGACACCGGAATTAAAAAAGGGATACCATCCTTCTTTAGGATAGCCTTCAGGCGAATACTGGTAAGGAACTCCATGCCAGATAATTTGATTCACACCGCTGCAGAAAGCTTTATCCATTAACATTTTAAGTTTCTGCGGTGTAGTCATAAACTCCCTGCCCGAATAGACAGCTGACTCGCAGCTGACTACAGGACGGTTATACAGATGAGCTCCTGATGAAATTATTTTAAAACCTCCTTCTGAAGCGATGTTAAACTGCATGGTCTCCATTTCAGGAATTTGAGTCTCCCCGGCTGCAGCTATCATGTCCATATTAACGCCGTACCCCTGAGTACGATGCAGCAGTCCTCTGGATTCAGCCCATAAGTTAGCAGGTTTAAAGAAATGTTTCACCAGCAGCTCAGATAAAGTCAAATCATAATCATAACGCAGTCTCCAATCCTCTTCACTATATATAAAATCTGGCTGTGCCTCAGGATTAGATAATCTTGAAGTAATGCAGTTATATCCCAGCCAGATATTGGCAGGCAGATATTTTACAGCGTCATAGCCTCTGTTGGCCTTAAAAAATCTAGTGAAATCTTCGGAAAAATGCCGTTCTACTTTAAACTCAAAACTGTCATCAAAAACCGATCGGAAAGGATTTCCGAAATAAGAAGTCATTCCTGTACGCTCTCCAAAAAGATAATTTAAACTTTTTTTCACTTTTGTGGAATCAAAATGATTCATTACAAAACCTGCATTTTTTTTGGCTGAAAGCATTGGCGATTCCATAGCGGGAATTGACCACAGTGCTATTGCCTTCCATGAGGAACCCTTTGGAGAATATATAAAAGTTGAGTCCTTAACTTTGTCTGTTATATTTATCACCGAATCTGCATCCAGCATATATGACTTTTTAGCATTGTCAGGATTATTTAGAACTTTTGCGGCCAGCAGTGCGACAAGCTTTGCCTTAGGGCGATCACCCTTGGCAGCACGCGGAATCTTTAAAGCGTTCTTGTTACCGGAAGGAATATCCATTATTCCATAATCCAGTTTCAAGTTATTGTCATCTTCGGTTAAATGATCTCCGCCCGCAGGCCACCCGCTTCCGTCAGTCATATCAACAGTTACTCCTCTTTTTCTGGCCTCTTCAAATACTGCTTTTAAATTCTCATAATAAAGCGGCGTGTCGAAACCCATAATCCTATCGGCCCGTCCCTTTCCCTTTGTGGGAAATACCAGCGACATTGGCTGAATTTCTACACCTCCAAAATTATTATCAGCAAACAGATTGATTTCAGCTTTCAGCTGTTCTTTATCAACATCATTACCCGGCCACCACCATCTTGCAAATGGAGCGTAGTCAAGCGGCGGCTTTTTAAAGCTCTCAATTGAAATATCGTAGCTTTTAAGCCAGTCTTTTTTTTCCGCTGTCTGTGAATATGAAGCAGTAAGTGAACAAAGAAGCAAGAAAACAAAAAGCTTTTTTCCCATTATAGTAATTGTTTTAGTTTTTTATCTTAAACAGCAGCAAAGGCTGTATTATGATTTAAGCTGGTTCCAGCTTTGCATTTTTTAAACATTCTAAAAATTTAATGCTTTGCAGTTCCTCAACTATTTAAAGAACTGCAAAACATTTAAAAATTACTTCGTAATTTTTTTGCCCTCTATGTCAAACATATCATTCATGCTTCCGGTTACTGATGTTTCATCTTTCTTATCAAGATACAGCGGAATGTCCCAGCCTCCTCCAAGAAAGCGTACTGTAAGGGTATTATCCTTAATCTCTGCTTTTGTTAATTTCAGGGCTGCTGTTCCTTCATTACCAATTGTACCTCCCAGAACGCCATCCGTTTTTGTAACCTCCAATATCATTACAGCATCCCCCTGGGGCATTCCAAAAACATCTAATTTCCATTTCCCAATAAAATACTTTTCGCTTGGAGTTAAATTTCCATCTGCTTTCTGGGCGTTGGCGGCAAATCCCCCAATTAAAAGCATTATCATAATTAAAGTTTTACTAATTGTTTTCATGTGTTAGTGATTTAAGATTAAAATATTAAAAATTGAATTGTGTGAGACTTACATGCTTCTTGTGTTTAACAGGGTAACAGTCTCATATTACCCTGTTGAATTATCTGCTAAAAATTTAACTTCACTGTCAGTTCCAAAGTTCTTGGACGGATACCACCTGCAACAACTGTTTTACCGATATACGGCGTAGCATCTGTAATCTGGTCTGCCCCGACTATGGCTCCTTTTACCCCGCTTTGTCCCAAGAAATTAACTACCTGTAATTTAAAATCGATATTTTTATTAAAATGGTAATCGATACCTCCGAAATTTTCTATCCAGCCGTTATAAGTAAATGCATTGGTTGGATTTGCTGCCTGCGGTCCGAAATATCTCAAGCTCAGCCAGACTCTCACATCACGATCAAACAAATAGTAGCTCGGATCAAGCTCTATAAGAACTTTTGACAGTTCAGGTATATTTTTATTGTTGTATGAATACTCATTTCCGAATATTGAATACGAATAGTTTTTATACTGCGGTTTCTGTAAAGTAAGCAGGAAATGCAGGTTGAAATTTTTAAATGGATTTGAAATGATATCCGTTGTCCATCCTGTTGTACTGATGTCATAAATAATCGGAGCAACTGTCTGCTGCTGCCCTGTAGCGTTATATCCCGTCTGAGAGGTTACAATGTTGTTTTTGCTGATGTGTGTAACTTTCGATACTATACTGAACAGCTCCCCGCGGTTCCAGTATATACCTCCCCCGTAATTTATCACATTCACAAAATTATCTTTTGCAACAGAGGTAATCGCGTCGGCCGTTGGGAAACCGTCTGCATCTCTCTCATTATAATCCCAGTAACGAGAATAAAAACTGTTATAAACTGCATCTGCTAAAAAACCGAAATTGTTGGTAACTTTTGCCACGGCATTCCCTGTAAACACTTTGTTGAACTTGCTTCTCGAATCAGTAACTAAGGGCCTGTCTTTTATAAATTGATTAAGATACGGATCATGTAAATCCCTGTTATTTTCATGTTCAATTCTTACTCCAAATCCTCCGTTAAATCTCGTATTAAAAACAATGTCGTCAGAAAAATATAGACCTGCCTTGTTGATTGTCTGTTCCTGGTAAGATCCAACCCCTGCAGAAGGAAGCAGACCATCTTTTGTCACCTTTGCTTTTACCCCCGGCATTCCCTGTGCTGCAAGATCCATATACCAGTCAACCAGTTTAGGCTGCGGCTCAACGGTCTGATAGTAAATACCCCCATTATATTCAGTAGGTGCAAAATAATACTGATAGGTAAATCCGCCGCGCAGACTATGCTTTCCAATCTTGTGATTAAGTTCAACCCTGGTCAGCGAAGTGGTAATATCCACCTGAGGATAATACTGTGCTGCCATCATCTGCACTGAACCTTCATAAACATTATCAGTATCATAAAATTTAAAAACATCCCCGCTTGCCGCCTGCTGCTCCGGATCCTTAATATTTAAACTGATTGGAAACTGCATGGTGAAAGCCGCTTTTGATTTCATGAACATCGAAGAGTAGTTTAATTTCATTTTGTTTTTAAACCTGTGTTCTCCTGTCAGATATACGGCGTCGCTTACGGTTTTAGTAGCAGAGTCGCTCATCTCGTCACCCCATTTCGATTCCCCGGTATTGTGGTCGTAATAAGGAAAAATTCCCGTGCCCAGAATATAGGAGTCTCCTCCCAGTTTAAAATTATCCAGTTCAGACGTTTTGCCGTTGCCGTCATATCTTAAAGGCGCATAGGAACCAAAAATAGTTCTGTCCTGAGCGTGCTTGTACAGTACTTTCACAAAACCTTTTGAGTATCGCTTTGAAATACCCGCCTTATAAAATTCAGCTTTGTCTCCCCAAGGTGTAAATCCGTAATCAAAACCGCTTGCACGATCATGAATCTGATTGGTCGAAAGGCTGTATCCCCAGCCTTTTTTTCCTATTGGACCGCTTATGGACACATCATAATTCACACTTCCGAAACTGGAAGTGTAAAAAGTAGCATTACCTTTAAAGCTTCTCCCCGGGTCACGGTCAAAAGAAGTAACCATATACCCGACTTTTCCAAAAGTTAAAGCTCCATCGGCAAAAGACATCAATCCCACGCGGCCGATACTGCTGTCGTAACGCCAGGTTGACATTGGAAACTGCGTCCAGAAAGTATATACAATCGGAACATCATTCTCCAGAATAAGCACATCGCCTGCAAAAGGCAGGCCTATATTTAACTGCCTTGGGCTGGAAGCGCTTTCAGCGCTTAACATTACGTTACGGTTTTTAACTTCCTTCGAAACTGCAATGGAATCAGATTTCTGTTCCGCTTCCTTTTTATCCTGCGCAACGATCACAGCACTATTTAAAAACAGAAGAATTCCTGTTAGATATCCGCTGAACTTTCTTTGTTTAATTTTCATAATTATTTATTGGTTGGTTAGTAAATTTTAGCAAGTCAAATTTGTTTTAAGGCATTTTCTGCATTTAAAGTTTTAATAATAAATTTTCTATTCGGTAAATATCACGCAATATATAATTTATTTCATTACGTACAATACACGCAATAGGTAATTTGATATTTTTTTTTATATAAAAATGCCATATGCATATTTTTAACCGTGAAAAATTAAGAACTTTACAAAAACAGACAAACAGTAAAGAAAGCGTTACGACAGCTAATTATTCAGAAAAATATCTTTTTTAGTGAGTTTTTCACAATACAAAAAAAGAAAAGGGATATGTTTTTAGAAAAACAGCAATACACAAATAAGCTGTAAATCGGCTGGATAGATTCTTGATTATTAGCCGGTTTAAAACCTGAAAAAAATAATTTTATTTTATTTTTAAATATTTTTCTGTCATTTTCAATTATGCAGGCAGATATCAAGGCAGTTTAAATATCAGAATCAGCACAGATATTTCATTTTTAAGAAAAATAGAGACACAAAAAGCAGAATAAAAGATCGTTTCCAGCACATTAAATAATTATTGGCTGGCTGTAAAAACAAAAAAAAATCAGCCGTATTTTACAACACGGCTGATGATCAGATTACAAGGCTGCAAAATCCTCTAAAAGTTTAAGCAGATTATTTTTTTTTTGAGAATATCCTCTTTTTCCTTTCTTCAGTTAACTGCGGGCTTTCGCAGATCTCCTGCTGACATTAAGCCGTGAAGCTGCACATGCGGCTTTCTTTCTTTCAGTGCAGCAATGATTAGATCATATAGTAAAAAATTACCCTGCGGCGTTTTACGATTTTCAGCTTTGATATAATCAGCTTTTACCGGTTTAACTGATCCGGCGTAATCATGAGAGATATTTTTTTGAAATGACCGGCTGTTAATTTATTTTGATCCTTATGTGAGATTCTTGAAGTTTATTTGCTCTGGCAGTAAGAATAACCTCCCCGCTGCTGTCATCAGCCTTTATAATAACCAGTCCTTTTCCTTGAAAAACTTTTTTGGAAGTGCCCTGAAAACTGCTCATATCAGACGGATTGCCGTTACCTAACCCGGCAATTGAAGCATTACCATCGAGTTTATATTCGATTTCAAGATCATCAATATTAGGCACTAAGTTGCCCTGTTTATCTACTATCTCTACCGATATGTAGGCAAGATCATTTGAAGATTTATGAAGCACTTTTCGATCTGCTGTCAAACGGATCGCAGCAGCCTCTCCAGAAGTTTTTAATTCTTTGTAATAAACTTTTTTGCCGTTATTGTAACCTTCAGCAGAAATGATTCCAGGCTGATAATCTACCTCAAAGACAGCAGTGACGGACCCCTCAGCAATATTCTGCTCTCCAGCAGTCTTACCATTTATTTTCAAAACTACTTTCTGTGCTTTGGTATAAACATAAACTAACTGTTTTTTGCCTTCTTGTCCCGGCCATGTCCATGATTTTCTTTGTTCGGCAAACCCCCATGGAGAAACTGCCTCTTTCATTCCATCAGGCACTGCATCATGCACAAGAATTTCTAAAGGGCTTATGCCCCAGACCACATCCTGATAATATGAGGCTGCTTTTTTATTTCCAATTAAATCAAAATCACCGCATGCTGCATTAAAAATCGGCCATTCGTCTTTAAAAAATATTCCCATTCCAGCTATCCCTGATCCATCTGGTCTTGACTTTAGCTTAAATCGTGATTTACCAATTCCAGCTTCACCTATATAATCAAATGCAGTCCATTTAAAACTTCCAATCATATAGGGGCTCACTAGCGACTTATTATAATTTTCCAGAGCAAAAAACGGAAGAGATTCTGTAACGACGAAAGTTTTATCAGGCTGTCTTTCATTCTGCCTGTCCACGAAATTTACTACAGAACTGTCTCTCTGAAAATATACAGAACTTCCTTCTAAAAAATAATTGTACCCTTCAACATCTATATTATCCATATGAGGAATGTATGCGGTGAGTGACTTTTTTGTAAACCCAGGCAGATATACAAAAGCTTCTGTAACCGGTCTTGTAGGATCAATTTTTCTTACTTCATCCGCCAATGTTTTCCCTATTTCCTGCCCTAATAAATCCGGAGCTTCATAAATTTCATTTCCGATACTCCACATAATGATCGAAGGATGATTCCTGTCTCGAAGCAGCATTGCATGCAGATCCTTTTTCCACCATTCATTAAAATTAAGATTATAATCTTCCGGATTTTTGGGTCTTACCCACATATCAAAAGCTTCATCCATAACCAGCATTCCTAACCGGTCACAGGCATCCAGTAAAGCCTGGGAAGGAGGATTGTGACTCGTTCTGACCGCATTAAAGCCGCTATTTTTTAATATCTCAATTTTTCTTTCTTCCGCTCTTTCAAATGCAGCCGCACCCAGCGGCCCGTTATCATGATGAATGCAGCCCCCTTTCAGAATTATCTTTTTGCCGTTTAACTGAAATCCGTTCACCCCGTCAAACTTAATTTCCCTGATTCCAAAACTGGTTTCCACACGATCGATAACTTTGCCGCCATCCAATATTTCGGTAACCGCTTTATATAAAGCCGGGGTCTCTACCGACCATAGTTCTGGCGACTGAACCTCTATCTGTTCAGAAATCTCTCCGTTCTGCTGCGCGTCAATATTGTATTTTTTTTCAGACTGGCTTACAACTTTTCCTTTAGAATTGATAATTTTTGTATTCAATATACCTGATTTGGAATGCTCTGAGTGGTTCGTTACCTTAACCTGTAGATTGACTTTTGCCTGTTTTGCAGAAATTTCAGGAGTCGTAACAGCTACTCCCCAGGTCTGTATATGCAGAGGCTCTGTAATAATTAAAGAAACGTTGCGGTAAATCCCCGATCCCGAGTACCATCTTGAGTTTTTCCCTTCGTTGCGCACTTTTACCGCAATTACATTCTCTTTTCCATCCTTGTTCAGAAATGGTGTAATATCATAGCAAAAAGCTGAATACCCGTAGGGCTGATACCCTGCATGCCTGCCGTTAACCCATACATCAGAATTCATGTAAACGCCATCAAAATAAATAGAAATATTTTTCCCCGTGTCTTTTGGCGACAGGGTAAATTTTTTCCTGTACCAAGCTGTGCCTCCGACTGTCCAGCCTGTTGCTGCCTTACCAATGCTTTTTTTTGAAAATGGCCCGACAACCTGCCCGGCCTGCTGGTTGGGCAGATCCTCGATACTCCAGTCATGGGGAAGATTAAGTTTTCTCCATGAAGAGTCATCATAATTACTCTGATCAGCTGTACATACATCTTTATTTATAAAAAGCCAGCTGCTGTTAAAACTGACCTCTCGCTGCGCATTCTGGCCAATACTAATATTTGATGTCATTATAAGCATCGCTGCAAAAATTAGAAATTGTTTCTTTTGTTCTTTTATATTGTTTATCAACAAAATGGATGTTATCAAGTTTACTAATGTTCTTTTCATATTAATTCATTTGGTTTAAATTAGACAGTTAGGATGAAATCTGCAGTACTTAATCTGCTTTTTTTGTTTTGCTGATTCTCCTCACAAATTTGACTAGAAGAGGAAAAGCCGGAGCAGTCATATTGTGGTCAAAGCCCTGCAGCTCAAACAAAGTCGTATTTTGGTGGCCCGATAGTTTGAGCATCCGATCCAGATATGCATTTTCTTCATAACGACCCAGAAGTTCAAGCTCGCGGTCACCCGTGATCAATAATATTGGAGGGGCGGATGGCCTGCAAAAATAAAGCGGTGCGTATTTATCAATTATGGGCTGGGTTTCATTTATCCCCATCTCTTTCCTGATTGTAAAATGAGTTATTGCCTGACCGCTCAGCGGAACAATTCCCGCAACACGATCCGCATCAATATTGTATTTCAGCAGATAATTTTTATCCAGAGTAATCATCAGCGCTAAGTAGCCGCCGGCAGAGTGTCCGGCTATGAAAATTTTATTTGGACTGCCCCCATATTTATGAATATTCTCGAAAACCCATGCAGCAGCAGCAGCAGCATCCTCAATATAACCCGGGGCTTTCACCTTTGGAGACAATCTATAGTCAACACCTACAACAATGAAACTGCTTTTTTTTAGAGCATCAGGTATTTCAGCCTGTCCGTTAGTGAGACCTCCGCCATGGAACCAGATAATAGTAGCGGCATCTTTAGCATTTTCCGGATAATAAATTTCTAACCGGCATTTATCTTTAAGATACTCATCTTTACTGCAGATTAATTCGGAATAGTAATTAAGGCCTGATACTGTTTTATATCCCTGTGAATTCACAAGAATACTCTTCATCGCGACCAATAAAACTAAAATGGCTCTTTTCATAAAACTTAACTTTTTAAACATTATAAATCCTTTGAGAATTTTCAGCTAATCAAACGCTTCTTCTCATTGCGTATTTTAAAACAATTCTATTGCGTAATTATAACGCTATAAAAATATAAAAATATTTTAATTAATGCCGAATTAATATATTTATTTAAGTTTTATTGTCACATCATTTTTTTTTTAGTTATATTTTTACACTTTTACAATTTTGGGATACTGCTTCAAAAACAATTTGACGCGCTAAAATATAATAGTCAATAGGTACTGCCTCTCTAATGTCTGAACAGGCAGAACTGCTGGCCTGCGGGCAGAAAAAAAGCCCAAATACGTCTGTATTTGAGCTTCGGATCGAATTTATTTGATTATTTTGCGGATAAATTATAAGGCCTGGACTACGCCTTCATTGAGTGCATTTAAATAATTGGTTTCATGAAAACTATAAAGAAACGGCGAACGGTGCTGCCCAATATTTCTTTTTTCATTTAGCTTCACAATAATTTCCATTGCAATCAATTTATTGGAGAAATTTCGCCGATCGAAAGTTTTATTCAAAACAGTCTCGTACAAAATCTGAATTTCAGGTAAGGTAAATTTTTCAGGCAGCAGGTTATATCCTATCGGCTCATTAAATATCTGTTTTCGCATTGTGTTTAGAGCCTCTGCGATAATCTCATTATGATCTAATAATAAATTGTCAGGTATTTCATTTACCTCAACCCATTTGTAGTCTTCTATTAAAATATCTTGTTTAATATTTGCAGCCGAGCAGTCTATTATCGCATAAAACCCAACCGCCAGAGTTCTGTCTGCCAGCCAGTTGTTTTCCGGAAGCCTATCCCAAATTTCATCATCTCGTTTTGAGATTCTGTATTTGGAATCTCCAAAAACATGAAATTGTTTTAAGAAAATATTATCCAGAGATGTTCGTTCATTTAAAATCCTTTTAGCAGCTTGCGTCAAACCCTCTTCTTTAAGAATATAACCGCTGGGAACTCCCCAGCCAACATTTCTTAATTTTACCAATAATACTTTTAAATGACGATTTTCATATCCAAATACAACACATTCTATAGACATATGAGGTAAATAAACTTTATGTCCATTCATCATAAAGTCTTCTATAGCTTCAAAATCTTCCATACTAAATTGCAGTTCCTTTTGTTACCTTACAAAGTTAATTATAAATCTAAGAATTCAAATTTAATATTAGCATACAAACAGCTCCATTTTCTGGATAAATTTTAAGGAAGTAAGTTATTGGAGGAAAGCAAGCAGCTTCCCTAACTTCTTCTGCGTTACTTAAAGCCTTTGTTTTGTAAAGTTTCTAAATCCCTTTCCAGGAAACGCAAAACAATAAAAGAGGGCTTTCTTTCGAAGCCCTCTCTGTTCTTTACTGCTTTAAATAAGGAAACACTGCTTACTAATTCAAAATTTTCAATTTAAAAGGCATATAAAGAAGGATTAAAATAATTTAACGTGGTTTCAATAAGACCGAATCTCAATAATGATCCTGCAGAAAAACACACCTGTAAAAGGGTTATCGAGATAGCAGCTTTAAATGCCCAGTTTAGTAAAAAGGCTGGTTAATTTTGCTTCGTCAGACGGTCTCGGTGCATTTGAACTTACAATATTCCCCTGAGGATCAATCAGAATAAAACGAGGAATAGCCATGATCAGGTAATCTTTTATAAACTGCGAATCAAAAGATTTATCAGCAATAAGCTGAATTCCTCCCATTTTCTGCTTTTCAATCATTTCTTTCCATTTATCATGTGCTTTGGCTTTGTCTACCGATATGCTTACAAAAACAATATTTTTATCATGATATTTCTCTTCCATTTTCTGCAGAAATGGAATTTCAGCCTTGCATGGCCCGCACCATGTTGCCCAGACATCAATATATACAAATTTTCCCTTCAGGCTTTCTAAAGAAGTTGTGCCTCCCGCATTGTTCTCATAGCCAGCAAATTTTGGAGAAGGACGCCCTTTGGACACTTTAACCAGTTCATTGTATGTTTTTGTAATTTTATTTTTGTGCTGCTCATCAGAATCTGCACCCATGAAAATCTTGTAATAGGTTTCAAGATCTTCCGCATAAGTAATTCCCATTTCTGCTGATTCAAACAAAAGCTGATTCCTGATCAGCGGATTTGAAATTGTGCTGTATGTTTTAAGAAGCGCTATATCTGCATCAATAGATTCTGTCTTTTCCAGTTCAGAGGCTTTCTTTTCATAATGAGAAACAAGCAGTTTTTTATATTCCTCAGAAAATTTGAAATCTTCCAAATTGTCCAGCTTTAATCCTGCCAGATCATTCAAGAAGTCTTTTGATACTTTGAAGCCTTCCATCGGTGTATAATACTCATGATATTTCTCGTATTTTTCCAACTCAGCGAAATACGCGTACTGAATGTTTCTGGTTTCTTTCGCGGCATAAGCTGCAGGAATTCCTTTTGAAGTAACCAGCACTGATTGTGTCTTGTCCTTAATTTCTTTAAATTTTGCCTTAAAAGCAGTCTCTTCCAACTTATAAACTGACGACTGGTCAGGCCCGATTAAATCTTTTTTGATTTGATCCTTGCGAAGTAGATAACCGCATATCTCAGATCCTTTACCAGAGAATTTTAATGTTTTGTAAAAATCTGAAGCATCTGCATTGATTTTAATATCATTTCCATTTTCCACATATAATAATGCATAATTTTTACCATTCAGCAGGTAATATATGCCTTCCTTTACACGCAGGGTATCTTGAAAGTGTCCATCTGCCGAGATTTTTAAAGTCTTAGAAAATGACTGGTCCCTGCTTACGATTTTAAAATCTTCGGTTTTATTAGTGATGACGCCTGATATTAAAGTGTAGTCTGCGGATTTCGACTTCCATGCTGTTAAGCTTAATACAAAAACTGCCAGCAGTATTACTTTTTTCATTTCAATTTTTTTTATGTTAATGTAAATTATCAATTCATAATCTTCTGCCTTTAATTTTTTCTAATGCTTTCCCCATGAACCGGGTAAAAAAGGAGCTGCAAGCAGCCCCCTGTATCTTTCAAAAAGTACTAACTTATACGTTTACATAAAAACAATGAAAGACAACTATTAAAAAATTATAAAAATCCACCGCTCCTGCGAGCCTGCTTCTTACTGGCATTTCATAAAAATCAGTCTTCTTTTGATGCCAGATATCTTTCTGCATCAAGTGCTGCCATGCAGCCAGTGCCTGCAGCAGTAATAGCCTGGCGGTAAACCTGGTCCGCAGCATCGCCAGCCACAAATACGCCATCGACATTTGTTCTGGATGTTCCCGGAACATTTATGATATACCCAGTTTCATCAAGGGAAATGTAATCAGCAAAAATATCTGTATTTGGTTTGTGCCCAATGGCTACGAAAAAACCTGTGGCAGGAATTTCAATAACTTCCCCTGTATTTTTATTTAATGCTTTAACGCCGTAAACTACATGCTGGTCGCCTACAACTTCTACAGTATCATGATTCATTAAAATCTCAATATTCTCAGTTTTGCGGACACGTTCTTCCATAATTTTCGATGCCCTGAATTTCTCGCTTCTGACAAGCATCGTTACCTTTTTACAAAGTTTAGACAGATAATGTGCCTCCTCACAAGCAGAATCTCCGGCGCCGACAATTACAACGTCCCGATTTCGGTAGAAAAATCCATCGCAGACTGCGCAGGCTGAAACTCCCCCGCCCATATTTAAATAGTGCTGTTCTGATGGTAATCCTAAATATTTTGCCGAAGCACCTGTAGAAATAATAACGGTTTCACATTGTAATTCGATCGAATCGTTAATCCAGACTTTATGTGACTGTGCTGAAAAATCTACTTTTGTAGCCCATCCATCGCGGATATCAGCTCCAAAACGTTTTGCCTGCTCTTGTAACTGCATCATCATTTCGGGGCCTGTAATTCCATCAGCATAACCCGGAAAATTCTCCACCTCATTAGTTGTAGTCAGCTGGCCGCCTGGCTGCATTCCCTGATATAAAATAGGATTCATATTTGCTCTGGCTGCATAAATTGCAGCAGTATAACCTGCGGGACCAGAACCAATAATCAGGCATTTAATTTTTTCGATTGTATCTGACATATAATATTTTTGTAATTCAAAACTCAATTAATCAAGGATAAACCATTCCTTTACACTCTCGGCAAGAAGCTCTTTTTCTGTTATGCTGTCAAATTCATTACTTGCCGGATTGTACTGATATCCTTTCTGCCAGTCCTCACAGTAAAAAGCAATTTTCTGTACCGCATCGCAGATAAACAGTAATTCCTCGTTGGTCATAGTCGGGTGCAGTGATAATCTGACCCAGCCTGGTTTCTGTGTTAAATCCTTTTCAAGGATGCCTTTTGTAATAACTTGGGACTGCTTCTTATCAATATCAAAGAGATGGTGCGCATAGGTGCTGGCACATGACCAGCCGCCGCGGACCTGAATGCCGAAACGGTCATTTAAAAGACGTACCAGAAGGTTATAATGGATATTTTCAACTGTAAAAGAAACACATCCGATACGCTCCGTTTGAATATCGCCCAGTATAGATAGTCCGGGAATTTTAAGAAGCTCTGTATAACAGAGGTGCAGTAATTCCTTTTCCCTTTTCTTCATATTCTCAACTCCCATCTTTTCCTTGAGCTCGATGCATAAGGCAGTTCTCATAACCTGAAGAAAACCTGGGGTTCCCCCGTCTTCCCTGACCTCGGGAATATTACTGTAAAAATAATCCCCCCAAGGATTAGTGCATTTTACATTGCCCCCTCCCGGATTGTCAGGAAATCGGGATTTATATAGTTTTTCATTAAAAATTAAAATGCCGCAGGTTCCCGGTCCTCCCAGAAATTTGTGAGGTGAAAAGAGCACGGCATCCAGACGCTCCTCTGGATCTGCAGGGTGCATATCAATATTGGCATACGGTGCCGAGGCTGCAAAATCTATGATACAGATACCTCCGTGCTTGTGCATCACTGCCGCCATTTTATGATAAGGCGTAATAATGCCCGTTACATTCGAACAGGCCGTAAAAGAGCCTATTTTAACTTTTCTATCCTTGTACTTGTCTAGAATCCTGTCCAAAACAGAAGGATCCGCCAGAAAATTTTCATCTGCAGGCAGAATTACTACATCTGCACCAATTTCATACCAGGGAACCTGATTGGAATGGTGTTCCATATGAGTAATGAATACAACTGGTTTTTGCGCAGAGTCTGCTGAATTTTGAATTTCCGAACCTGTCTGCTGAAGCCCCATTAAACGCTGGAGCTTTGAGAGTGCGGCAGTCATTCCTGCTCCTGTTGTTACCAGCACATCGTCTTCAGCTGCATTTACATGCTTTTTTATCAGCATTCTGGCGTGCTGATACGCATACGTGGAAGCTTTTCCCGTTTCACTCGAAAATGAATGTGTGTTGGCAATCATAGGTCCTATCTTGTATCTCATGATATCTTCAATGGGACCGTACAACCTTCCGCTTGCAATCCAGTCGGCATATACTAATTTTTGTTCCCCGTAATAGGATTTAAACCTATGGCCTGTTCCCACTATATGCGGTCTGAAAGACCCGAAGTAGGACTCTAACGGGGAAATATTGTTTTGGGTAGTAGTAGTGCTCATTAAACTTTACAGTATATAATACTTTTTAATCTATTTTTTAAATTTTGATATTCCTTCGGTAAGCCATGCTTTATAATCAGCTGTTTCCGGCGTATATCCGGTAGGTTTCACCAGCGTCTGCTCATTATGATCCATAAGGACATAATACGGCTGGCTGTTTGATTTATAGCGAAGGGTCTGAAGCTCACTCCATTTCTGGCCGATGTACTTCAGCTTTTTGCCAGGTTTTAATTTTGACTCTATGATCTCTGAATCTGATAATTTTCGTTTATCATCAACATAAAGTGATATCAGCACAACGTCGTTTTTCAATATATTTAAAACTTCCGGCTTAGGCCATACATTCTGCTCCATTTTTCTGCAGTTCACGCATGCCCATCCTGTAAAATCTAGCATAATCGGTTTTCCAGTTTTTTTAGCATAGGCAACCCCTTTATCATAGTCATCAAAAGCTACAATATCGTGAGGGGCAAGAAGATGTGCTCCCTCAGGCAGTTCTGCGGCCTTACCTGCATCGGCCGACGCGCCTTTAGCACTTCCAACACCATATGGTGATTCACTGTAATCCTGCGGAGGAGGAAAAGCGCTTATTAGATTCAGCGGAGCCCCCCAAAGACCGGGAATTAAATAGATCGTAAAACTCAAAACCAGCAGTCCCATTCCTAATCTTCCTACCGAAATGTGCGGCAGAGGGGAATCATGAGGAAGCTGAATTTTTCCAAACAGATAAAACGCCAGTGCACCAAAGACAGCAATCCAGATTGCAATGAATACTTCGCGTTCCAGCAGATGCAGCTGCAGCACTAAATCAGCTTGCGACAAAAACTTAAAGGCAAGTGCAAGCTCCAGAAAACCTAAGAATACTTTCACGGTATTCAGCCAGCCTCCTGATTTTGGCAGGGAATTAAGCCAGCCCGGAAAGGCTGCAAAAAGTGCAAAAGGCAGTGCTATAGCCGAGGAGAAACCCAGCATTCCTATTATAGGGGCTGCGCCTCCTTTTGAAGCCGCCTCGACAAGCAGTGTTCCAACGATTGGACCAGTACAGGAGAAAGATACTATTGCCAGGGCAAGAGCCATAAAAAATATACCGATCAGTCCTCCTCTATCGGCCTGAGAATCTACTTTGTTGGCCAGTGAATTTGGAAGCATAATTTCAAATCCGCCTAAAAACGAGCAGGCAAAAACTACCAGCAGAAGAAAGAAAATAATATTAAACCATACATTGGTTGATAATGCATTTAAAGAATCCGCACCGAAGACAGCCGTCACTATGGTACCCAGCAGCACATAGATAATTATAATACAGATTCCATATATAACAGCATTTCTGATTCCTGCAGCTCTGTTTTTACTCTGTTTGGTAAAAAAGCTGACCGTCATCGGAATCATTGGAAATACACATGGAGTCAGCAAGGCAGCGAAACCTGATAAAAATGCTAAGAAAAAGATCCCAAAAAGACCTCCCGAATTCGGGTTGTCTTTCGATGAATCCTCGGATATTGCGGCCGCAGTTTTTGAAACTTCCGATACTGCGGCGGTATCTTCTAACCAAAAGGTTAAGGTCTGAGAAGACACGGGAAGAAATTCAGCGGCTGTACCTGCAGTAAATTCAACCTCGGCCTTTACAGCTTTAATTTTTTTTAAAATTTCAATACGCTGTTCAAATACTGCAGACCCGGTAAAGCTACTAACTTCTGCCCCGTCCTTATCTTTGATAAGCAGGCCTTCCGGTTCTTTTGTATTGCCAATCACTGTAAAACCGCCTTCAGAATCATCATAAAGAAAACTTGTAGCAGCGGGAATACCGGCAGGAACTTCCTGTCCATATAAAGACCATCCTGCACCTATTTCTGCCTTACTTATAAGTTTGTATTCCGTATCTGATATCTTTTCCACTGCCGTTGACCACTTTACCGGCTTTGAGCCCTGCGAGACAGCTGACAGCGTGCTGAATATCAATATAAATAATATAATCTTTTTCATTTAATATAACTGTATAAATCGGGATGTAAAAAACCCTGTTAAATTTCTCCCCCCAGCCGTTTGGGCCCGCTGAAGGGAAATTATTTAACTGCTAATATTTATTTAATTTCAAAAACTAGATCTTCCTCTGAAGGAGGCAGGCATTGTGAATCATTGCACACCATGAATTCCACCACCGCATTTATTTTAAAACCTTTCTTTTTATTTTTCACTTTGATGGTCTGTCTGAAGTCTGCTTTCTTTTCGAAATATTTTATTTTCATTTTGAAAACTTTATCATCTATAGTATGACCCTGATCTTCTCTGGTATTTCCTTTTTTTAAATAATTTGGATTTCCCTTAAATGTAAAACTGGTTGCAGAAGGTCCATTTTCTGGAACTGACTGCGAATATAAATGCCAGTCACCAGAAATCGCAGCCGTAGCAACAAGTTCATATTCAGTTTCGGAAATCTTTTTCACTGAAGTTTTCCATTTTACCGGTGCTAATATTTGTGCTTGTACTGCACAGAATGAAAGCAGTGCAAAAATTAAGGCGGTCTTTCTCATCTTTTTTAGTTTATTGGTTAATGTTTTTTATTCTTTATTCTTATTGTTTCGGCTTGAATACTATCTCATAGGATTTACCGCCTTTTAAAATTTCCCCAGCCATGAGCTGTATGTCTTTTTTGGTCATCTTGGAAACAATCTCCTCAAAGTTTTTAGGATCGCTTATATCTTCTGCATATCTGAAATATCTCATAAGAAGCTGCAGATCGTATGAATTTTTATCTTTTGCCTGTTCGTTTTCTTTGATAAGGTTTGTTCTGATCTTGTTTAATTCTTCGTCGATAATAATACCGTCAGCGATTTTTTTAAATTCTGCATTCACAATATCAACCAGTTTGTCTGCCATTCCTGGATTACAGTCAAAGCTAAATGATACGAACGCCTGCGGCTTGGGCTCTCTTGAAAAGCCTGCATACGCACTTGGGCTGTAAGCTCCTCCTTCTGCTTCACGAACCGTAGCAGTAACTCTCAGCTGAAGTATTTTTCCAAGCACGCTGCTGTAAATTGATTTTTTTATACTGTATGGAATGTCTTTTCTAAAAACCATATTTACTACAGCTTTTGGATCTTTCATCTCAACATAAATGTCTTTATCGGTTCTCTCAGAAAGCCATTGAGGCGTATTGTCAGCAAATTTTTCTTTAACATTTCCAGTCGAAATACCTGCTATATACTTAACTAAAAGAGGCTCCAGCTGGCCTGATTCAACGTCACCAACAATAAAGAATTCAAAATCTGATATGTCAGCAAATCTTTCCTTGTAAACAGACTGTATTTTTTCAAATGAAACGGCATCAGCATACTTTTGATTAACAATTAATTTTCGCGGGTTATTTGCTCCGTATAGCGCCAATGACAAGCTGTCTTTCATTTTCTCACCGACATCTTTACCTCTTCTGACAATGTAATTGTTTATATTGCTCTGAAGCACTTTAAAAGATTCTGGATCAAAACGCGGTTTTACAAACTGAAGATAAACAAGCTGCAGCATTGTCTCTGTATCCTTGGTATTAGAACGTCCCGAAATGGACTCGTTAATATCACTAAGAGATAATGAAACACCGGCAGTTTTTCCTGCCATCACTTTTTTCAGTTCTGCAGCAGTAAATTCTCCAAGTCCCGACATCTGAGCCAGATTAATTGCAAAATCTGCAGATGGAAGATCTGCATCTTTTACAAGAGAGGTGCCGCCTCTGCTGATTCCATTTAAAACTACCTGATTTTTCTCTTTATTAACAAACTTATAGTGCACCGTAACACCATTACTTAAAATAAATGTAGTTGCCCCGGTTGTTTTATCTTTCTTAGCAGATCGTATTGTGCCTGGTTTGATTTCCAGTCCCGATATCAGGGTTTTCCCTGCAAGTGCTTCAGTGTAGGGCTGTATTGAAGTACTGTTTTCAATTGACGTTAAAATCTGCTGCGCGCCATCCTCAGTGAGGTTATCCTGTCCTTCCACGCCGGTAACAATTAAAAATCTGTTCTCCTTTGTGTATAAATTTTTAATAATGTTGTGCAGTTCTTCCTTTGTTATTGATGCCATCAGCATTTTTGACGCCTGATACTCTTTGTCAATGTCTGTCATTGCAGCATTATCTAAAAAGTTTTCCTGTATAACTTCTTCTATGCTTTCATGGCTTTTCTCATTTTTAGCTGCTATCTGATTCTCGTAAGAGGTTTTGATATTCTGCTTTGCACGTTCAACTTCAGAATCGGTATAACCAAATTTCACAGCGCGTACAACTTCAGTCAAAACTTCGGTGAACGCCTTCTGCTGCTGATTCGGTTTAGGCGTTACCATTACATTTAATACATTGGCGCTCTTTGACATCTGTCCATATCCTGTGCGTGCCCCAAGAAATGCTGCTCCAGGCTTCTGTGCTAATTCCGAGATTCTGTCTGAAAGCATTTTAAGTGCCATCGATTCCATGAGAATACGTTTCAAATCACCAACAGTTTCTGATTTTTGCAATCTTTGATGGCGTATGCCAAAATGTATTGAAGGCGATGAAATTTCAGGATCTGTAGCCATTACAAACTGCATTTTCTCATTTTGCGCTATATCCACAACAAATCTTTTTTTAGGATTATCAACAGCTGGAATCGAAGAAAACTTCTGTTTTATCACTGCCTCAACAGCTTTTACATCGATATCCCCTATTACGGCAATAGCCTGAAGATCTGATCGGTACCAATCATGGTAAAAATCACGAAGTGCTTTATACTTAAAATTCTCTACGACAGGCATAAGTCCAATAGGCATCCTCTGCGCATATTTAGAATTATTATATCGTACGCCAAGTGTCTTTTCCATTAATCTTGACTGACCGTTTTGTCTGGCACGCCACTCTTCTTTAATAACTCCTCTTTCAGCATCTATTTCTTCTTCAGTTAAAAGAAGCTTATTTGACCAGTCTCTTAAAACTGTAAGGCATACATCTACCAGACCGTCTTTTGTCGGTATATTGTTCATATTATAAACAGTTTCATCAAATGATGTGTAGGCATTTATATCCTTACCGAAGACTGCCCCATTTTTTTGCAGGGTATTTAAAATTCCTTTTCCCGGAAAACTTTCCGTTCCATTAAATGCCATATGTTCCAAAAAATGCGCAAGCCCCTGCTGCTCGTCATTCTCTAAAATAGAGCCTACATTCTGGATTATGTAGTAGCTTGCTGCTCCTTTTACAACTTCCGTTCTCTTAATATAATACGTCATCCCATTTGGAAGCACACCCTTTATTATGCTCTGGTCAACAGGCAGAGGATCCGATTCCTTGTAGTCCTGCGCATTACCCTGGAGCAGTGACGCGATAAAAAAACTGAATGATAAAATTAAAGTGCGTTTCATAGTTATGGTTTAGTCTGTTGATTTTTTGTGATAGGATATTGGGCAAATTTTTAAGCAATGTCCTAAAATGCAGACTCCTTAATAATTAATCTTCTGTATTTTCCAGCTCTAAACCCGAAACATACTTGACAAAAAATTTAAATTTTGGAGTCATTACTTAACATACTAATTCAATTCTTTGAAAATAGGTGACAAAAAATAAATTAAATTTTAATATTCATTTAATAATAAGTTACACTTTAGGACGATAAGCCATATTATCGTCAGTAAAATCGGATAATAACAAATAATAATGCAAAATGCGCACTTTTGTCAAAAAGCCAAAAAACCACCTCCACATTATTAAAAATTCATTTATAGACTGCAAAATCTGTAATCTTACCATATTTTAACATTTAGCAACAGAATAAACACCGTTTTACAGCATTGTATTAAAGTTTGTTTAAAAAAAAGTTAATTTTTTTGTCACCCATTTAACAGGCTTTCGGATTATAGATTTAAAGACCAAGTTTATGAACCAGGAAAGCAAAGAACTGCTGCCGTATATCCAGGGATATTTCGACAATTCACTCACACCGGCTGAGCAGGAAGCTTTTATGCATATACTTGACAATGATGCTGAAGCAAGAAAAACTTTTGTTCAGCATGTAGAAAATTATAGAAGCTGCAGACAGATTGCTCTTTCTCAGTCCATCAATAAGAAAGATGCATGGAAAAAACTGCTGGTAAAACTTTCGGTGCCCTATCATGGAAACCTGAAACATTTAAAAAACAAATCAAATGCAGGCAGAAATTTATCCAGATGGAGTATTTATACGTCCCTTGCTGCAGCATGTATTGTAGTCTTCTATGCAACGAAAGAAGTATCAGCTGAGAAATCGATAGAGAAACTGGAAATAAAAAACTCAGAAGTCACGCTAACACTGTCAAGCGGAGAAAATTTTGTACTTGGCGCTGGACAGAATAAACTTGTAAAGGATTCAAAAGGAAGACTTATGGGGGAATCTGCTGAAAACACATTGTCTCATAATGGCTCTGCCGCTTCTTCACAGGGAACATTCTGTACTTTAAAAGTTCCATTCGGAAAAAAATACAACGTTACGCTCTCTGACAACACAAAAGTGTATTTGAATTCCGGTACTTCTATTGTATATCCGCAGAAGTTTGTTAAAGGGAGCAGCTCAAGAGATGTAAAGGTATATGGAGAAGCATATTTTGAAGTTGCAGAAGACAGTACAGCACCTTTTTTCGTACATACACAGGATATGACTGTAAAAGTTCTGGGAACGCATTTTAATGTGCACTGCTACGATGAAGAAGACCATTCGTTTGTTGTGCTGGCAAAGGGAGCAGTTTCTCTGGCTAATAACCAGTCCCAAGTAACGGCGCAGGCCGCAGTAAATCTCAAACCTGAGCAGATGGGCTATTTTGACAAAAATGATCGTTCCATTGTGAGAAAAAAAGTTTTCAGCGAAGAATATACAGCTTGGCTTCACGGAAAGGTCATCTACCGCGACGCCTCTTTAAAAGAATTATTACGCGGACTTGAACGTCATTTTAATGTTCAGATTCAGTGCAGAAATAAAAATTTATCAAATCAAAAAATCAATGCTAATTTTGGAGATGAAAAGCTGCCGCAGGTGCTGGAGTATCTAAAAGAAGATTTTGGTTTAGATTATGAGATTCAGGATAATAAAATTGTTCTGAATTAATAAAAGCAATCATCTAAATTTTATGCCTATGAAACTAAAAACTAATCCAAAAATTAAAAATTAAATTAAACTAACCAACTGCAAATTAATGAGAAAAATAATTAATGATTTATGCCCGAGCAGGTTCAGCCCCTGCGCATACCAGCCGACAAAATACAGCCTGCTTTTCTTGCTGCTGTTATTGAATTTCTTTACAATGAATGCCGAAAGCAATACTTTTTTCCAAACGTCAATTGATTTAAAAGACGTAAAAATTGAAAGGGTGCTAAATGAAATAGAACTAAACACAAACTACAAATTTGTTTATAAAGTAGAAGATGTCGATTTGAACCGTGTAGTTACAATTAAGATCAGCAATGCCAAAATTGAAACTATACTGAGAGAATTGTTTAAAAGTACAGGAACATCATTCAGGGTGGCGGACAACCATGTTTTTTTAAATAAAAAAAGCGTAACGGCCAACGCGCAGGACCAGAGCCCTGACCAGGATTTTATTACTGGTAAGGTAACTGATGAAAAAGGACTGCCTATCCCAGGAGTGAGCGTTTTCTTTGAAAACGCCATTACAGGCACCGTTACTACCAGCAATGGTACATTTAAGCTTGAAAGAGGCCCAGGTGACGACGTACTTGTATTTAAAACACTTGGTTTTCTTACTTACAAAACCTCTGTAGGCAATCAAAAATCCGTTAATGTAAAATTAAAAGAAGATATTACTGAACTTTCTGAAGTTGCTGTGGTGGTAAATACCGGTATGAGCAAAAGAGCGCTTAACAGCTATACCGGAGCTGCAACCACAATTACCGGTGCAGAAATAAAGCAGATCAGTGCCACTAATATATTCAGTGCAATTTCCGCTATTGATCCTTCGGTTAGAATAGCGCAAAATAACATCGCCGGCGGAAACATTAATAATCTTCCTAAAATAAATATCAGAGGAACAAATTCCTTTCCTAACCTTACGGGAGAATTATCAGCTGACCCTAATACTCCGCTGATAATCTTAGATGGTTTCGAGGTGGATATTGAAAGAATTTATGACCTTGATGTCAATCTTATCAGCAACATTACAATATTAAAAGATGCATCTGCTACTGCCATATACGGTTCAAGAGGAGCAAACGGCGTAATGGTCTTCACTACGAAAACTCCGGAGCCGGGTAAGCTGAGAGTTACTTTAATAAATGACTTTAATGTACTTACACCGGATCTTTCTGTTTATAATTACTTAAACAGTACACAGAAACTGGACTTCGAAAAAAGAGTGGGAATATATACGAAAGCAGAGCCTGACAATCAATATGTGTATAATTCACTTTATAACTACAGATTAAAATCTGCCCTAAGCGGAGTGGATACGGACTGGGCAAAAGTGCCGGTTCAGACAGGAGTTGGAAATCAGACATCATTATATCTTCAGGGAGGTGATGATAAAATCCGTTATGGAGCGCAGGTATCTGCTGATTTTCAAAACGGTGTAATGAAAAAACAAGACCGAAATAATTATACAGGTCAGTTTGACTTTTCCTATAGAACTAATAAATTTAAATTCAGCAACTCTTTGAGGGTTTTTCAAAATAAAGCCAATAATTCACCATACGGCGATTTTGAGGAATACTTAAAACTTAATCCGTACTGGGCACCTTACGACGAGAATGGAAATCCTAAGATGTATCTGGAAAATTATACAATAGGCAACAGGATTTTTACCCAGCGTAATCCTCTGTATGATGCCACATTAAATTCAGTGAACAGCAGCGGTTACTTCGGATTCTCGAATAACTTCCAGTTTCAGTACAAAATACTGCCTTCATTGTTTTTAGAAAGTAATTTCACGATAAACAGAAGAAATACGCAGTCTGACCAGTTCTTTTCAGCGCAGGACAGCCGTTTCGAGGCAATTACAGATGTGAGCAGACGAGGCAGCTACACTAAAACGAATCAGGACTTGAGATATTTTGAAAATTTAACAACCCTGAATTTTAATCTGCGCCGAGACAAACATCAATATTACTCGATGCTGGGTCTTAACCTTTCAAGCAATACAACAGAATATTATACATTAGTTGCAGAAGGTTTTCCTTATGATAAACTTGATAACTTATTATTTGCCGCGCAGTATGAACTTAACGGAAAGCCTACAGGTGATGAAAGCACTATTAGAAGAGTTGGACTTGTTTACAGCGGAAGCTACAGTTATGACGAAAGATTTCTTGTAGACGTTTCTTTGAGAAGAGACGGGTCTTCACAGTATGGTGCTGACAACAGATTTGGTACTTTCTGGTCTGCAGGACTTGGATGGAATATCCACAATGAAGCCATGTTTAAAGACAGTGAATGGATTAACCGTTTAAAATTGAGAGGAAGTTACGGATCAACAGGTTCTACCAATATTCCAGCATACGGTGCACAGACAAGATACAGTTATGGAGTTGGAACACTATATGATGGTTCTATCGGAACATCGCTGGTAAATCTTGGCAATAAATCATTGAGCTGGCAGAATGTCTATAAATTTAATGTCGGGCTGGATGCTGTTTTATTAAATAACAGACTGGACACCCGTTTTGATTTTTATATTGAAGATACTAAAGATGCCTTGACACAGGTTACACTGGCACCATCTTCCGGATTTTCTACATATGCGGAAAACCTAGGGAGTATTCAAAATAAAGGTTTTGAATTCTCTGTACGATACAAATTAATTGACGATAAAACCAGAAATATATTCTGGAGTGTATATGCCAACGGGTACACAAACACTAACATTTTAAAGAAACTTTCAAACAAGCTTAGGTCATCAAATGACAATCTGAATGAACTTAACGCAGATCAGACGGTGCCTAACGTGCTTTTTGAAGAAGGACAGTCAATCAATACGATTTATGCAGTCCGTTCCTTAGGAGTTGATCCTGTTACGGGATCTGAAATCTACCTGAAAAAAGACGGTACGCAGACCTATGTATGGGATGCTAAAGATAAAGTTGCCGTTGGTGTTACAGATGCTAAATGGAGAGGAAATTTTGGAACTAATTTTATGTACAAAGGATTTGAACTGGGACTGATATTTGACTATACATTAGGAGGAGATCTTTACAATCAGACTTTAGTAGACAGAGTAGAATCAGTTGATCCGCAGTACAATGTAGATGTTAGAGCTTATAATTTAGGATGGTCTCAGCCTGGAGATGTGAGTCCGTATACTAGAATTACGGTTGATAAAGCTCCGACAAAAGTCACTTCAAGATTTGTTCAGGAAGACAACACAATCAATATGCTGTCTGGATCTTTAGCTTATAATTTTAACAGACAAAATTATATTTTACAAAAATTAGGGATGAGCTCGTTAAAGCTTACATTCATTGCCAATGATGTAGCAAGATGGAGTTCAATTGAAATTGAAAGAGGAACAGCAAACCCTTATGCCCGCGCTTATTCATTAACACTGCTGGCTAACTTTTAAAAAATAATAAACATGAAAAAGTTAATTCGAAATACAATCTTATCAATGATTCTTATAGGCGGTGCATCAAGCTGTGAATCTTACCTTGATGTAGAACCTAAATCAAGTTTGTCGGAAGATGATTTGTTTTCTTCTGCAATCGGATTTGAGCAGGCAGTAACAGGTGTATACGCAAAGATGGCATCCAGACCACTGTACGGCGATAATCTCTCTATGGGATTTGTTTCTGCCCTTGCGCAGAATTATGCAACAGAAGGAACCACTGCGCCTCTTGTGCAGACCAGAGCTTATAACTACACTTCTGATGAAGTCATCACATTAACCAATTCAATCTGGAAAGAGACTTATACGCAGATTGCGGCGGCTAATAAGGTTCTGGAGAATACGGCAAAAAGCAGCGGGATTTTAACTGAGGCGGAAAAACAGCATTATAAAGGTGAAGCTTTAGTCCTTAGAGCTTATCTTCACTTTGACCTGCTTAGAATTTTTGGAAAATCAATGGTTTTTGGTGCAGACAGCAAAGCAATACCTTATAAAACTATTGTTGACGAAAAGCCTACTGCCCCTTCTACAACAAAACAGGTGCTGGAGCTTATATTAAAAGACCTATCTGAAGCCGCAACGCTTCTAAAGGATGATGCGGGAGTTGACTACACACTGCTGAGCAGCAGATTTAAAGTA
Organism: Flavobacterium luteolum; assembly: GCF_027111275.1. Taxonomy (NCBI): domain Bacteria; kingdom Pseudomonadati; phylum Bacteroidota; class Flavobacteriia; order Flavobacteriales; family Flavobacteriaceae; genus Flavobacterium; species Flavobacterium luteolum. The sequence goes on along the minus strand of NZ_CP114286.1, from coordinate 3,498,033 downwards.
AACTATTATGCAGTTAAAGCACTTCAGGCAAGGGTAAATCTTTACTATGGCGATAATGCAGCAGCAAATGCAGCAGCACTTGAAGTAGTCAATTCTAAAAAATACAGCTTTATCCCCTTATCAAGAGTTTCTGCTGCAGAGGAATACAGAGACCGACTTTTCAGCACAGAGCTTATTTTTGCTCTTCGTGCCAAAGACATCACCACCTGGGAACAGAATTATTTTCACTATTATTTAGGTAGCACAGGAAACAGTTTAACAAGACCAGAAAAAGATTTCAACACTATATTTGAACTTTCATCAGGGGGAAGCACTGATATGAGAAGACTTTATCTTCTTGGCGCGGAATCGGGATCTATTTTTCCTTCAAAGTTTTGGCAGACCAGTGGTGCAACTGCAAAGGAAACGCGTATGGATCAGATCGTGCCGCTAATCAGACTTAGTGAAATGTATTACATCCTGGCAGAAACAGCAGGAAGCGCCGCGGCGGGAACCCCATTTCTAAATACTGTTCTAACCAACAGAAACGTAAGCAGAGTACTTAACGCTGCGACCATTACGGAGGCTAATTTCAGATTAGAACTTACTAAAGAGCAGCAGAAAGAATTTTATGCAGAAGGCCAGATGTTTTTTTACTATAAACGCCTTAATGCAGCATCGATAAATTTTTACACGGGAACATTGACAGGTCAGACCTATGTACTGCCGATACCGGATACTGAATTAGAATTTAATCCCAGCTATGACTAAAAACAAAACATTATGAAAAATAAAATCAATTTATATTCTGCATTACTGATGATTTTCTTTGTGCTGGTTTTCAGCAGCTGTGAAAAATCTGAAATCATTACAATCGATGAGAATTATGGGGGAATAGCTTTTTTTACAGCCAGCGGGAGCACTGAAGCAGATAGTTTATCGTACTCTTTCGCCTACAATACAACAGAGCTGGAAAGAGACACCATATTTATAGATATGCGTCTTACAGGCGAAATAAAATCTTATGACAGGGAAATAGGCGTTACAGCCGCAGAAGGAACAACAGCAGTTCAGGGCGTTAATTTTGAGCTACCTAAAGTGATGCTGCCTGCGGGAGAGTATGCAGTGAAATACCCACTTGTGCTGTTTAATACCCCAGATCTGACAACTAAAGATTTCAGGATTGTATTGAAAGTTATTGAAACAAAAGACCTGAAAATCGGTGCCCTGGGCAGAGAGATAGGCACAACTGTAATAGCCAACGGAGGTATACGTAACTCATCGACCACAATTAACATGGATAAATATGTGGTGAATTTCAATAATAAACTTACAGAGCCGGATTATTGGGCTGGTTTGGAGGCTTCTGGTTACGGTACATTCAGCATAACTAAATTTCAGTTCATGCTGAAAACCCTAGGAACAGAAAAAATGGAGCTTGCCGCACAATGGAATTACAACCAGACATTGAGTTATCTGGTACAGATGCAGAATGCATTACAAGCATATGAGCAGCAAAACGGAGAAATGATAGATGAAAATGGACAACCTGTTTTGTTTGAGTAATATAAATCCTTTAAAAAAAATCAATATGAAAAATAAAATATTGTACGCGCTTACAGCGGTATTTTTAATACTTATGGCCAGCTGTCAGACCGACGACCAGGATTTTAGTTATGATCCGACTAACGAAATATCAGTTGTGACCGATACAACCAGCTACAGTGTTATCCAGTTTGAAACCCTGAATATTGTTCCAGAAATTTCGAACTCTATAAAGGATGACAGAACTTATAAGTATGAATGGTCTGCCTATGCTACCCTTTCAGGGAAAACACCAGTTGTATTATCCACAGAAAAAGACCTTAATGAACCTATAGGACTTGATGTAAATACCTATCATCTAGTATACAGTATCACTGATACAAAAACAGGAGTCGTATATACACAAAGATACACCCTTAAAGTAGATTCTGGTTTTTATGAAGGCTGGCTGGTTGCAAACAATAAAGATGGGCGCGGACAGCTCTCTTTCATCCGAAAAGACGGCCTTGTAATTTACAATCCTGCTGAAGAAGTTAATGGCAAGACCTATTCCGGAATGGCTTTTGACGCTGCAGCACCAATTAATGATTTAACAGATAATCATCAGATATATTATTTCGCATCCGATAATATTTATCTTTTTGACGCCAACAGTTTTACTGAGCTGAGCACTAGCGAAAAACTATTTGGACTACCATTAGTTTCATCTGCACCTGCAGATGTAGCTATAGGTTCACTGAGTTCTACTGCATATATTGTCAACAACGGCAAAATTCACTCAACAAGCATGTTTGCAGGTTTCGAGGGAGCTTATACAGCACCATTGACAGGTGATTATGATTCTGTTTATCCTATGGCTTTTGTAAACCAATCCTTTAATGCATACTTCGGAAATACATACTTCTACGATAATATCAGGAAAAAATTTGTATTCGCTGCGATGGGAGAAGTACGCATAAATGCTGCAGCTGCTACTGCTTCAAATGCATTTTTCAACATGGCCTCTGTTAACCGCACCATGCTTGTGGCAGCAAAAGGAACCGCAGGCAGGTATCATTTCATTATGAAGGACGACAGCACTTCAAAATGTTACCTGTATTCTCTAAACAATGGTATACCTTCTGCCAATAAAGAAATTGCGCTGGCCGGAATTGACCAGATCACAAGTTTTGATGCAATTTCCAGCGGTGCAGAACTGGCATATATTGGTCTAGGAAATAAATTATACAAATATGATATCGCAGCCAATACAACTGTTGAAATTTATGAATTCCCAGCCACAGCGAAAATTGCAGATATAAAAACATATAAAAACCCTTATCTGGACTTTTCAATAAACCCTACAGACCCGCAGCACAATAAAAAAATTACAGTTGCTGTTAACAATGGCGGCAGCGGTGAAGTTTTTGTTTTCAGTCTTTCAGGAACTGGTACTATCGTTAACAGCACTTTTTCTGAACATTACACCGGTTTTGGGGAAATAAAATCAGTAGCATACAGAAATAAATAATCAAAAAAAATCATGAAAAAAAACAAATCCAGACTATTTTACAGTATCGTACTGCTGGGAATAATAAACTTTGCGGCAGCGCAGAATCTAACTATAAAAGGTTCCATTGCCGATCTTAACCAAAACATTGAAATAGTTGAATTTACGGAGGACGGAACAAAAACTATTAAAAGCATACCTGTTGAAAACGGAATATTCTCCGATAAGTTTGAAGTAGGCACCGAACCTAAAAAATACAGAATCAAGATTTTTCAGCTGCTGGTAGCTACATATCTTGAACCGGGAACACTAACGATTACAGGTGATATGACTGATTATAAAACTATTAAATTTTCAGGATTAAAAACTGTAGATGAATATGCCGCTTACAGGGAAGAGCACCGTGCTGCACAGAAAGCAGAAGAAGCAAAAGACGGCGCTAAATTTGGGATCAGTGAGAGTGCCGCTCTTCGTGCTAAGTTTAACAAGCAGTGGGTAGCAGCTCATCCAGACAGTTACGTCGCTTTTGATTTAATCGCGGAACTTTATAATAACTACGATGAAGTTAAGGCATATTATGACTTTCTAAGCCCAAAATTAAAAGCTTCTTCAAGAGGTATTGCTCTTAAAGAGAAAATGGAAACTATGAAAAGAGGAGCCAAAGGAATGGAAATTCTAAATTTCACATTGAAAGATGTAGACGGGAAAGATGTAAATATACAGTCTTACAAAGGAAAGTATGTTCTCATCGATTTCTGGGCAAGCTGGTGTAAACCATGCCGTGCAGAAAATCCAAACGTACTGGCAGCATATAATAAATATAAAGATAAAAACTTTACCGTTCTAAGCGTTTCAATTGATGACAGCCCGGAGAAATGGAAAGCTGCAATTAAAGAAGATGGACTACCTTGGACTCAGGTAAGAGACAGAGAAAACAAAAAAAGCAAAGTAATGGACTATTATAACATTAATGCCATCCCTTCTACTTTTTTAATTGATAAGAATGGAATAATCATCGCTCAGGATCTTCGCGGAGGAGCTTTAGAGGAAAAACTTACAGAAGTACTAAAGTAAGAGAAAGGGACAGTAAAAAATTTTTTCTTATTTTTTTTAATATTATATTTATAGCCATACTGCTTCGGCAGTATGGCTAATTTGATTTGAAATATGCAGCAAAGCGATAAATTAATACTGGAAAAACTGAAAAAAGGGGAAGACAGCCAGAGTGCATTCAAAGAGCTCTTTGACCTATACTATGTCCCTTTAGCAGCCTACTCCTTAAAATTCTGCAACTCGTACATCGCTGCCGAAGATATTGTTCAGGAAGTTTTTATCAAATTCTGGGACCAGCAGCTTTATTTCAAATGTGAGGAAACAGCTGCCCCTTATCTTTATCGGGCTGTGAAAAATAATTCGCTGCAGTTTATACAGCGGGACAAAACGATTTATTTTGAAAGCATCGAAAGCCAGATTAATTTAATATATGACGATGACTTTCTGGATGAAAAAGCAATTGAAACCAGAAAGACAAAACTGTATCAGGAAATCGAAGCACTACCTGCAAAAGGAAGGGAAGTATTTACTGCGATTGTATTTCATAATAAAACATATAACGAAGTTGCAGCAGAATTAAACATCTCCATAAACACAGTTAAAACCCACTATACAAGATCATTAAAACAATTACGCACGGCATTATATTTATTAATTATATTTTTATTTATAAAATAAGTCACCCATTTTTAAGATTAATGATTATTAAGATAAAAGACCTATGTTAACTAAGGAAGAAAATATACTGCCTCTCATAACAGCTTATCTCAGTAATGAGCTTACAGCTAATGAGCACGCTGAACTAAAGGCAATGCTTTTAGAGGAGGAATATGAACAGATTTTCCTGGAGCATGTTGCTGCATACAGAAATTCCAGACAGATAAATTTTGTCCAGACCATAGATGTAAATAAAGCCTGGGAAAAGACAGTTTCTAAAGTGTCCCATCCATTACAGAATGCACCGCACATCAAATCTGATGCAGCATTATCATACAAATCGATTTTAAAATATGCGGCCATCTTTATTTTTCTGCTGACAGGAACTTATTTTTTATCAGAATATTTTACTGCATCCCAGCCTTTGACTGCCGCAGTTAAAGGGGAAGAAAATATAGTAATAACAATGGCCGACGGAACAAAAAAGATCATTAACAGCAATTCAAAGAGTTCTTTAAAAAACTCATCTGGAGCAGTTATTGCAAGCCAGAGCGGCAATTCGGCAACTTATGGCGGATCATCAAATTATGCATCACTCCAGTATAATACGATAAGCATACCATATGGTAAAAAATTTACTCTTTTTCTTTCAGACGGAACTAAAGTAGAATTAAATGCAGGATCGACACTCCGATATCCAGAGGAATTCATAAAACAAAGTGCTAACCGGGAAGTCTATGTGACTGGTGAAGCTTATTTTGAAGTCTCAAAGGATACAAAACATCCTTTCCTTGTGCATTCCAATACTATGGACGTTAAAGTTCTGGGAACACATTTTAACTTCCGTTCATACTCAGAAGAAAAATCTTCTTCAGTTGTACTCCTGGAAGGTGCTGTAGAGGTCAAATCCGCATCTGGTGATGCAGTTAACTTAAAACCTGATGAAATGGGCGTGCTTGACAAAAACTCAAACAGCCTAAACAAGGAAGAGGTTTTTGCAAGAAATTATACCGCATGGGTAGACGGACAGCTAATCTTTCGCAAGGTGCCTCTTGATATCATAATTCGCGCACTTGAAAGGCATTTTAATGTCGAAATCGAAAATCAGAGCACTCTATTGAATAAAAGCCTTCTTAATGCAAATTTTGGAAGTGACAATCTGGAAAAAGTTATGAAATATATGCAGGATGATTTTGGTTTAAAATATAAAGTCAAAAATAATAAAATAATTATTTATTAAAGTTCAGCATCTGCCCTGTTTAGTTTTTCTCTGTTTGATGAATATCAATAAAGAAAGCTACTTCGGCGTAAAGCTGTTCGTTCCAATTATAAATTCCAGTGTGGAACTTTTCAGTTATTCCGCCTCTATATTTGGAAAGCATTTAAATTATGAATACAACTATTAAAGAACGCAGCAACACAAATGTAAAAAAAATACTGCCTGTAATTTTGGCAACCTCCATCTTTATGCAGATGCTGGATTCCACGATTCTTAATACCTCAATAACCTCTATAGCAAAGGACTTAAACGAATCTCCTCTTGAGATGCAGAATGCTATTATAAGCTACGTTTTGACCCTAGCTCTTTTTATGCCTGTAAGCGGGTTCCTGTCTGACAAATACGGCACAAAAAAAGTTTTCATTGCTGCACTGCATTTGTTTAGTATCGGATCTCTGTTATGTGCAATTTCGCAGAATTTAACACATTTGGTTATTGCCCGGGTTATTCAGGGCATTGGAGGAAGTTTGATGACTCCGGTAGGCAAGCTGGCTCTAATCCGAACATTTCCTAAAAAAGAACTATTGAAAGCAATGAATTTTGCCATTGTCCCCGCTCTGATAGGTCCGGTGCTCGGACCGCTGGTAGGCGGATACATGGTTGATTATTTATCCTGGCACTGGATTTTCTTAATTAACATCCCGATAGCTCTTCTGGCGATTATTTTAAGTGTCCAATTTATGCCCGACTACAAGTCTCCCGTCATAGATTTTGACCTAAAAGGATTTCTTATTTTTGCATCAGCTTCTTTACTTTTATCTATTGCTTTAGAGCTGTTTGGCAGTACTGTGCGTCTCTCCCCTATTCTAATGATTTTGATGTCTGGATTTATGATGCTTTACTGGTATTACCGCCATGCAGTGAGAGATGACAATCCTCTTTTTCCTTTAAACTTATTTCAGGTGCGAACATTTCGAGTTGGAATACTAGGCAATCTGGCTACCCGTCTTGGTTTCAGCTCCATCCCGCTGTTGCTGCCGATGATGATTCAGATTGCTTACGGGCAGTCCGCCGTCACCTCAGGATGGATTGTCGCACCTATGGCGCTGACCGCAATGTTTGGCAAATCCGCAGTGATAAAAATTTTAAATATTTTTGGATATAGAAAAACGTTAATGATCAACACTTTTATAATAGGAATACTAATTTGTACACTTGCCATACCGTCAATCCACACTTCCATCTACTGGTACGTCCCTATTATTGCAGTATTGGGTTTCTTTAACTCCATACAATTTACCTCCATGAACTCCATTTCTATCGCAGATTTAAGAAATTATCATACCAGCAGCGGCAACTCTCTTGTTTCTGTCAATCAGCAGCTGGCAATTGGTTTTGGGATTGCACTTGGTCTTCTTGTACTCAAAATTTTTCAAGGCGATGTAAAATTAATTCATAACGAAATTCACAATGCATTTCGTTACACCTTTTTAGTTGTGGGTGCATTAACAATCTTATCAGGCCTTGTATTTAGAAGACTTCATTTTAAAGATGGGGATAACTTGAAATCCCCAAGTTAAAAAAGAGGGTCTTTAGTATTAATCACATTAAACTTCAAAAGATAAAGTATACAGCACATTTTTTTTATGAACAGCCAATTAACAATTTAAAACTATGCTTGCATATTCTATTTATCAAAAAGAAGATTTAATAAATCGAATCGCTTCGCTTAAGCTGTTCAGACCACAGTTCCCCTCACTTCTTTTTATTAAGGCAGGCACAATAACTTTTAAAGTAAATAAGCAGCTTAACACTTATTCAAAGAATGATGTTGCATTTATAATGCCTCGAAATGTTTATGAATTTATTGAAATTTCTTCAGATAGCTATCTTTACCTGATAGACATAAATGTCAAAACATATAAAAAACTGCGTTTTAAATTTAATCGTTTTGAAATGTACAGAGCTGTAAATTTCCAGCAGCGTAATTCCATATCTGTGCACTCAGAAGATTTTACCTCATCAATGCTGCCCCTTCTTGATATACTTTACTATTATAAACAAGAAAAGGAACACGCCGTATACAATAATGAAATTGTCACCCAATTATTTACCTCTCTGATCTACATGGTGGTCAGCCATGTTGACAAAGCTTTAAATTCAAGTGCTACAGAACTAAGTGTAAGAAAAAAGCAATTGGTATTTGATTTTCTGGAACTGGCTACAAAAAATTTCAATGAACATAGAGAACTTAAGTATTATTCAGACCTGCTCAATGTGAGTATCAAATATCTTTCAATATGCAATAAGGAAGTTACGGGATTCCCTCCAACCTACATTTTAAAGCAGCTGATTTTAAGGGAAGCATATAACAGGCTTGCAGATGAAAATGAAAAAATTGCTAATATTTCAGATGACTTAAAATTTTCGGATCTTGCTTCTTTTTCGAAATTCTTTAAAAAAAACAGCGGTGTCTCTCCATATCAATTTCGCAAAGAAATAAAGAGTGCCGAGATTATCTAAAATCAGATGCTGAAATATTGTTCAATATGCGTTAAAATTTCAGTACATTTTCTTTATCGTCCATAAATTTTAATATCTGAATCAATTTCCGGGCTTTGATAAAACTTCCGCTAAATGTAATCAGTATGACCCTCCTGTAATAACTGATTTTAAAGCTCACTATTTTAATCCTGCTTTTTATTTTATAAAATTATTTAAGTTCTTCCTGCTTTTAGCCAGCATCGAAGCAACATACCATTTGGACAAGTTTTGACGGTTAATGGACTTTGTAACGTCTTTAAGTTTAGAGAATTTTGCGATAGTAAAATAAAATATTTTCTACTGTTTTCAGGCAATCTCTAAAGATTGATGCAGAACAACAGCAGTCATTAAAAAGTATTTTTAAAATCAAAACTATACAAATGGAAAAAGTAGAAGAAAAAGAAGAAACAAAGGTAACATCTAAAAAAAAAATAATCATTCTAGCTGTACTGATTTTAATTATTGGGGCAGGCGCATATTATTGGCTTAGCGGCCGTAACTACGAAACAAGCGACAACGCACAGCTGGATGGCGATATTGTAACTCTCAAGGCAGGAGTAACAGCCTATGTTGATAAAATATACTTTACTGACAACCAGCAGGTAAAAAAAGGTGATACACTGATTCGTTTTAATACCACTGCACTTGAAGCAAAAGTACTAAAGTCCGAAGCTTCCTTAGCTGATGCCTATGCACAGATAAAAGTAAGCTCAAGACGCGCAGATGCAGGTATCAACAATGCTGCTTCATCACTAAGCACAGCAAATTCCAATCAGCAGGCTGTCATTGCTGCGAAAACAAATCTTAAAAGGGCTGAAGAAGATTTTGAACGCAGTAAAAAACTTTTAGAAATAAAAGCAGTAACCAGACAACAGCACGAAATCATTCTTGCCCAGCTGGGAATATCCAAAGCAGACTATGCAAAGGCACTCAGCAGCCAGCAGGCTTCCATAGCGACGGCAAACGGACAGCAGGCCTCAGCGCAATCTGACAAAGAACAAATTGGAACTGCCAAGGCCCTTTTGGAACAGCGTAAAGCAGACCTGATACTGGCGAAAGAAGATTTGGATCATGCTTATGTCATTGCACCCCGATCAGGACTAGTCACCAAAAGATATGTGCAGGAAGGAAGCTACATTACAGCCGGACAAAGCTTATGTGCTGTGATTGATTATGGAAATTTGTGGATAATAGCCAATTTTAAAGAAACACAGTTGGGTAAAATAAAGCCCGGACAATCCGTAGAGATCAAAATAGATGCTTTTCCAGATTTAAAATTAAAAGGTAAAATACAATCTGCGGGAGGAGCTACAGGAGCAAAGTTTTCTCTTATGCCACCCGACAATGCCAGTGGAAATTTTGTAAAGGTTGTCCAGCGTATACCTGTAAGGATACAGCTCGATAAAACTGAACAGCGTAATTTCTCAGCACTTTATCCCGGCTTGAGCGCATTTGTAAAAGTTAAAATAAAATAAGATGAGTAAAACCTCAGAAACTGCTCCGCCAATAGAATACCCCACGGGATCAGCCAGATTCATTTTAGTTGCAACCACTATTGTCTGTGCTCTTCTTGAATTAATTGACACCACAGTGGTAAATGTGGCTTTGAGCGAAATAAGCGGTAATATTGGTGCAAGCACAACTGAAATCGCATGGGTAGTAACATCCTACGGTATTGCAAATGTTTTAGTTATACCGCTTTCTGCTATGCTCTCAGCGCTTTTTGGCCGTAAGAGATATTTTACGGGATCCGTACTAGTATTTACTTTTGCTTCCCTAATGTGCGGACTATCAGATAATTTATGGATGCTCGTTTTATGGCGTTTCATTCAGGGTCTTGGCGGCGGCGGACTATTATCTACATCTCAATCCATAATCTATGGGGCCTTCCCGCCTGAAAAAGCATCAACCGCTACTGCGATTTTTGGCCTTGGTGTGATCCTGGGACCAACATTCGGACCTGTAATGGGGGGATTTATTACTGATAATTTCAGCTGGCACTGGATATTTTTCATAAACGTGCCAATTGGAGTTGTTGCTGCTCTTCTGGCTTGGAAATATGTTCCCAATCTGGCAGGAGTCAAAAAGCCAGATAAGATGGACTGGTGGGGAATCATTTTTCTGATCATTGGTCTGGGAAGCCTTCAGTATATGCTGGAGGAAGGAGGAGCAAAAGACTGGTTTGAAAGTACTGAAATAACCATTTTTGCATTACTTGCAGTTCTTGGTCTATCCAGCTTTATCTGGCGTGAATTAAAAATTGACTATCCAGCTGTGAATTTAAGACTGTACAAAAATTTTAATTTAAGTATGGGAAATATACTTAACCTTGTTGTAGGCACCGCCGTAACGGGCTCGGTATTTATATTCCCTCTCTTTGCGCAGACCTCCCTTGGATGGACTGCAACCCAGACTGGAGCATTTATGATTCCTGGCGCTATGTCTACTGCTGTGGCGATGATAGTCGTGGCACGGCTTACCAAAGCAGGTGTAAATCCAAAAATCATAATGATAATCGGCACTGTGCTGATGTCTACATTTCTTATCTGGATTTCCAATGCATCACCCGATGCGGGAAGCAGTTTCTTTTTTATTCCATTTTTACTGCGGGGAGTAGGTGCCGCTTTTATGATGTCTCCTGTTATTGGACTTGCGGTAGCGGGTTTAACAGGACGTGATTTAGCACAAGCCACGGGGCTTTCCAACATGCTGCGTCAGATGGGCGGGGCTATGGGAATTGCTTTTATAAATATTTTTTTAAATACAAGAACCGCACAGGCTCGAAGCGCATTGTCTGTAAATTTTACAGATTTTAACCAGTATGCATCAGAACGTCTGGCCGGACTCAGCCAGAGACTTATCGAATCTGGATATGCAGCAGATGAAGCCGCCAGCGGTGCTTACAGACTTCTTGTAAACAGCTTTACACGCCAGCAGGCAGTACTTGCTTATTGTCAGGGATTTTTCCTCATGGGACTGATCATTCTCGGATGTATCCCTATAATACTTCTGCTTCGTTATAAAAAAAAGAAGATCGAAAAACCAGCCCTTACGGGCCATTAATTAAAACATAAATTTATGAAAATCTATATAACAGGACTGATAGCCGTATTAATGATTCATACAGCAAAAGCCCAGCAGCCTCTGACGCTGAACATGGAAAAAGCAAAAGAACTTGCTCTTAAAAATCGTTTTGATGTACAGGCCAACAGATACGATACAGAAATAGCTGAAAAAGAAATTAAAGGGCGAAAACAGGCCTACATTCCCGATTTAAAAATTACAGGAAATGTCAGTTATCATCCTCAGATTCAAGCGATACTTGTACCGCCGGGTTTTGGAGGAATTACTGAACCAACCCTACTGGCTCTGGGAGCAAAAAGCATCAGTATCTATTCACTGGAACTAAACCAGCCTATACTTTCCTCATCACTTCGAAATGATATAAAAATAGCAGAAAATTCAGCTCAATGGCAGGCTGAGAGAAACAGAGGAAAAGAAATTGAAATCAAACAAAAAGTCAGTGAAGCATACCTAAATGTGCTTCTGCGTGATTTGCAGCAAAAAATTGCTCTTAATGAAGAAAAAAGATATTCAGAATATTTTAATCTTGCTCAGGGCAGGTACGATAATGGTGCCTTAATCGAAAATGACTATCTGCGTGCAAAACTTGATTATCAAAATGCAAAGCAGCAGTCCTCAGTCACCACACAAAATTATGAGATCAGCTTAAATACGCTTCGCCATGAAATCAACGTGGAGAACAATGTCAAGTTAGAACTGTCTGATAAGCTTGAAGACTCTTTTTTAAAAGAGCTGCCAGATGTTACAGCTGCCCAGCAGAATAACAGAACCGAAATAAGACAGCTGGAGTTTGAGAAAATCGATCAAAATTTAAAATTAAAAAAACAGCGCCAGTCTGTTCTTCCGTCATTATCACTAGTAGCAAACTACTCTCAGCAGTTTCAGAATATGGAATTTAACTATGATTATACTGATACACAGTGGTGGTCGGGATTTAGCGCAATAGGATTAAAACTGAGCATACCGCTGACAGAACATTTTACCAATGCTGTTAGTGTCGACCAATTACTTTTAAAGACCAGACAGACTGAGTTTAATTTCCAACAGAAAAAAGCTGACATTTCTTACGAGATTAATCAAGCGGTGATATCCCTTAGCAATGCACAGACAAATGCAGTACGCACAAAAGACAGTTATGATCTTGCGCAAAAAGTTTATGAAAATCAGCAGCAGCAGCTTCCATATGGTGCTTTAAGCTATGATACAATTCTTAACACGGAATCCTCCATGACCAGTGCAGAGCAGAATTACATCAAAGCATCTTATGAATTTCTTCTGGCTAAATTAAATTATGAAATGGCTGCAGGCACTTTGTAACAATCGTTTATAAGTAACTATGGCACTTTCCTGTATAATTATAATTCCTTTTAACAATAAGCAGTAGATAAACTTAATGATTGTTTTTCCATTTAAAATTTAGATTTTGGTTTGGAAAAACAATCATTTCAATTTTTTGCAGAATTTAAATTTCCAGTTCATTCAACTATAATTCTTTTAACTGCAGAATATCTTTGAACTGAATTTATCCCAAGAGCGCTGCTTGTCAGCGGTAAGCTGCTTAGGCGGAATTTCATTCCATATAATTTTCAATTTTTTCTCTATTTTTTCGTCAGTCATTTTAGCAGATTTAAATTTTCAGTCCCTTAAATCAAAGCTGAAATAAAACATTATTTATAAAATCAATTTAGCCGTCGAAATATTTCCTTTTGACCGGAACATATTAATTCTATCATTCAGCGTCCGATTTTTTTACGCTGGAGCAGAAAAATCCCCTCCTGCTTTTATAATGTAAAAAAACCTTTATAGTCGTAAGATAATAAAATATTTACTTATGGAAAATAAAGAATTACATCCCTCTAAATTTTTAACATTTTGCAGATCTTACAAAATAAAAAAAATCACATCCTGTCGTGATTTAATATTATCCTCAAACAGTTACTGTAGAAAATCTTCTTTCTTAAAAGCACTGTATAAAAAAACTGCTCAAAATACTTATTAAAAGTTCAGAGGCAAAAACTGTCATCAAGATAACTTAAATAACTTTTTTTTTTCTAATTGGGAATTTTTCTTTCTGAAATAAGTCACCCATTTCGAAAAATTTTGATTATTAAGAAAAGAGTTGTGCTTTACGGGGGATATCAATACTATTCCTTAAATAACAAGCAAAAAAACAACTTAAAAAACCATACTATAACAGTTAACTAATATTTTTATGAAATTTAAATTTTTGTTTTTATGCGGAATCTTATCATTAAATTCCATCATAGCCCAAACAGTTCCGTCAAAGCCTCTTAATGATGTCCGAACGTTTGAGGTGACAGCTTGCAAACCATCAAAAAACAGAATTGTGGCGGCTTGGCTGGAAAAAAGACCCAACAGAAAAGATAACGACGAATCTGCTACAAATACAAGAGTCGCATATAAATTTTCAAATGATAACGGTGATAATTGGACTGAAAAAGGTATTGTGGATCTTCCTGAAACATTTGGCACAGGGAATCCCTATCTGACTTCAAATCCAAAGGGAGATACTTTTTTAGCGGTAATGCATATTGGAAAACGTTTTTACGAAGGAAACATTTCGATCTATGAATTTAATTTTGAGAAAAAACAATTTGAACTGAAGTCGATACCGATTAAAAGTGATAATGCATTACTGGATAAACCGGCCATTGCTGCGTTTGGCGATGAAATTCATTTAGTCTATACAGAATACCCAGAAGGTAAGAATAATTCGCTAAAATATCAGATGTCGCGAGATAAAGGAAAAACATGGACAGAACCATTTACAATTATCCTAGGTAAGAAGGTTGCCCACTTAAGCGCTTCAATAACGCTACTGAAAGATAACCAAGTCGCTGTTTCATGCGGTACTTATGGAGGCAATAAGATGTATTTTATAAAAAAGAAACCAGGAACTGACGCTAATGCATTTGAAGCTCCCATTATAGTAAGTAAAGGTATTGACAACGTTGGCCCTGGTATGTCTGAGTTGTCCGGTTATAAAAACAACGTGGCGATGAACGCTCAAAATCCTCATCAGCCAGATCAACTATGGTTGTCGCTAAGTAACGACGGAGGCAGTAAGTGGTTAGAACCTATTAAGATAACAGAAAAAGGAAATTTATTATCGACTCAGTTTGATGCTAAAGGAAACTTACACTTCCTTTATACTGACTACAGCAACGATACGTTTTCAGTATTTTACAAATTATTTGACAAGAATAACAAGATTATAGATCAAAAGACTATTCGTGAATCAGCACCTTTCAAACAAGAAGAATATATTGGTGCTTTTCAAAAGCTATTAATACAAAAATCTGAATATTACTGCTTTTGGATAGATTACGTAAATAATTCTGAACTTAGGTTTTCTAAATGGAAATAAAAAATATTTTGAAATAAGAACACAATAAAAAAGGATGAGCAAATAAATTACTCATCCTTTTTTGTTGTGATGACGATACCATTTCTGCCACAAAATACAAGGCAACTACTAAAATAATTTGATGTCGTGAATGAGTTTAAAGCTGCCGTGTTATCTGTTGCTTAAAATCCATCTTGGTTGGCATTGAACCAAAATCTATTTACGAGTTAAAAGCGAAGGGAGGATTAAGAAAAAATTACTCAAATTTTATATCATGTCTGCTTTTTATTCTATGTTACAAATATTACAGCAATTACAATTGTTTTTTAGGCAATTTCCCGAAGAAAGTAAGAAAAATTGATCTGGATTTAATTGCAGATACATTAATTATTAATCCCTCTTTATTTTTCTTCATTAAACATGTAAAGTAGCATCTTTATTCTTTTTGCATTGATCAGTTAATCTATATTTAAATTTACTTTGGTTCTTGTTAAAGCACGTTTTAAAATTTCTTCTCCTACTTCTATATTTCCTAACTCAGTCAAAATCGAAGAAAAATACTCTTTACTAAAATCTTTTCGTCCTCTTTCATATTCATGCTTTAGAACTTTGCTAAGCAAAAAAGTACATATATCAAGAAATAATCTGAAAAAGGAAATTTTAAACTTTAAGTCATCGTCTATTATTGAATTTTCAATTGGATAAAATTTAATCAAACTTTTCTTTACATCTGATCCATTTTTTCCACTATTAAAAAAATCTTCAAAAGTGTTTACTGATTTTACGTGAGCAAATTTGTTTCTAATAGCCATAAAACAGCTTAACTTTTCAATATCATTTTTATCTAACCCTTTCAAATCTTGAATTATTAATGCTTTTTGATTAAACGATAACGACACAGAACTATATCCAAATGATTTTGATTTCTTCCAATCAATTTCAAGTATATAACCTAAAGCTGTAGAAACTAACTCTTCTACATGTAATGAGTGTTCCAAAATGTATAATCGTAAGTTGGTCGCCTTGGAAAAATCATTAACATATGAAAATGACTTTTCCATATCCTCGGCCAATTTTATAGTTTGCTCCTCTCCTTGTTCGTTATTTTTCATGTTTTTTCATTTTTTATTGATTACGTAAAGTTTGAGATATCCTCCGTGCACTATCATTATAAAAATCTAATCATTCTTTAATTTTAGTATTAAACTTTCAATTTCATTTAATTCCATTCGATTTTTAAGGTCTTTAGCAATCTCTATAATTCTATCTTCATCAAACTGAAATAACTCTTTTTCAATTTCAATAACCAGTAATCTCAAAAAAGTTTCAATTATATTCTTTATCCTTTCGTAAAAATTAATCAAACTAACATAATTTAATTCTTCCGCTCCTTTAAACTCTTCGATTTTTCTTATTATCACATTTAACTGACCAATATGTTTAATTACATTATTTAAAGACTTCAAATCAACCATTTCTTTGTAGCCTTCTATTTCTGCCATTTTAATATTTTTACTCTTAAAAAACTGGACTAAATTTTCCCATTTGTAAAAATCCTTTAAGTTAATTTCTGGATAGGCTATATAAATTAATGACTTTATATTGATTTCTAGATTTTTAAATGCATTGATTATCTGCATTTCACTTATTGCCTTTAGTTGCTGGTCAATCCAATAACTTTCAATATAGTATGAATAACCCTTTTCTTGAAGTTCATATATTTTATTTTGTAAATTTATATGTTTTTCCTCATAATCAAGGCCTGACAAATCTATCTGAAGTTCAGAAATCTTTTCTGAAATATCTGAGGCTTTCTCGCACATTTTATTATGCTTGTTCTCATGTTTAGTCAATGTTTTCTTAATAGACTCTTCAAAAAGTTTTAAATTTTGACTAGCAGTACTATATAGATCGATTTGTACAGATCCTCTGTGAGATAATTCAAACCTCTTAAAAATTTCATCTTCAAATTCACTCATATTCTTGCAATTTAATATTACTATTCATAAATCTTTTATAATTCTAAATTGATACAGTACTAAAAATTTTAACAACAAGAGAAGAATATTTGTTCGTTATCAAAATTGGAAATCTGCTATGTAGCAATTCTTCTTAACATTTAAATTTTAGATATACATCCACCCCCGTATTACAATCAAGAAAATCAGCTGCAGAGCTTAATTAATTTCTCAGTTCAAAGAAAGTAATAATGTACGCAATTATTTTGCGTAGTAATCTGTTTTTTCACATTTTCAATATATTCGATTCAAAAAAAGATCAAAAAAGATCAAAAAAGACATAAAATGGTTTAAACAATTCTATATTTATTTCAAATTTGCTTTCACTTGAATATAAATATCAAAAGGAAGTAAGCAATATTATTGAATATCATCACATTATCTTTATTTCTTTCTAAAATAAAATATTGAAGTGTATAAATTTGACTTTAGGTGCAGAATCGATACATTTAGGTTTAAGACAAAATGAACAACGTAGCAAAGACGGAACTTCGAAACTTAAAGTTTGAATCCTGCTCTCCTTCCCAAACAAATAATAAAATTATTATAATAACAAATCATTTTCATTACCTTTGACCTTATGCGGACAAGCAGGTTTAAAGTTGACCTGTTAGTTGACCCATGAAACGAAAAAGCTGAAATACCCTGTATTTACTGGGGTTTATGATACAAAGCGGGAACCTCTTTCTCCGCCAGTAGAAGTTTCAAAAGAAACTTTAAAAGTCAAAAGCCTTTAAACACTAGTGTTTAGAGGCTTTTTCGTTTTTACACACTTTTCAAAAAGCACATGTTTTATCAAAGAATGGTTACCCTTTTAGTTACCCTATCATTTTTTGAATCTTTTTTCTCAAAAAAAGGGTAACTAAAACAAAAGAATTCCCCGGGAATTCCCTGCTATCAATGGGCTCTCTTAAAATTTTTAATTCAATTTGATTATTAATTTTAAAACTAGATAACATGTTAAAAGTAATTTTTTACCAGAAATCCGACAGAGCAAAAAAGAATGGCGAATCTCCAATCTATGCCCGTTTGAGCTACAATGACAAACAAATATCAATGTCAACCGGACAAGCCATTTCAAAAGAAAGATGGGTCAGCACTAACAACCTTAGAAATACCCTTAAAATTGAAAAGGAGATTGTTATGAAAAACTTACTTGAGCTTTTCCAACTTAATGCAGCTAAAAAATTTACTGAACTCTTCAGAATTGATCCTGAGGTTAACCTTCAATTACTAAAAGCTGAACTCACAGGAAAAGTCAAAATCGACCAGCCTGAAGAAACCTCCATAATTCAGATTATGGATACATACAATGATTTCTTCACCAAAAGAGTAAATACTGGAGAGCGGGCATCGGCTTCACTGCAGAAATACAAAAGAGCAAAAGACCTGCTTTTGAATTTCATCTCTAGCAACTATCAAAAGGAAGACATGCCAGCATCTGAAATATCAAGCTCCTTTGTCTTCAAATTGGAGCAGTTTCTTAAGTATGAGAGCAGTTTTAAAGAGCAGATAGGCATCAAAAACAATTCGGTAGTAAAATATATGAAAATGTATAAGACTGCCTGCAATTATGCTATTAAAATGGATTTGATCATAAAAAACCCATTCAATATTTATGACGGCAGACTTAGCGTAAAAGATGCCGTCTTCCTGTCACAGCAGGAACTGAACACAATAGAGAATAAAACATTTCCAATGCCTCGTCTGGAAAAGGTTAAAGATATATTTCTTTTCAGCTGCTACACAGGATATGCGCCTGTTGATGCCTTGGAACTTACTGAAAGAAACTTATCCGAAGACTCTAGTGGAAACTTATGGATTATGACAAGCAGAGCAAAAACTGCCATTAGAGCGAATGTCCCAGTCCTACCTACCGTTGAGAAAATTATTTCGAAATACAAAAATCAGCAGAAAGGTCTTATTCCGAAAATATCCAATCAGAAGATGAATGCATATCTTAAAGAAATAGCGGATGTATGCGGCATAGAGAAACATCTTACTTGGTATGTTGCCAGACACACTTTTGCCACCACTGTCACATTAGGGAATGGTGTAAGACTGGAAAACGTATCAGCCATGATGGGACACACAAATACAAAACAGACTCAGCATTATGCGAAAGTTTTGGATGCAAACATTATGGAAGACATGGAGAAACTAAAATCTAAGTTTAGGTAATTTCTATAAAGAGAATTATGAATTTGAAGTATTTTTAAGAACCTTTCTTCTATTTTAAAAAAAATAGTATGTTATAAGATTTTAAAATTTTTGAATTACATTTCCAATTGCGTCCGCAGCGCGGTCGCAATTGAAATTGAAAATTTTGCAGAATATTACAATTTGTGTCTACAGTGTGGACACAATTTAATCTTTCGTTATTATAATAATATTGCGTAGAAAAATGAACCACTTTATTTATGGAAGAGTAAAAAAAAAGACATCTCTCTAAAATTAAAAAACTTTATCATACAGTAAGTTATTTTTCGCACGTTACAACCAACTTAAAGCGCTTACATTTCAAATCTAAAAGCATCATTAACAAATGTCCATTGGAACAATTATATTTGTTAAAAGATTCTGACCTATCAATTCTGCTACATTATCGGCAAAACTGTGAGGTATTTGGAATCCGTCACAAGATGTGATGCGGACGACACTAAAAATAAAGCAATTAATGTCGCCTTATCCAACCCACAACGACTTAATCTGATTTGAATGCTTATGAGCGAATTTGACATTACCGGCAGATTACTGCTGCCCTATTTACTGGACTTAGGGATCGATCGATCAGAAATCACCTTTGAAGATTCCTTTTCTATACGTCTTGGAAGAACCAAACATGCCACAGGAAGATCTGATATGCTTGTTAAAAGGCATGGGAGGAATCTTTTTGTCATTGAAGTAAAAGCAGAGTCAAAAAAGCTTACGGATGCGGATAGGGATCAGGGAATTTCCTATGCAAGGCTACTGGATGAAATAGCGCCTTTCACCATAATTTCGAACGGGGTTTCAACTAAAATATATGATTCAATTACTAAAGAAGAGTTATCAGGTGCTATTTCGGAAAAATCTGCCTTTTATAAAAATGGATATACCTTGTCTACTGATGACGAATTAAAGGTTAAATATGAGGCCCTTAAGAATTTTATTGCACTGTCCCCTGAAAACCTGAAAATCTTCTGTGAATCAAACGTCAACGACCGCATGGGAGTTATCATTGGCGATTCGAGCAGTCGCTATGCGAAATTTATAAAAAAATTATATGTTCAGCGAAAAGCACTCGCACACTTATTTGAAGCCTTTACAGCTTCAGATGATTCCGTTTTTGGTCTGGTGGGTGATGCAGGAGTAGGCAAAACCAATACAATGTGTTCCCTGGCCCTCCAGAAACTGGATGACTCTTTCGTATTCTTCTATAATTGCGCCATTATCACCTCCCCCTGCGAATGCATTGCTCAGGATCTCAATATTACTTTTTCCAGCAGAACCGAAAAAGATGTTGTTTTGAAAAAACTTGATGAATTGGGCCGTTATACCGACAAGAATATCCTCATTTTCATCGATGCCATTGATGAGAGCACAAATCCCAGCATTGCACAGGAATTAAGCGAAATGGCTCTTATTGCAAAAAATACTGATAAAATAAAAATTATTATCAGCTGTAAATCCAATATCTGGAACACCGTTCTGAAAATCAAAAATAAGCCTTCACATTTGTATCAGGAGATAGAACAATTCCACAAGTTTAACAGCAGTTTGGAAAACCCGGGTTATCAGTTAACTGAATTTTCCGATGAGGAATTAACTGCAATTCTTCCCCTCTATCAGGAAGAATTCGGTTTTAAAGGTAAAATTTCCAACGAACTGCTTCCTGAACTAAAGAACGGATTCTTTTTAAAGATATTCTGTGAAGTCTACACTGGAAAACAGATTCCTAAAAAAATCAGCGACAGAGAACTTATATCAAAATACCTGAAACAGACGCTTGAAGAAACAGTGATCGGCTACGAGGCAGGAACAAGAACACTTTCCGCAATTGCAAACCTGTTGATGGATTATAATTATTCACATCCGGAATTTCATAAAGATGACGGTATAGATATCAACCATATCGTTGAAAGATTAAACTATGCTCTGGACCAGAAAATACCTGAAGATCTATTCACCCGAAATATACTGATCAAATCCAACAACGAGGATTCGTATAATGTATCTTTCTACTACTCGAAAATCCGCGACTACATCGTCTGCTACCAAATTCATAAATTGGATAAAAAAAGCAATGGAGAATTGTATGATCTTCTTGCCTATTTATATCAAAATCATATTGGCAAAAGCGCAATTGACTTTTATATTGAAAATGCTTCCTACAATCATAAAAATACATTGGTTTCATTTAAGAAAGACAAATGCCTTTCGTATGTTACCTCTTATAATTCTTATCTTGATAAAAATTTTTCCACGTTCAAGGAAAAGTTCGAGCCTTATACAGCAGGTGAAATCGGCATTATCCTGCCACAAGACCTCATTTACGGCGATGGATATTCCTTATTTCCACTACCGGAAAAGTACAATGATAATGTGTTGTACCTTAACCTTAGTAATCCCTTTGAAGCTCCATACAAAAACAATCCATTTTTACAGACAGGAGCCAAATCATACAGAACAAGCAACCTCTCTCTATTGGTGGAAGACAATGACACGATCGTAAGACAGTCAGTTTTTAAGCAGCTCAGAGAAATAATTGGCAAGGAATCCATCCCCACTTTTACTTCAGATACTCTTCTATTCGAACAACTCGCAGCCATATTGTATAACTATAATGAAAAATTAAAGTATGACTACAAAGTAGAAGATTATTACATGCCCCGATATGAGCAGATTTATCCTATTGACCTTTTTGATTTAAAAAATAAGGTGAATCTCTTTAAGATCAAAGAGCACTATAAATATAAAAATATTGCACAGGGGGAACTGGCAGAGATAATTGAACGCACTTTAACCAAAAATCTTCCGATTCCTGAATTCACAACAAAAGGTCATGTTCCTCCATTTGAAGGACTCTCAAAGATAGTGGATGTGCTGATTGAAAAAGGATACCGTCAGATTGACGGGCACTATCTTCCGCTAGCCGATATTTCCCTAAATAAAACAAAAGAAATGTACCAGCAGAGCAGACTGCAGAACTCCAGCCGCATGCGGACAGTCCAATTCAGTGAAAGTCAGGCCAAAGAATATACTACAAGCTTTTTCAAGCACCTTGAATCCTGTTACAAGGAATTTGTGGAGTATAACTTTCCGACATTCAAAGATTCTTTTAAATTCTACAATAGCATGCCACACGAATACATTGTTTACCTTAAAGATAATGACATCCTTCAGTGGGGCAGTTTTGGCTACCGGCACTCGCAGTCGGGTGATTTTGGCATTTATTTCAAAAGTTTCGAAGAGGGGGAAAAGGCATTTACAGAACATGGAATCATATGCGTGAGACATTTCTCAATGGAATTGATCCTGAAGGTTCAAGAATCTTATCGATACAATGTCCAGATCTTCGAGGGAATAAGCGCTTCAAAACTTGAGGAAAACTGTGTTGTAAGAGGCTGGTTATACAAAATGCTTGAAAGTGACATCGATGATTTAATAAAAATAAATGAAGATTAAATCATTAACACTTCGGACTTCCAATATTACAGTCATCGAAATTCGCAACGCAGTATCTGCAGACTAAGTAATTGAACGATACACAGATAGGACTTAAAAACAGAAAGTCAGCAGAAATCTGCAGGATTTCTTAAAATGCATTCTTCTGCTGAATTCTTTAAGGGAATATATCAGGTAATTTACTTATTGCAGAGATCCGAAGTTCCATACTAAAATGTTTCTCCCACGCAGGTTACCTCTTATTTATATTCCTGCTGAATAACTTGTCATACTGGATTTCCAATTTGTGCTGCCATCAGTGAAGTCAAGTTCAGATTGAGTTTGTTATTTTTAGTTAAAAAAAATGCTTTCTTATATAATTTAAGATTAAAGTATTAAATCATTGCTGCATTCTTATCTCCCATAAAAATTAGTTTAAGATTGTCCATTAAATTTAAAGATCAATTGCAACAAATTTTTGATCGGCATAATATACCTGAAAATTATACTGCTCATAAATAGTATCATTTTCTCTATCAAAAATACTTCTAAGAACTGGATTGTCATAAGTAAAATAAAAATTGTATTTAGAGTTTTCAGGCCTTTGCTTATTCCTTAAAATTCGAGCAATACATTCCTTAGAGGGCAAATTGTGCCTGTTCACCCCATCGACGCTAAACAAAAAATTACTGCAATCAATTAAATCGTAGAGATCATCACTATTATTTCCTTTGCTGCCATGGTGAGTGACTTTGACCCAAGCGCATTCAATTTTGTTATTTTGGCTATAACCAAGCGTACGTAATGAACGTTCAATTTCTGAGGGATGTGAATCCGCCAGCCAAAGAACCTTGGTGCTGTTAAATTCAGTAAGAACAGATATACTGCTTCCGTTTTCAATGGAATTATCTTCCTTCCATTTATTTAAATCAAAATCACCAATAAGGGTAGTATAGTCATTTTGTTTTGCTGAAACCGCTTCGCTTATTTCTTCACTTTCTTGCCTTTCAAGCTGCTTGTAGTTATCAAATCCATATTTTGACCTCAATCTGCTTAGCATATTACTTGTTGGGGACAAAATTGTCAACCTTAGACCAAATAATTCAACTGACTCCATGGCATTTGTCACATCATAATCCAAAAGTTTTTTATTTGAACTTAAATATTCATACAGTGCATCTCCCTGGCTTAAGCTTACAAATTCGCTAATAATTTTGCTAGATTTTTCGAAATCATAAATACGGGGGGCATTGTATAAATATTGCTCTACAATGTCTTTGTTTTCACCATCTCTGACCGTTTCTATATACTTAATAACACCTCCGATATGATCGTCGTGGATATGGGTAATAATCCATAGGTCAATCACTTCATCTCTAGAGGCGATACTCTGAATCTCATCATCCAATACGTGACGAAATGTTCTTTCATACCCTGAATCAATAAGAACATTATGATATTTATTGTCATTGCCTAAAAACCTTATAGCTGCGGCATCGCCGCACTCCGCTTGAAAAAATTTGATCTGCATATCTTAATCGCTTTCTGTCGAGACAATATTTCCTGTTATTTCATTCGCCTGATTTAAATAAAACACACCGCTTAAATTGTATCGAAAACTATTTTTCCAGTCTTGAGACGAAAAGGACAGCTTTTCACCAGTTAAAATCCAAAGTATATCTAATTTATTTCTTTCCAAAAAAGGGAGTATTTCTGATTTTTTAACTATCAGGTTTTTATTATCTATATCTTTTGCGACAATCTGACCTTCCTTGTTTTTAAACTCTCCGTCTACATCGCCATAATTCAGTTCCATTCCCTCAAACAAAGTCCTGCATGGCATGTCATAATAGCAGTGCGCTTCTGATTTATCATTCGCCATTTCACCCACGGCATCAGTAGAGGCTACAATTACCTTTGCATTCAACTCCTCGATCAACCTCCATTTCTTTTCCTTGTCGACGTCAGAATATATAGGTGACCAGAATTTTTCACGGTTAAAGAGCTGCAAAGGATTAGGGGATTCCGGAAAACGGTATTCATTCAAGTCCTCCCTCTCCAATCGTTTTATCATCCTTGTTTTATCTTTCTTATTGATTATGTAAGCCTGAACAAAATAGGAAACATCTTTTCTTCTGCCATCAAAATAATGATCCTGCCCCATTGGTTTAGGCTCTTCCCATCTGTTGCTTCTCTCCAAAACCAGCCATTCCGAAGCTTCATCATCCATCAGGCCTACAAAATCTCTAACTGATGGAAGATCATGTAAACTCGCAGCCCAAACTGCATCATTCTGGTTCCAGTTGTTGTAATTCGCCGCATCCCACCAATTTAGACTTTCGAAAATAGCATTCACTTCCTTCTCATCATCATTTTTCATAGATCTCTTCGTAAAAACTGGATCAATATCCCGGGAATATAACTGCCATGGCCCCTTGTAATAAGATTGCCTGCCAGACCAGTCGTCATAAATTTTGTAGTTGTCAGCAATCCTTGCCAGTATTTCAAACAACGCGATCCATTGGTATTTCTTACCGATTCTCTCTGTTTTACTCCCACTTCTTAAGCTACGCTCCTCAGAGGATCTATCATAAAAACCATGAATCTTATGATTATATCCCAGCTCGAAGACTCTATTGACAATCCACCTTCTAATTGGTGTTTTCTCCAATTTCAAACTGCTGGCGAGCCTGTTCTTTTTCAGGTATTTTTTTTCAAGGACAGGAATTATCTTCTTTTCCAAAAAGTCCAATTGAGATGCAGAAAAATCGTTTTTCAAATGTTCCAGACATCTCCCTAACGCTTCTTCAATAATACCTATATATTCCTCGTAGAGTGCTTTTTTACCAACATTGGAATATCTAAAATCCTTTGCCATGAGATCTCCCCGAGTTTTTAAAATTGAATTAAGATGTCTTAAAGTACCTCTTTGCTTCCTATCAAGGGTCTTCAGGTAGGATTTATAGTTTTCTTCGAATGAAAAAGGAACTGAATAGAAATGCCCTAAATTACTGTCCACAATTTTATTTCCAAAATCCCAGTGCAGAACGGAATGACTGATCATATTATTCATTCTTCCGTTGTTTTTCTTTACTTCAGCATCATCCTGTTTCAATTCAAATTTATCTATATCTTCTGCTGTCGGAAAATAGTCTGGCATTTTTGCATAATATGGCGGACGAACCAACTCCAAATCAAATTTCAAGTCAGGATATTTAAAAACAGCATACTCAATTGTATTTCGTGCATAATCCCGAAGTAGAATATGTACCGGTGGATTTCCCTTTTTGAAGACAAAATTGTACACTGTTTCAGCAATTATTTTTAATCCTTCATCGCTGTGTATCCTCAAAATGCATCCATAGGCAACAGCATAAAGTCTTTCCAAGATATAAGGGTCATCAATGTTTTTAAAAACATTCAAAACGGACAAAAGAGCTTTAGGCTGCTGTTCCAATAGATTAACCAATGCCTTAGTCGACTGGTCCCTCAATTTTCGGTCTGTAGATGAAAGAATCCATGCAAGAGTCTGTCCGGTCAGCCTCGCCGTCTCATTGTCGATATTCAAGGATATACCAGAGGTCCATGCCCAGTCAATTAGCCTGCGGATTGGCAGTGCAGTATCATCATCATCAACGTTGCTGTAATAATATAGATGATTCTGCCAAAAGGAATCCCTTTTAGGCAACCTCAATCTCTTCAGAATCTTAAACAAACGGTCGCTGTTAAAAGGATGGCCAATTATAGGTGAAAGTTCCACCAGTTTTAAAAATAGCGCATTATCGCTAATGCCGCAATTTTCACTTTCTAACCAATCCGTTATCTTTATATCGTCGATGCTTTCTATTCTTCTCCAGTTCAAACTGTCTAATAGGAATTCGTTAAGGGATTGTTTATAGTAATCCATGTCGGATTCTTCCATAAAAACCCAATTAAAGGCCTCAAAAATCTCAATATTGTACTTCTCAGGCAACAAAACCGAAAAAGCTTCCAGAAGGCCATCATATTGCCAAAATCCGTAATCTATTAATTTTCCAAATTCATTTCCTTTTTCGAAAGCAGTTTTAATCTCAGCAGGGTTTTTATAATTATTTAAAAGTTCCTCTGCTATAAAAAAATCGCCTAACCGTTCGTAGGCAAAATAAATGACATCCTCATTAATTTGATTGTCGTAATTGTATTCAATCTTTTTGATGAATACATTTTCTTCAATCAGATCATTGATCAGATGGATGAATTGGGGGAACTTTTTATTAAATAGTTCAAATGCATCGTCCAGTAGAAGCATTCTTCTCTCCCGGCCATAACAGGCATGAGCTAGAAGATGGATTGCCTTCTCTACGATTTTCCTGTTTTTGTATTCAGGTCTCTTGTTTTCAAACCTTTTGTTAAGCGAATCTATATAGATTTTAAAAATGCTGCTGATACCCTGAAACCCCTTAGGAAAGGATTTTTCGGGAGTTTCTTTGACTGCTTCGCAAAGTAATTTCAGAAACAAGGGTTTAGTAAACTCTGGTGCCAGTAAAGGAAAATGTGGCTGTTTTAATCCATGATGCTCACAGAACAGTTTCAACGCTGCATACTCATTTCCTTTAAACCCCTGGTGATCGATTACTGTGATTTTTACATTCTGCAAAACGGTATCCGGTATAACATGTTCCAGATACGTCGTCCTAATTGACAGCACAAGGCCTATATATGGATAATCCTGAAAATCGTTGATAAACTCAGCTATCTTGGAATACCATAAATCTTTGCCACCGCCTTCATTTATTGCATCAACCAGTATCAGCACCCTTGAGCCAATCTGTGTGCCTATATTGTTCAGTTCCTTCAATAGGTCTTTTTTTGAACAATCCAAACCAAGTTCGGAATTAAAATTTTCCCAGATATTCTTTGTACTGATTAGATTCTGACCTAACATAAGCAACGTAGGCAATTTAGCATCCAATCTTGTTTTTGCTATATCCCCCAATAAGTGCGACTTGCCATTTCCAGCATCTCCCTTAATAACCAAACAAGGACTATTCGCTAATTTTATATTTACCTTGTTATTAAGATCTTGAATAAAATCATTATTGTTTCTTGTGATTTCCCTAAGCCTTTTTATTTCCGTGTCGTAGGGCGGCCGGTAACTGTAATCCTTAGCAGCATCTTTAATCAGCTCTTCCTCAATTCTACGCAATTCATAGAGGCCCGCTGATTTCGTGTTGATCAAATTATCCAATTTTTCAAAAGATTCATAAAGCCAGTCAACAGCGATTTTTTCAGTTACTGAATTATTCAAACCTTCTATCCAAGCAATACATTGGGATTTTATGTGATCATTCTCGATTTCAATTTCCTTGAGATGGTCACCATAACTGCTTTTTTTATAGCCGTTGTTTAAAACCCAGTCGTCAACCGTCTTTAAAAATCTTCTAAAAAAAACAGTATCTTTTGCGATGTCATTAAAAAATTTGGCAATGGGAAGCTTAAAATTAAGCTCTTCTGTAAATCTTGGTCCGAGACCATCTATAGAGCGCTCGATATGTTTTTTAAAAAAGTCTTTTGTAAGGCCATGATTGCCGAAATAGTCAAATGTAATTATCGGCAGGAAATTTTTATCAAGCAGTTCATTTACAGTTTCCAGATATTGGCAATAGATCACTTTTCCTTTTTCATCAGGTCGGAATCTTGTAAAAATTCCATAAAGGTATATTTCATTTTCAGCCGATAAAAAGACCGGGCTTCCTGAAAACCCCTTAGTTGCATAAGCTGAATAGGCTTCCTTTAATTCAAGTTGAAATCTGTAGTTCTCAAAATGCTGCAGCCAAACAGGATACAGGACGGCTATCTCTTCACCCAATGTTGCTTTAGGAAATCCCTTGGTAATAAAGCTGCTATATGTACTGCGTTCTTTTACGCAATTTAATCTCGGGATCTCTCCTGTAATCTGTTCAACATCCTTTTTCTCCAAAATTAACACTGCTACATCTTTCTTCTCAGATGTAAACAATAATTCGGATTGGACATTGACTTTAATTGTTTGATAATTAGAAAAATCCGAACTTAATATATCTACGCAAATCTCGTCCATCTTAACTTGAAACTTGTCAGTGTCAGCAAAAAGACAATGTGCCGAGGTAAAAACATAAATCTTATCCTTTAAACTATTCTGGTAAAAGATTACACCGCTTCCAATATAATCATCATTTAAAGCATCTTTTAACCTGACCGTTAGTTTGGAAATCTTTTTATCGGTTTCAGTAGTAATTTTATTGTTCATCTTTTATCTGATATACTGTTTTTTTGATCGCTGATATTATGGATGGATTGATTTTATTCACAGGATAAAAATAGCCATATTTTTATTTAAGATCATTGTTCCTTCAATCAAATTCTTACAACCAAAAAGTTTGCTAGCTTAAAGATTGAAATGACTTCAGATTAAACTCAAGAAGTCATTCTACCATCTTCTAAGGTTATAAACGACTATTAAATCATAAATTCAAGCTTAGTCCTATTGGCGATCGATTGGCAGATATCCAAATCCATTATTATGCGCTATAGTAACAAGTGGCTGAATGCTTTCCTTATATCTGGTATAGTCAAAACCTTGCATATCATTTAAATCTGGAAAAATACTCAGATACTCTTCTATTAACTTGCTTCTAGGACTATGACGACGCATAATTTCAAACGCTATTTTTTGCAATTTAAAAAAGCTGTCAAAATGCATTTCCATTATCGGAAGTTTATCGCTCTTGGTAGAGTTAAAATGGATATCGATCGGAACCAAATTCCAAATCAAATCATGAGACACAAAAGCATGAGGAACAAAGTGATCCAAGGCATATTGACTAATTGTCAAAGTTTTACCAGTAAAGATGCAGTGTACTGTGCCCAACTCTTTAAATACATTATCCCAATAGTTTTTCCGCTGGTTGTGTAATGAAGATCTAAGAGGCGGCCGTATAAGCTTATTGGCTATATCTGGAACATTCGGGTTGCGTACCTGTAAAAACAAAGTCAAATTCCAATAAATAAAATCCTTAAGTACTTTTGCATTTGACCTTAAATAATCTGTCCATATAGGATTGATAACTATGTGATTATCATAAAGAGCATACAAACATTTATTTTCATACTTCTGCGAAGAAGCATAAATATGTTTTCGGTATGCTACATCATTTCCTTCTTTATTTTTACGGAACCACGGAGATAAAAACCAATGCGGCACGTTTTTATTAAAATGTTGCAGTGTTTGCTGAGTACTTTTTAATGTAGAAACCTCCAAGATATTTATTAAAAGATCTTTCTTGATATCGATAGCAAGTCCTTCCCATTCTGCTAAAGAGTGTACCGCCTGCTGTATCAAGTCTTGTTTTCCAAAAGATACACGAAAATAATTCACAGTATACCACGAATTACCAATCATGCGCGCAAACAGAGCTCTTTTAGATGGTTCTAACTGTCCTTCTTCAACCATTTCAATAATAGATAATAACCAATAAAATTTATAAGTTGCGGAGGTATTCCCAAACGCTGACGCAAGTTTAGGAATAGGAAGATCTTGGAAAAATGGAAGATTCATAAAAATACTAAATAAGTAAACGTGCTAATATAGGAAAAGTATAAGATTATAAGCCTGAAATTAGCTCATAATGAAAAAGTTTTGTTTGCCCTGATAAATAAAATTATTCTCATAGACAATAAAAAAATTTTATTAAAAGATCTTCCTCCCTTGATTCTTTCAAAGTCATTTTTAATTTTCTTCATAAATAGTCTTGAAAAAATTTCTGCAATCGAAAAAACATTTTATCTTTGCACCCGCAAACAGCAGATGATTGCATCTTACTGGAGGAATGGCAGAGCGGTCGAATGCGGCAGTCTTGAAAACTGTTGACTGTAACAGGTCCGGGGGTTCGAATCCCTCTTCCTCCGCTGAAAAAAAATACCAAGAGGTATCAAAAACCCCGAAATCGTACGATTATCGGGGTTATTTCCTTTCACTTACTTTCAAATAATTCACCAAATCAAAATATAGGGAAATTAACCATACGCACAAACTGCCATGTTCAGCAATAAATCGATTTTAGAAAAGATATAATTTGGCAATAAAAAATGGAGACAATGAAGAGTGCTTTTAGCGCATTGAACCGAAGATTGCAAATGGACTTTTGCAGGCAGTACCAATTAATGCATAGATTATACTGATCATTCAACAGTGATGCTTTCCAATCCTATCCGTGTTGCCTCCTGTTGACCTCTAATTGCCTGACCATCTGCTCTGAAAATGTTTACTACTTCAATACCCATAAGTTCTAGAAAAAATCGAACATAATTCGTCGTAAAATCGTAAGGTTTCAAATCTCCATCAGTGTAAATCCCACCAGACGAAGTAACAATGTATGCCTTTTTATTTTTAAGCAATCCTTGCGGCAGCATTCCTTTTCCTATATAGCGAAAAGTAATTCCGGGTCTTGCTATTTGGTCAAAATAGGCTTTCAATGTTGAAGGGATATTCCAATTATACATTGGGGCTTCTACAACTAAAATGTCGGCTTCCAGCAGGTTTGCAATAGCAGCATCTGAAAAAGCGGTTTCTGATTTTTGTACTTCCGACCGATTTTCATCAGGTGTAAAGAATGCATTGATTTGAGTTTCATTCAAATGCGGAAGAGTATTAAGATCATGCTCTTTAATCTGTACTTCTTGAAATTTTTCTTGTAGTTTATCAATCACCTTTTTTCCTAATTTTCTGCTTGCAGAAAGCTCTTTTTTAGGGCTGGAAATAATATGCAATACTTTTTTCATTTTTTTAAATTTTGATATCGCTAAATTATATATATTTACTATTAAAAAATTAGTAGTATACAATAGGTTACTAGTAATAAAAAGGTTATTGAAGAATAAAATGAAGCAAAAAGTAATTTACACTGAAGTCGAGTGCTCAAAAAATTTGAGTGCGGTAGAAGATGCGCTGTACGTTTTAGGCGGCAAGTGGAAGTTGCGGATCATTATTGCTCTAGTGAGCGGAAACAATAGGTTCAATGAGCTTCAGCGAACCATCACAGGAATTTCAGCAAGGGTGCTTTCAAGCGAATTAAAACAACTGGAATTGAACGGTTTGGTTAAAAGAGTGGTTCATGCCAATGAAACGCCTGTCATAGTAGAATATTTGCCTACTGATTATGCTTCCACACTCAAAGATGTGGTTTCAACTTTGGCAAAATGGGGACAGCAGCACAAAAGGAAAATTACTGAAAAAGATTGAATTACCGCAATTGCTTTTGGCTTAAAAAAAATCGGCTTTATTTTTTATTAAAGATATTGCTATTCAAAACGAAAGCTCCATTTGCTTCAAAACACAGCGGGCCAATTAAAGTTCATTTAAAGAATCACTGCTTCTTAATTTCCACCATCTATCGAAAAATACCGTGTTCTCCACTACTGCCGAGATGAAATCGGGAATTGAATGATCAAATTTGCCTACTCCTTTTATTTGAAAGTCTGATTCATCGATATAAAAAACCGGCAGCTCTGTTATTGACGGCATTATACCGCCGCTGGATGGAAATTTATTATTATAGTCCTTTTTTAAGATATGGTAATAAATTGCCTTGGTCAGTGTTTTATATCGCGGATGTTTCAGCAGCCATATTGCCTCAACCTTGGAGTTATTATATTTTGCCTGTCTCTCCAGATAGATAGGTAAAGTTTGGGGAGATCTCTGGATTTCAATTGCATATTTTTTATCATTGATTTCAAAGTAGATATCCGCAATCCAATCGGGTCCTATCTTTTCCTGTACCGCCGTGATTCCCTTTTTAGACAATTGGTTGATTATGAACCTCTTTGCCGTTTTGTGCCATACTGTTTCGGGAGCTGTAGCGCACTCTCCGTTTTGGTGTGCAAAGAACCTCGTGAATTTCATGCTTGTCTTTGGAATCGCATTGGCATCACAGCAGATCATTTTTATTTTTCCTATCTCATAATTCTTTTTTAAATCATTCCAGGAATCATCATCGTAAAGATTTGCATCTAAAATCTCCCCATCAATCGTTACTGCAAAGTCTGACATAGTTTAGTGTTTTTTGGTAAATAGGTTTCCGCATACTAGCTTTAAAAACTAAAGCCTTAACGGAACAAGAAAGCTTATTTTTTTCTAGAATCCCGAGGGCATTATGGTATATTTTATCTGCACTTCTCTTGGATTGCAATTCAATCTTTCTGTTTCTATCGGCAGAAATGCATTTCCAAATCTTTTTTCGTTGAATGCATCGGCCGCATTTTCAATGATGCTTGTATACGACGCTTGTGAATATCCAGGATCACTGACTTTAATTTGAAGAACTGTACTTCTAAACAGGTTCATTATGTCTTGGGTGGACTGGTCTAAAATTGTTCTTGAGTTTAGGCCAAATGGGGTTTGGACATATTCATCACAATCCGAAAATGAATTCAGTACCGTTATGGATATTATGATTTCCTGATTGTCTTCTGATTGAATGTTTTCAGTAAGTGCGGTATTTTTCAAATCAAGGTCAACAATTTCGAAAACGGCCTGGTATTCAGTATCATTTTCGATTGTGGCCGTTTTGACTACCAGATATTTATTCAGTTCGGAGTAGATATTGTAATACAACATGCGTTTTAAAACCAAAGACGGATTATCTAATTTCCTAAAACTGTCTTCATGAGTTAAAAGCTTGATATAGCCTTTCACATGTTTTTGATCTGCTTCGGTCGATAGATGGAATGAATATTCAATACCTTCAATATTTTCAGTTTTTCTTGTGATGGGATTCATAGTTTGCTTTGTGGTTTAAAAAAGTCCAATGAAAAGCGGTCAGTCATCTATTGGTTATTTTGCAGGGCGACAACCGCACACTTCGCTGTATCATTTTGAAAAATGGATGCCGCTGCGGTTGCTGCCGCAATTCCGGACATAATCATTCGGCGTATGTGGATGGTTTATATAATTGGCATTCAATATCACGGTTCATGATTGAGATAAGCATTGAGTAAATTCCCTGATGAAGATTTAGGTTTGCAAAGTTATGAGCGTCGATTTGTTTTTTGAAAGGTTTTAATTTCTTCGTTCTGTTGACTTCATAAAACACCACAAATGGATACTCAAAAATATCAAATTTGTATTGCAGGTAAATATTATCACGAATCAATTCCCTATCCCTGATATTTTTTAGCTTAGCCTTATCTTCCATAGATTTTGAAATTTCTTCCGGCAGCCTGCTTTGTTTGTATTTTTCAGGAAAATTGTCATGATCGATTTTTGTCATGAAATTGGTATGGAGGAAAGTGATAAAATCGACAGTGGAATTGATTTCAGTCAGGGTTTTATTTAACATGATGGTCTAGATTTAAATGTTACAAAACGGCTTTTACCGGCTGCAGCAATCCGAATATGAACAATTTTATTTAAATTAGGCTAGTCGAAGCTTAAAATATCGGCAGCCGTCGAACTTAAATACTTTCTTAGTTCGTTTTCAATTCTCTTGCATGATACTATGCCTGGTTTGTCAGTTATTTCAAATATAATTGAATTTTCTTGAACCAGATAAAGACCTGTTACTTTTCCGGCCTTAGTAGGAATTGAGTATTTTCCGTTCACGGTATCACCCTCAAAGGTTCCTCCCATTGAGGTGATGCCGCTTTTTGCTTTGTCAATCAGCTTTTCTATCGGATCGGTGTAATCGACCTTAAAGTTGCACTTTGCCATTAGTTTCTAATTTTGATTGTTTTTTTTATTTTCCTTAAGCGTTTTACAGTAGAGCAGGTTAAAAGATTTTGGCACTTTTACTGCCTCAAAAATAAGATATCTCTACTCGAAAATGCCTTTAAATCAATAGATAATATTCAATTACAGCAGTCGCAGGAGTAACTATTCTTGCAGATTACATAGCAGTAGCAGTTATGACTTCCCAGCCAATTGATTCTACATCCTTATAATTATCAATTTTCAGCTCGAAAGCTTTCTCTGAATGTGGATCAAAAACTTCATAAATTGTATATTCTTTGCTTCCAAGAGCAGTTTTGGTCTTGCTGTAATACGTAATCTTTACAACCGCATCTTTATAAGTTGCAACTGTTGCATTATTTTTTATCAGACCATGGACTTTTAGCTTTGTTCCCCAAAAGTTTTCATTATAATTTCCTGAAGCCGCTAAAAAATTTTGCGGTTGTGACTGTTCTGCCTCTTCAATAGTAATTACCTTTTCAATATAACTTTCATTACCCTGATCGGAATTATTATTTGTGTTGGCAACCGCAATTAGTACAATAACCAGCAAACCTAGAATCCCAACAACCTTTAAAGTAGTTTTCCCGTTTCTTTTCTGTCCTTCAGCTGCTAAGTTGTTCGTGTTTGATCCTATGTTTGCTGCTGGTGTAAAGTCCGGAGGCGAAACTTTGAAAAGTTCGCTTAACTCCTCAATATTGCTGCCAGCCGTCCATTCTGGAAGACCCTCATACCAAATGGAAGTTTGTCTTGTGATGTTTTTATTCTTTAATTCATCGATCGTATACGGACCTTCTTGCTGGATTCCTTTATGTAAATAATATTCTCTCATATCCTTCTATTTTTTTAGAGTCACTGCTAATTTCTTTCTGGCACAGAATTTACGATTCAAACCTAGTTCTTCAATTTATCAGCACGCTAGTTGACATTAAAGTTGAGTATTTCAAATCCAAGGAGGATCATTTGGCCTCCGGTTTGCTTTTTTCAAATATTGTAAAAGGGATTCCCACTGAAGCCTTAACCACAAACCTGTTTCCCCAATCGCCAACATCAGCCAATTGCCTTTCAACTCCAGTTGTAATTGTAAATGTCGCACTGCTCCATTCTGATTTGCTTGCCACCCTAAAAGCTGGACCTGCCAAAAGAGTATAATTCTGGTCATATGGGATGCCAATATTATGAAAGGCGGGAACATTCCAATTCGCTTTCACTATAGCGCC
Source organism: Flavobacterium luteolum (assembly GCF_027111275.1). NCBI lineage: Bacteria > Pseudomonadati > Bacteroidota > Flavobacteriia > Flavobacteriales > Flavobacteriaceae > Flavobacterium > Flavobacterium luteolum. The sequence continues at coordinate 3,462,469 of NZ_CP114286.1, read as the reverse complement.
CAATGTTTTGTCAAACAGACCAAAAATGGAATAGACAATACCTATATCCCAACTGTACTGAGATTCCCTAATATGATCATATCTGGCAATTATATTATTTTCCTCGTCTACTATATTGTAATATAAAATATTATCATTTTGATTTGGAACAACTTTTAAGATGTTATCCAATAGATTTGGCGAATCAAGAAAACTATGCTGATTTAGTGAAGTATAAAATTTGAAGTATTGAATTGTCAGCAATCCTACATGACTGAGATTTATAGAAGATTCAATATTGGATTTCAGGCGGCCTGTATAGCGCTTCTGTATATCTTCAACCATGAGCGTATCACCTTTGATGGAAAGCGGACTATTTGCTGCATTGGCATTCAAATTCCACCACCAGATCCTATATCCGTGAAAGGGATTATTCTTTACGTCAAATTCTGTCAGCATTTTGTCGACATACTCTTTAATATGAGCTGTTACGGTTGAATCCCTGGCATTCTTAATTTTCGCCCATTGCTCTTCTGTGGCCACAAATACCGACTGCCCAGATTTGTTAGCCTTAAATTCCTTTTCAAATTGACGGTACACAATAGCTTCTTGAGCTTTGGCTGTATCGATAATTTTTTCTATGTCTTTCAAAACAGCCAACTGTTTGTAAAGTTCATCTATATCTTTTTTATACGTTTTGACAGTTTCTTTGTCATACTTAAGTCCCTCAAGCTGGTCATCGTTCAATTTTTGAATTTCTTTTTTTTGCTCAGAATATGACCGATTCAATTTCAAGGCCTCTTTTATTTTGGCCAATCTTTCGCGCATGGCTATTTCGCGTACTTCGCTAATATTTGCACAAGTTGTGTCGATATAATATTGGGAAGTAGACAAACGCATATTGTACCCTACTTTGACACCAATATCACTTGACCATTTGCCTTTTGAATAATACTTGAAATTATCATCCGCGCTTGTGATATTTGTGCCCACTTCAATTAAATCACGCTTCCAGTCCTTATCTGCGAAAGTCATGTTGGCACTGAATTTATGTTTGTCTTTGTCTTGCGAATAAGCAAAGGCAGAACCATTATTTACGGCATCCTTATTGCCTGTCACGACTGTATTAAATATAACTCTTGATTGTTTGGCAAAAGCTCCATCACTGGTTGCGACCCTTGAAATTTTTCCCTTGTCATTTTCATCTGACCCACAATACATAGCCAGCCTGTCTTTTATTTTTTCGTAAATACCGTTATAAACATCAATCCTTGTTATTTCGTTCGGCGCTTTTTGGGAATTTTGGCCAGAAAGTGTGGTGCTTAATAAAATTAAAAAATAAAGTAATTTTCTTGTCATCATTTATTTGTAAAAAATTAATAATCTGCGAATTAGCAAAAAACAATTATTATTTAAATCCAACTTTAGCTTGTACGCAACCTATGTACTAGTGGCCAAATATAATTTTTTGGTTTTACAAATTAACAAGTATATATACCTGTTTCTTAATTGATCCTTAATTGGAATCTCAAAAAATAAATCAAGTGAAAAATTTCAAAAAGTTGCCTTCAGTTTTGGAAATAATCCATGATTGCTTGACAAACTAATAAACTTCTACATTAAGAGATATTACCAACAAAAAGCATCCAACACGAATAAGTAGGTCATTACTCACGTATAAATACCTATTTGATTGATTTTCAGTACATAAGATAATATATATATATCAAGTTTTTCTTAAATTAGCATAAAACTAATCTTACCAATTATGACAATAGAATTTACATTTAACCAACAAAATTCAGGAGAATTTTACATTGGATATACTCCTGTAAAATGCAGTATAAGGTTTCTAGATATTTCTCAGAACGAACAAAATTCAGTAATTGAATTATCCAATTCCAAAACTTCTGAGCAAAAAGTATCATTTTATACTGGCATCCAGTCTGCAGAAAAACCTGCTTTAAATTTCACGGTTACTTCAGAAGATCAGACTTTCGATTTTTTAATCGGCGCCAAATTCAATATTAAACCATTTAAAGACAACAATGCGGAGATTAAAATATCTTCAAATGGAACTCCAATTCAAACAGTCAAAACAAAAATTAGACTGCGCAAGAACGCAAACGACTTGACCTCAAATGAGCGTGACCTCTTCCTTAACGCTTTTTATAAACTAAATTCCTCCGGCAAATATCAAAAGTACCTTGACATGCATAATGAAGCTGCTGATCGCGAAATTCATGGACGCCCATCATTTTTGCCCTGGCACAGAATGTATCTATTGGATTTAGAGCGTCAGCTTCAAGAAATCGAGCCTTCCGTTGCACTCCCTTATTGGGATTTCCAAGCGCCTGCACCAAAAGTTTTCAGCACAAGTTTTATGGGAATCCCAAATACCACAGCCGTAGGACAGCTTCAGTTTGATTCCACTAACCCTTTAAGCAAATGGCGCATCGCAAATCAGCCTTCATTAACAAGATTACCAGATTTCAATGCTCAAAGTGAAAAAGCAAGGGTAGAAAGTTACGAGACAACTTTAGGCAGAAGAAATGGCTTCTTGGACTTTGCACAGATGGAATTCAATCCTCATGGCAATGCTCATATGTCTTTTGATGGAGCCATAAGTGATGCTTCTAGGGCCCCTCAGGATCCTCTTTTTTTTATGCTGCATTGCAATGTTGATCGTTTATGGGCGCAATGGCAGGATCTTTCATTAGATAATCGCCTTTTTGATCCAGCTGATAACGCGGCATATAATCAATTCACTAATAGAATTGGAGATCTTTTAAAAGATACAATGTGGCCATGGAATGAATTAAAGGGAAATGGAAGACCCGTCACATCACCAAGTGGGCCAATGCCTGCATCTCCTTTGACTTTGCATCCAGGCAAAAAACCTAAAGTTGAGGATTCTATCGACTATCAGGGAAGGATTACAGGTATTCCATTATTTTTTGATTATGATTCTGTTCCGTATCGACCTATGATATCAAATCTCGGACAAGCTGAAATCGCAGGATCTCTTAAATTAAAGCATTTTGAAAATTTAGAATTAGAAATTTCTAAAAACTTTAATAGTAGCAACGAAGCAATCAAAGATTTTAAAAAAGCTTCAGATTTTAAAGATATTATTCATTCATTAAGCCAAATGGATATGATAACAGATCAAGAAACTACAAAAAAAACTTTAGATATTCTAAAAGACAGCAGCAGTACAACGGGAATGAGGGTACTGGCTTTGTCAAAACTAACTCAAGTAATTTCGGTTGACGAAGACGAAATTAAATATATTCTGGGGCTTGTTGCCAATACTAAAGTTCACCCAGACCTAAGAAAACAAGCATTTCGCACAATTCAAATTCTAGCTTTTAGCTCACCGATATTTCCTCTTTTAAAACCTGAAGTAATCGAAACTTTTAGAGGCCTAATACGTGATAATAATATAGAAATCCGCAAATTAGCCTGCGGTTATCTTGCAAAAAACAAGGACGAATTTATACAGCGAAACCTCTTGAATGGAATAAAAAATCCTGCCGAAGCCTTCCTGCCGGAAGATCTGGCAGTTCATCTTCTGGGATACGACGACCATGCCGCAATCTACCCGGAATTGAGAAAAATCCTTGAACACTCAAGCAACAATGACAGCAGGTCTGAGGCCGCTTTCTTACTGGCAGGCGACCCTCTTGCGCAAAGTCTGCTTCTGAATGTTGCAAATAATTCTAAAGAGCGCTTTGATGTACGCAAAAACAGCATGCTGTCTTTAAAAGAACAAAATTCCAATGGCTTCTTAAAAATCGCAAAGGATATAATTTTGGATAATAATGAGAATGATCAAATAAGAACGCTCACCATTAAAACCATCGATTCTGATTTTGATAATAAAATAATAGATGAGCAATTCATTGGAAAGCTTAAAGAGATCAAAAAGGAGCAAGTTTCTAAAGATCTTTCCAAAGGCATAAAATCTTTTATTAAAAACCAGCCAGGAAATAAATAAGTCATGGATAATTATAGTTTTCTTGATAAATCTGCAGGCATTATCAGTGAATCTGATTTTGTAGAAATTATTTCTATTTTAAGGCTATCTCCAAAGCCTGGCATAAAATTATGTGAATTCCTAAAAGAACAGCATCCAGTATATAGGGAAAAGAGCATGAATGATGTAATAAGGATGCGCGGCTTTCTTCTATATTCGTTTACGTTCTCCGAAACTCCAGAATCGGCGCTAATCTATATCTACGAGGAACTTCAATCCAGCAGAGAACCTTATCTGGTTGCAGCTGCCGCTGCCGCATTAAGAAAAACGTCATGCAGGAAATATGAAATGTCGAACTTGCTTTTAACTGCTCTGAAAAATATACTTAATTATGACAGTTATATATCTTTCGATACTTATTATCAGCAAAATCCATTAGTAAATAAAACATCAGCCGTAAACGAAATTTTGAAAACTATAGACTGGCTGGATATTTATTCTGTACCGATACTGGATGATTTAGTGAAGTTATTGGCAGAACGTAAAATAAACACTGCAAATTCAAAAATACTAGAGCAGACAATTTTTAGAATCAAACAAAATGAGCAAAATCCAACGGACTGCTGTACAATTGATTATAGTCGTTTTATAAGCATAATGTCCGAAGGTGCGAAAAAAAATAAAAATAGAAATGTAAAAAGAATATGTTTTGAGGATCAGGACGGATATAAAATGAATTTTCACGATATATTCCAGAAACAGTTTACTCTTCTCTGTTTTTTTTACACCCGGTGTGACAATCCTTTGAAATGCTCACTGACCATAAGCAATTTTGCCGACTTGCAAAGGAAACTGGATCGCGAGAATTCCGAGCTCCCAATTAAATTAGCTGCCATAAGCTACGATTCAATTTATGATAATCCTAGCAGGCTAAAAGAATATGGTAAAGCAAGAGGTGTCACTTTCAGTGATCAGTTTAAGATGCTGAGAGTAACGGATAAATTTGATTCTGTCGCAGATTATTTTGATCTCGGTGTAAACTACGCAGGTAATATTGTCAACAGGCATGTTATCGAATTATATTTTTTAGATCCCTCCGGAGAAATTTTGCTTCGTTTTGAAAGAGGCCAGATAAACAACGTGGAAATAATTAAAGAAATTTCAAATGAAATAAAACTATATAACCAGCGCCTGAGAAAACCATTTGAAAAAATAAAATCTGCAACCCGTTCCTTCTCGACTATGATTATTTCCATTTTGCTATTATTTATTCCGAAATGCCCTTTATGCATAGCCGCATATTTGAGCATGTTTGGTGCTGCCGGTATACAGCTTACTCCATACATAAAATACTTATTTCCAATACTGCTTGTTTTTATAGCAATAAACTTGTATTCGCTATATTGCATGGCAGTCAAAAAAAACAATTATATTCCACTATTGCTTTGTGCGGCCGGATCAGCTCTTTTAATAATATTTGGATATTTTATTTCAATAAAGGGATTTCAAATAATCGCTATTCTTCTTCTTTTTATAGGGTCAATATTAAATGCCTCGCCACAATTTAGCAGAAAACTAAAAATGAATTAATCCCTCATCATAAACAAGCCTAAAAAATTTACATTATTAGTTTTACGCTCATAATCTTAAATATTATTCATAAAAAATAAAGAAAAGTGTGACTAAGGTGAGTCTGCGGCATTAAGAATAAATCCAATGATTATAGTCTGAATCATTGGATTTAAACCACTATTTTATTCGAAAAATAATATTTACTTAGCGTTGGTTTGCAGTATCTTATCTATTTTGCTCCTATCGTAAAAAAAAATATCTCCTAATCTGGTGTAAGGGAGAATTCCGGTCTGCCTGTATTTTATAATCGTATTGTTGGATAGCTTGAATTTTTTTTTCAAGTCTTCATTTCGGTAGTATAAAGAATCTGTATCATGAATTTGTCTTCCAATTTTTGAGTCCAATGATTCCAGCCTTAACAAGATTGGCTCAATCAACTGCTTTACCCCCAATATAATAGAGAGTTTCTTTTCTGTCTTTGTCATCAGTGTAAAATTTCATTTTTATTAAACTTTTCATCTATAATGCCTACCAGTTCTCAAGCTTACTTTTCCTTTTCTGCAGTTTCTCAATAAGACCTTCTAAAAATGTTAGCTGCTTTTCTTTATAGGTGTATCCTTTGCATTCCGAAATCTGTCTGCTTATTGACTTTACCCTAACCTGTATGCCCTTATCACCTGAATATGTAAAATTAGTTTCCAAGAAAACCTGAAACTTGCTTCGGTTAGTTTTTTCATCTGATTTGTCAAAAAACAGGATCCCTTCATCCATTAAAATATAAAACAGCTGCGCAAAATCAATTTTATTATATAGGCATTTGCATTTTTCATTTGAAGCATCCATGTGCAGGATGCCGGTCTGGCAGGAAGCTAATAAATTTTCTAATAACCGTAGCCTCTTGTCAAACTTTGCAGCCTTTCCCAAAAACTTTAAAAGTTTTTCCTCTTTCATTTCTTCGATATTTAACATTTTCATATCACGGAAAAATAGATGCTGCTGCGCCTATTTTTATTTCTTGTCGGAACATACACCAGATATCCGTATTCATCTAGTTCGCGCATGCATTTCTGATAAGTCTTTGGAGATGATATTTTAGCAATCTGTTGGATTTCTATGCTGTAAGCCAGAACTGGATTGGTAAAACCTTTATCATTTCGAAATTGAAGAAGTGCCGCATATATAGCGATATGTGCGGTTCCAATACGAAAATCTTTTTCAATGGCGAGAAAAAAAGCTGATAAAGGTTTTAAATTATCCATCACATCTATATTGATTTAGATTTTATCTTTCTATGCATTTTTTTATCCGTCTTTTCACTATCGTCAGAGTTCTCTTGATTGACATTTAAATCTTTACCAGAACTTTGGCCTTCAGACTCGCCTTGCTTCTGATTCTTGCCTTCACGTTGATTGATTCGATTAAGATTAGCGTCATAAACATTTATAGTTTTGAATTGGGGATTTGCCTCCACATACATTTTGCTTTCCACACCGCCAGCTACAAAAGTTACAGACTGAAGGTTTCCTTTTTTTAGCGAATTCATAAGATCTTCTTTATACTGCGGCGTATCGAGCTCTTTAATGGAATGTTTTGCAATGCTTGCCTCCAAATCATAACCGTAATTCTGATGATACTGATTAAACTTAAAGTTTCCATTGTTGTCGGCATCCTTAAAATTTAAAGAAATCCATGAGTTATAGCTTTCTCCCTCTTTGCTTCTAAAATCCTTATTTACTGATCGGCCTTCCATTAAATTATAAGCTTCCTTCATGGTTATGCTCCCACTGTCATTATTGATGTAAAAAGTCTGCTCCAGTCCCGGCTTGTTTTCTTCTTTTTTCAGATTCACATGATAGGAATTAAAAAAATACAAATCGGTCTGGTCTGACTTCTTGAAATTCAGTTCGACAGTCAAAGTGTCCTTATTTGGCAATCCATTGTTCATAATGCCGGTGTGCATAATTTTAAAATCCTTGTCTCCTTTCATCATGTTCGCTTTCAGTTCAGCATCGAACGTTTCTCCAAATCCAGTATATTTCAACTGGTCTCTCAGGTATTCAAAATTTTTCTGATTCATTTTGTTTGTATTTAAGTTATTTTCTAATAATTCTTTTCTATCCCTTAATCTTCGAGCAAATCCAGTTAAATCGATCGCTTCAATTAAAGAAAGATCCAATCCGCTCTGCACAAGTGCTCTTAAATCTTCAAGAAGCGGATCAATCGGTTTATTTATGTAGCAATTAGCATCATTTGTCATCACTAAGCAATATTCCTGGGCATCGGGTGATGATCTAAAAAACTCAATCGTATCCGCGTTATTTACTATATCTGTGTTAAAAGCCACATAGCGATAACCATAGGAAGCCATTTCTTCCGTAAACGACAATATCATTTCAGTTTCAGTTAAATCGATTATCATAATATTCTTTAAAAAGGATCAGAGTCGATTTAAGGAATTGGAGATACCTTAGCAGTTCGATTATTATCAATATTTAGCTCTAAATGCCGTCCCCCACTTTTTTCAATGAGTTGAAGTGTGAGATATTTATTCTCCGGGATGGTAAATTTCTCAAGTGCATAGACTTTCATCACTTCAGACTTATAGGGTATGACAGAAGCTAATGACGTAGAAAACAATGGCAGGATTTCTATTTCCTGTGATGCAGTTCGCTTTGATTTTTTCTGGTCTCTTATAAAAAAGCGAAGCTGATCAATATCGTAGTTAATTTTGGATTTGTTTTCAAAAGCAACTCTTAAATAAAGAACATCTTCGTGAATAAAAATTCCATTTACTTCAATACTTATCTGAAACTTTGACTTTTTTGCAAAACTGATCTTTTTCTTCTTTGATAATGCAAGGGAAGCGGACTGCTCTATTTTCTTCTTGTTTTCATTGTCAATTGAAAATAAGACATCATCATTTGCAGCTGCCAAGTCCTCTGCTTTATAATTTAGATCTGGACAAACTTCATCGTAGTTCAGCACAAAGACGTATAGTTTGCTATCGGCAGTAACAACTGTCAGATTGGTCTGTTCAAAATTCTGCTTGGCGGCCTTGACCAGTAAAATATTCTCTACTCCCTTGGCTTTCTGAATTATAATATCCTGACTGCCCCTGTCAATGCTTTTTATTGCATATGGAAAAACAATGCTCGTGGTTTTTGAATACCCAATAAGCAGATTTTTGAATTCATTCTGATTCAAACCAGTGTCTCTCTTTATGAACTGTGCGCAGCTTGGCAGGGCAATCAGGAGCCAACAAACCAAAAACAACCAATTGAAATTTTTCATTTTTTTAGCTTTTAATTATTTTACTTCCTTTTGTTTCTCATCGTATAGTAAAACCTTATACCCGGCCTTTACCACAACTTTAATGAGTTTTACTTTTTTACTCATTAGACTTTTGGCCGCTTCGATTCCCATTCCGGCAGCCTGTGCTCCCCAAGATTCTGAGATTCCTGTTAGACCCAAAGTCTGAATCGAACGTTCCGCTGAAGCTTTAGCAACATCTCTGTCAATTGCTCCCGGAATGTAAATGCCATCTATGCCATCCATATCGTAAACAGCAAGTTCGACTGGGAAAATTGAATTTTTAAATTGGATATTGGTAATCTTAACTTCCAGTCTCTCTCCTTTCAAAGCTGCAATTCCATATAAAAATGTATTTTTAGGAATCGTGGTTCCATGTAAAAGAATATCATGAGCCAGTCTTAGCTTGACTACGGATCCGTTTACAATTGTCTGTGTTTCATGTATAACTGCCTGCACAGAATTTTGTGTTTCTTCCAGTTCTGAATCTTCATTTAGAGAATAAAAAGCGTTTGATTTTGGAACATTCTGATATGTAATATTGTCCTGTAAAGAGCTGATATTATTTTCTTCTTTCTTTTTATTTACACTCAGCGCTTTTCCTTTCTTATCCTCTGAGGACTGCTTTAAGCGATCCTGAACGCGCTCAGGATGCTGAATATCCAAAATATTCTCAAGCATGCCTCCAAGCTGTTGGAGTTCGGGATCAGGTTCCTGAGGAGTGCTCATCGATGACATGAGTCCTTCTAGTTTTTTAACCGCATCAGGGTCAATTCCTGAACTGTTATCCTCAAATTCACTCATGTCCTGCCCGTAATTATTGACTGGAGAAGGCTGATTGATTATTTTTTGAAGAGCCCTTAATTTTTCGTAAACTTTTTGTTCGTTTTTGTTCTGAATCGCCGTAGAATTAAAACCTATTCTTTCTTTGGAAAAATTTCCGGTTTCATAATCTTCCTTAGAATAAGAATCCATATCTTCATCCGATAAGCTTCCGGTTGAATAATTAGGGTCTTTTTTAATCTGCTCATGAAGTTTAATGGAGTCTACAGCTGCCTGGTCATAATAGCTCATTTTGTCAAGGGCTGAGTCTTCTTTAAATTTGGGCAGAGGCAATTCAAAATTAAATCCCTTTTTAATATCGTTCCCAGCTGTCTTAACTTCCGCTTGTCCTCCTCCCAAGATGTAGAATAAAAATGTTATAAAAGGAAGTGTTATAAGTGGAAGCACCAAAAACATTTTTCTTTTTTTAGATTCGCCTGCAGAAATTATTTTCTCTTCCATAATTTTATTTTTTTAATTGATTGATTTAATTTTAGAAACATAGCTCACGCTTTGGGATTTCTCAGGACTTTTTTTCAATGATGTATACAGAATATAAATCAGATAGCCTGAACATAATAGCGTGAATAGTACAAGTGCGCAGATCAGTTTTCTTCTTGACATTCCCGCCGATAAACTATTCATCTTGACTGCCCACTTTTCCTGCAGCAGCAGATAATATTTATGATATACAAAAGGCTCAGACTGTTTATTGAATAAAGACTTCATCATCGCTGTTTTCTATTTTCAACTGCCAGATCTTTATTTTCAAGAGTATAAAATCGCTCAATCAAAAAGCCATGTGGATTGTTGTCGCTTCTTGATACGTTTCGAAGAGTGCCCTCGGTAATCAGGCTTCTTTTCAAAACACTGGTAGTTCGGACGATATTCTGGCGCGCATAACATTTAAACCGAAATGGGTATTCTTTTGTATCAATACTTACGCTGTCGATCTGAATAGTTTGGCTTATATTACCTGATATTATTCCAGAATAAAAATTGTTCTCTTTCAGATCGTCATAAATTCGTTTCGCACTGTCATCTGCCAGATAGAGAGCTTTTGTTATATTGGTTTTAATAACTTTATCATCAGGATCGAGCGTAAAGAAATTCATGTGAAATGTTTTCACATGATCTCGTGCCTCTACGGGAATATTATCTTTTCTCTCTGAAGCAAAAGCTTCAAGAGCCTTTCCATTGGCAAGAATATAAACCTTATCCTGCATCTGGCCTACTGTTTTAAAACTTTTGTAAACCGTATAACAGCAAATCGATATACAGCCCACAATAACCATCATTGTAAAGCCTCTCACATATCTGAATGCTGAATCAATATTTTTCATTTTGGTAAACATATTCGGTCCTTTAAAAGTTAATTGGAATTCCCTTTTAGTTTTTCTGCCATAAAATTCCCTTTTTCCGCAAAATAAGGGCTGCTTCCAGCTGTTGCGGCCATGCTGCTTGTCATTCTGCGGTCTGCATCTCCCATAGCGTCAGCAGCCATTCCCACAGCATTAGATGAACTTCTGACCACGGAAGCCGTCGAGTTTCCGAACATACTTGTGACCTTTTGCCCCAAAGCCCCTCCTCCTCCTGCATTAACGATGTAATTAGCTACTGAAGGAACAGTGAAATATCCTATTATGCCGATAATCATAAAGATCAGGTAAGCCATATCGGTCCTGCTGAAAAAAGTATCTCCCGAACTTTGGACTTGTGAAATATCCAGTTTGAGCATCATTTCCTGGATCTTGCCGATAATACTTCCGAAAATATTGGCAACAGGAAGCCAGAGATAAATATTTATATATCTCGCCAGCCAAACTGTTAGCGTATGCTGAAATCCATCAAAAACTGCTATTCCAAAAACCAGTGGCCCTAAAATCGATAATACAACCAGCTGAAATGTCCTGAGGGTATCAATGCAGAGAGCTGCCGCTTCAAAGAGAACTCTGAGCACCTCGCTCATCCATTCTTTTACAGAGTTTCTAAAGCTGTAGGATGCTTTTTCCATAGCAAACTTTACATCATTGCCAATTCCAGCCAGCATGCTCTCATCTGAAGGATCAGCACCGTCATGAGTATATTTATACCATTTGTCTCGGTCACCGTTTCCGGCTGCACCTACATACATTTTCCAAGGATCAGTTTCTTTGATTGCCTTTTCTTTTTCTTTTAGCAGTACTGCAACCGCATTATTGGAGCCTGAAACCATAGCAGCGGTGGCTGTAACAGTGGGCTTCATAACTCCATTGATGAGAGCAAGAACAGAAGGAAAAATCATAATGCAGAATCCGATTACAAATGGCCTGAAAAGAGGGTAAAAATCAATCGGTTCCGCATTTGCGATATGGCGCCAGACCCGAGATGCGATATACCAGATGGTTCCAAATCCAGCAATACCCTGCCCTACTGCAATGAGATTGCTGCACATTGGCATCATCTCATCATAGAGTTGGTCTAAGACTGAATGCAGGCTCTGCATATCTTCTTCAATTCCTTGTGCTGACATTGCAAAAGGCATCAGAAGAAGAATTGCTGTTAAAGCAATTTCTTTTTTAAATTTTAAGCCTTTCATCGCTCTAGTTTTTTAATTCGTAAAAGGACTTCGATGACTGTATATCACTTCCTTCTTTTGCTCTCTGAAGTGCCAGAAGATTAGATGTAGAATTAAAATATCGCAAGAAGAAAAGCTTGTCCTGCATTTCTAAATAAATTTTATCTACCGCTTCGAGCCTTTCATCATCAGACATTCTGAGTTTATCTGCAGTCACGACCAAGGTAAGTTCATCTAGATTTCTAAGGCTTTGATTTAAAAGATTGCCGTAGACCTTTTCAAAGTATGTGATTTCTTTAGGGCTGAAATTTCCGGATTTTAAAAACCTGCTAAGTCCATTCTTGCTTTCTTTGACCAGAAGGATTTGAAAATTGATTATCTCACCTACTCTTTTGTAATTTTTTACAGCTGGGCTGACCTGCATCAGTGCATCCAAAAATGTTTTATGAAGACTGAAGTTTCCTTCCGACATATCTTTTACCATTTTATAGCCGCCTGATAAAAGTTCATAGCCTTTTTTCATATCGGTTAAAATCTTTTTGAACTGAGAGAGTTTTTCGATATTTAAGATCAACTGCTGAATTTCGGCTGACTGTGCATTTGTTTTTAAGGGAAGCATGCTGAATAAAATCAGCAATGCTCCAAAAATTATCTTTTTCATAGAAATTCTTTTATAAGCCGTATAAGAAAGCTGAAGACCTAGTATCTGATTTCTCTCCCGCTTTGGAATCTGAAAGCATTTTTGCTTGACTGCTGAACGTCAGACAAAAATTATAATCATCCATCATCGTATCATAAAGCTCATCTATTCGCTCTATGCGCTCATCATCCTTAAGCTCCAGTTTTGAATCTGTGCTCAGAACCAAAAGGTTTTCTAAAGTATCTGTGCAGCTGTTAAGCAGTCTGTCAAAAGATCTTTCAATATAATCGAGCTCACTGCCGTGAAAAAGATCGTTGCCTTTGAGTTCTGCGAAAATTACTTTGCAGATCTTCATTATTTTAAACTGCATCGCGATGATTTCGGCTGTCTTGTAATAATTTTTGACTTTGGGATTGATTTTCAATAAGGAGGCAAAGTAATCTTTATGAAGATTCACTTCTCCTTTTTTAGCATCGCCTATAAAATTTAATCCCTTTGACACTAAGGAATATCCTTTCTTGGCATAATCCATATAAACCTGAAGTGCAGCTATCTGAAGCAGCAATTCTTTTCTCTGTTTTGCCTGCGCATGCACTACTGACTGAAAAACCATCAATATAAAGAGTAGTAAGATTAATTTTTTCATAGTTTTTTATTTGTCTTACGGAATTCCGTAAAATTGTTTTACTTGATTTACATCAGCTTCAGTTTTTGCTCTCTGCAGACTTAATAATACATTCTGCTGATTAAACATTAAAAGGTCATCATAATTGGAATCAATCTGTTCCGCCGCCTTATTAATAATCTCTAGTCTTTTCAGATCGCTCATCTGCGTGGTAAAAGAATCCAGTATAAAAAAAATCTGATCAATATTCTTTACGCTTTCTTCTAGTATTCCCGTATAGACTTTCTCCATATAATCAATCTCGCTGACTTTGAAATGGCTGTCCTGTTTAAACAGATTCCATGCTCTCTCATATTCCTGAACAAGTTTGGTCTGCTTCTGGGCAATCTCTTTGATACGCTGGTAGTAAGTAATGATTGACTTTACTTTAGCCAGCTCTTCATAGTAGCCTTTATAAAGATCTTTCTGCTTTTTGGTCCAGTCTGAGATTTCATCCAGTTTTAATTTAGAAAGAATATTCTCAACCTGTTTCTGTGCATTCTGAAGCCAAATCGTTTTGTTTTGAAGTCTTTGGATTCGAAGATCAATAGCTTTGATCACTTTCTTGGTTACAGCCTTTACAATTTCCAGTATTGGAAGTATGGCTACTTTATCAGCTGGTCTTGCAGGGGTACTAATAAGCAGCAGACAAATTAGGCTGGCAATTAATTTTCTTTTCATTTTTCCTTTTCATTTAATTTCCGTTTCTCATATCCTGAGCCAATGCAGCAATTCCTTTTTTGATGTCACCGCCAAACTTTGCGGCGTAAGCGTTCACTTTTACCTTCTCGCTTTCTTCGGTGGTATAAGTTAAATATTCCTCCAAAGAAACTTCTGTACGGTAAACTTTGGAAAGCATACCGCCAAGTGAAATAAAAACTTCTTTGTACTTCTTGTTTGGATCATTGGCTTTATTTACAGAAAGTACAAGAGCCTTCTCTTTTTCAGTAAGTCCCAGCAGTTCCTGTATCAAGTCAAATTTGTTTTGATACTTGCTCTGGTCCAGAAGAATTTTACAATCGCTGTTATTGATAATCGCCTGCTTGACCACTGGTGAAGAAATAATATCTTCCACTTCCTGGGTAACTACAATTGCCTCACCATAGAACTTCCTCACAGTCTTAAACAAATACTTTATATATTCTGCCATTCCCTCGCGTGCAATGGCCTTCCAGGCTTCCTCGATCAGAATCATTTTGCGGATTCCTTTCAGCTTTCGCATCTTGCTTATAAAAACTTCCATTATGATAATAGTCACGACTGGAAATAGTATAGGATGATCTTTGATGTTATCGAGTTCAAATACAATAAACCGCTCTTTTAAAAGATTTAGATTCTCTGTAGCATTGAGCAGGTAATCAAATTCTCCGCCTTTATAATAAGGCCTAAGCACATAGAGAAAATTATTTACATCAAAGTCTTTCTCCTTTACTTTGTCTCCCTGGAGAATAGTCACGAAATCGTCTTTCAGGAAATCATAAAAGCTATTGAAGCACGGGAAGAGTTTTTGATCTGTCTCTAACTTTTCGTAATAAAGCTGCAGCGCATTAGACAGTGCTACATATTCACTTCTATTAAAAGTCTCATCATCTTTTTTCCAGAGTGCAAGCAGCAGCGTTTTAATGCTTTCTTTTTTCTCCGTATCCAGATTATCTCCTTCACCGATATAAAACGGATTAAATCGAATCGGGTTCTTTTCATCATAAGTGAAATAATAGCCGTCAACCATATCGCACAATCCTTTGTAGCTATGACCAACATCTACTAAAACAATGTGTGTTCCCTGTTCATAGTAGCTTCTAACCATGTGATTGGTAAAAAAAGACTTACCGCTTCCCGAAGGCCCGAGTATAAATTTGTTTCTGTTAGTGCATATTCCCCTTTTAATAGGTTCATCGCTGATATCCACATGAACAGGTTTTCCTGTCAAACGATCTCCAAGTCTAATTCCCGTTGGACTCAAAGACGATCTATAGCCAGTTTCCATATTTAGAAAACAAACTGCCTGCTCTGAAAAAGTATCAAAAGTGTCATTCATCGGAAAATCTGCCGCATTTCCCGGAATTCCTGCCCAATAAATCTGAGGTGCTCCGACTGTTTCCTGCTTGGCGGCTGCATCCATTTGGGCAAGAGCTGACGACACCTTGTTTTTAATTTCTTTGAGTTCTTCTTTATCATCAGTCCAAGCCAGTACATTAAAATGAGCTTTGACAGGAAGTCTCTGCTGAGTGATTGCTTCGTTTAGAAAATCGTTGACAGCATCTCTTGCAATCATATTCTCTCTGCTGTAAGCAGATAAAGACTGAAGTCTAAGCCTTTTGCTTTCCAATTTCTGAATTGTTTTCTGAGCATCCTCAATAAACAAATACTGATTATAAATATGATTGCAGGATAATAGCTGGCCGAGTGTTGATGCAAATCCAATACTGAATTTCGTTTTATCAGTAGAGTATCTGTCAAAGTTGATTCTTGAACCGCAAAGTCCAGGCAAATCGGCTGCATCTCCAAGAGTAAATAATTGGCAATGCCTATCCCCTACTTGAAGTCCATCATTAAACTTAATATCCTTGAAAATAAAGGATTCCTCCTTTTCAGATAAAAAACAATATTTCTCTATAAAACCAATTTTACGGCTTTGGCTTCTCAGCTCATCATCTGAAAGACGGTCTAGTTTAATAAAACCGCTGTCTTCCATAATTCTTTTAAACTGGCCCACTGAATCTAAAAAATCCTGAAGTATTTGAGTGATTAGAGTTTCTTCTGGTGCAATAGATCTTCTAATAAGCGTAGAAAATAAAGAACTTGAATTCTTTCTCCCGACAGGTTTCTTAGTCAGAATAATGTAGCAGGAATGATCCAAAAAGGGTCTTTCATTAAAGAAACGCTCACTGCTTCTGCTCAGAAAACTGTTATCATCATTTGAAAAATCTGCTTTGTAGGTACTCTGTAAAAACCAGTCCTGTTTGTGAAACACACAAAACTTAGGCAGCATCTTTATCGCCTTGATCCAGGATTGATGAAAAGCTTCATATTCCTGATCGGACAATGTAAAAATCTCTGGCAGAACCGCTTTAAATACTATTGTGATATCTCCTTGTTTTGAGATAATACAGTCATGCTCCACATCCATAATCGGCAAAACATTATTTAACTCCCTTTCCATTTTTCCTTGCTTTACTAATTTTCACTTTTTTCTGCATTGACCATCTGGCAGAATTTAAAACATGGCTTCCGAGCTTCGGATCCACACAGTTTCTAAGAACCTGCCTTTTGTTTGCAATGCTGAAATCCTTTAGACTGAACCCTAACGCCTCCTCCAGATCCGGTATTTGCGCATGGCGTATTTTTATCGGTGCCTGCATATCAGCCTGCAGAATCTTGAAATTGGACCAGAAAAGATGGCGCTGCAAAGTGGCATCGGGACATATCAGGGGCGCGTAATAGGGCTTTACATTTTCAACAGTCCACAGGCATTGGGCGTTGTGCTGCAGAAAAAGAATCTCCTGATACAATCTCATATCGGGAAATATCTCAGGTGTACCTCTGAATCTGACGCAGATGTTATGCCTGAAAGAGGAATGAGACTGACATGGTGGCGATGACCAGATAAAATCAAATTCCTTATGATGGTCCAAAAGATATTTGTGAGCATCCCCTACCACCATAATATCGTCTGGAAATCTTCGAGAGTAAACATCGGCCAGCACAGGATCAAGCTCCACTGCAGTAACCGACACATCAACCCAATCCTTTCGGTTTCCGCCAATGCCAGCATATAAGTTTAAGACTTTCATAATCAACCTCCATAAATCTAACGTTTTATAACTATCACCTAATAAAAACTGACCGGCTCCGCACTTTTAAACTTTTTGGAACCTGCCTCGATGCCAAAGCCTTCATCATTCCGTACTCCCCGTATGTATTGCTCATTCTGTATATTTTAAAAATCAGAAACGAACCCGCGCCAATTATCAAACCAACACAAATAAGAGGAGGCACTCCAATAATATACATCACTGCAAAAACAATCATGAGTACTACAACTCCACCACCTAAGTACCAAATATACTGGGCCTTTAAACCTTTGAACTCAATGCTTTGATTGATGCCTTTGTTAATGTGATAGACGCTGTTCATCAGACTCCGAAAAAAGATTTTATGACAGTAGCCACAACAACCAGAAAAACACAGCTTCCAAACCAAGCTGCCGCTACTTTTCCGGTATCAGGATCACCGGCATTCCATTTTTGATATACTTTTACTGCTCCAATAAGCCCGAGGATGGCTCCTACTGCGTACATAAGTTCTGTGCCAGCATCAAAGTAGCTCCGCACTTTCTGGTTTGCCTCATTAATTCCTGCTACTCCATCCTGAGCGTGCATATTTGTCTGGGTTAAGGCCAGCATCCCAAAAATTAATATTTGAATTGCTTTCTCCTTTTTAAACAACTTGATTTTCCAATTGCATTTTTTCATCGCACATCATTTTTAAAGTTTAAATCATTAAAAAAGCAGAAGAATATCGCCGTTGCAACTTCATTTTTCCTGTCACATCAAGCCATACCGCACCAAGGAGAACGGGGATTATTCTTCCGCTTCATATATCAGATTGTCTCTTCCCACAGATCATCGGCCTCGGCATAGCTTAAAATGAACGGCAGGTGCTTTTCGCATTCAGAGACTATTATTTTGGTAATATTATCGCGCAGGGAAGAAATCTTTACATAGGGATATTCTTCAAGAATCATTTTCAGATAGTTCTTGCATTCCTCTCTCGATAGATTCCTCTCAAGAATTTCTGCTATTCCACGAACTATCCGTAAGGTGAGTTCTTGAGCATCTTCTAAAGTATCATAGGATTCCGAGATAGCAGATGCATTTGATTTTTGAGGGCTTTTATCAAAAAGCAAGCTTTTATTGGCTTTATTTAAAAGAGGAATAGTGATTGCTTTTTCACCAGAGATTATTTTCTTCAAATGCGTGCTGTAGAATTTCAGTATTAGAATAAGGTACCATATACATAAAAGCACAATTATGGCAGCAAAATAGCTGTTCCAAGAAATATTTGTAACCATAGCCATCATCATTAATCGTCCAACATTCATCTCATCTATGCAAATCATACCATTCAGACCTGATACGATTTATTTTACAGGTCAAAGGAACGAAGACATATAATTTTCTACAAGTACAACTTTTCTGTACCTTTTTGTACCCCTTGTTAATGGCCTATTTTACTAGGATTTTTGAAAAAAAGAAGAAAAATGACCAGACGGATTATCTAGTATGTTTTTATTTTTCGGATTATTTTCTCAAGACTATGGATTGCTATTTCCTTGTCACGCTCTTCCGCATTATAAGATTTGCTTCTTACCGATTGATAGGATAGGTCTTTTTTGGCAGGCGTAGAAAGATATGGCACAATGCTTTTAAAGAAATAGCTCATTGACTTTGCCTTTACTATTCTTGACTCATCAGTGGCCCGCAGGATTAGGCCGATTTGATCGGCGGATAATACGCACTCAAGTTTTGAACTTTCATCTGCACGCCATATATTTGATATGTCTGTGAAATTATTTTGCTCCCGAATTAATAGATCTATTTTTTTTTCAAGATACCTTAGTTCATTTGCAAACCAAATTTCTAGAAACGTAATTAGATTTTCCCGCGCGGGAATAAAAGTGATTTTTATGTTGGAATTAATTTGAGCCAGTTTTGTGTAGCAAAACAGAACCTTCTCAAATTTCTCAGACAGACTCTCATAACTTTGCACGTAGCTGGTAATTTTCCCGATCAGATAATCTGTATATTCTTTACAGTTAAAATTAAGTCTGATAAGCATTAGATCAAGTGCGGAGAAACTGCCTACTTCAGTTGCGTCAAAAGTAAAACCCTCAAGTTCTTTTAACAGCTCCCTCTGATATAGTACATGCCTGTAAGTGCACTTTGCCATATTCGATCCCTGCATATGCAGCAGAAGCATTCCGAGGATCCTTTCGAATTCATTGTTTTGCTTGTCTTCAAATCTTTTTTTTTTAAGCATGGATTCCAGGGCGGTCTCAAACTCCATTTTCCACATATTCAGATATGTAACAGGTATTCTTTGGTCGAGGCTCATATAATTGGCAAATCTAATTTCCACAAAGGACAGCAGATCATCTAAAGTAGAAACCAATAAATCGAAAATTCTGACAAAATTGGAATGGCTAAAATTCTCATTTTTCCGGCTTTCCATTGTACAGTCCAGCAGGAAGACAAAAGAAGAATGATATTTTCTTACCACCAGGCGAATCTCTCGCTTGCTTCTCATTTCGAACACATCCAACTTAATCTGAGTCTTGATTTTATGCGCCTCGGCTATGACATTTTCGCATAAGATTTCAGTATCATGTTCGGAAATTGAACTGATAGAATCCGGCTGTGCATTAAATGTGTTAATGATCAATGAATCGAGCCATTCCAAAGGATACATCTTACTCATCTTACTCATCATAACATTGTTTTAATTAAACAGCTTTTGGCGCTTCAATAAGAGATTTTAAATTGAGTGATTTGTGCTGGAGCGAAATTCGGAAGGAAGAAGTCCCGTATGTCTTTTAAAAAAAACACTAAAATTAGCAGCGCTGCTGAATTCTAATTCGTCAGCAATCTGTGCAATTGAATCTTGTGTATCCTTGAGTAGATTTTTAGATTCATTAATTAGGGCCTCAATTATAAAATTTTTAGCGGATCTGCCAGTTATCGTTTTTACCATTTTATTTAGATGGCCGGGAGTTACGTAAAGCGATCCTGCATAAAACTGGACGTGATGTTGTTTTTTAAAGTGAATTGCAAGCACTGTTAAAAACTGAATTATGAGGCTTTCCTTCCGTCCCAAATCCAAATTTGCATTTGGCAGGTATTTGAAATGGATATGCTTAAGTTCATAAATAAATAAAGCAAAGCCAATCCTCCTGAAATCTTTATATAACTCAGAGCTTTCAGTTTCCCTTTGCAAAACATGCATCAGCTTGTAGATCATCGATAACACCGTAAAATCTTTTTCGTCAAGCCTGATATTACACTCTGTTTTTAGCATTAGAATGCTGAAGGCGTCGGCAAGTTCCCTATTATAGCAGTTATCCAGCACAAAATCAAATGAGGTCCTGATCACATAAAGTTGGATATTATGAGTTGCCAGGACATAAGTGCAGATTGTGTTGACCGGTATTACTAATAAATCCTTTCTTCGTATTACATTATTTGTTGATGAAAACTGTATTCTGAGGTTTCCTTTTTTTATTAAAAGCACAGAAAAATTAGAGATCCGAAAAGGAACTGAAATTTCATTCGATACTTTGTAGCTCTTAATATAGTCTACAATTAATCCTTCATTTGCAGTACGCTTTACTTCTGTATTTAAGATTTCTGCAATCATAGGCTGTCATTTGAAGCGGATGAGATTCTAAAATTTCGGTTAAAAAAATACTTCATCCATATAAAAAATTGAAAATACAGATTAGCAAATGCACATAGAAGAAGCTGGTAAGCAAGTTTCCTTGGACATTCTGTCAATCTGCCATCCTCTGAATCATATTTGACCAATTCATCATAACTGAACAGGTTTATTATATAGTAAAGAGTGATCAGATTAAAAATAAATAGTATTATATAAAATAATGCCCGTCTTTTCATGACTTTAAAGGTTTTATAAGATGTTAAAACCATGGCGGTGGTTTAATATTAAAGCACCGCCATATCGATTTAGGTAAGCCTCAAATTACTTGCTATGCTTGCTGGCAGTTGATGTCTCCCAGTCTCGGTCTTTGCGTTTTTTCTCGCTGAAAAGCACGGCCTCAGAAATTGACGAAATGGCCAATATTGTGCTTTTCTGAAGACTGTTTACGATCTCGTCGTTTCTCACGCTTAATTCATATTGCATGATATAATCGTCGACGATCGCATACTCTTCGCCTTGTAAGGCACTGAGATTAATAATGTAGTTTTTGACATCTGCCTGCAGAGCAAGATTGAGTATGCTTTCTTCAATAATTGCAAATAATGCGGCTACAGCGGATGTTTCCATTGAAATTGTATCATTGGATAAGGATTGGAAAGCGATCTTCTCTGTTACGGCTCTACGCTTTCCTTCTACTATTATCGGCAAAATCTGCTGCGCAATCTGATTGCTGGCAATTAGTATCCGATTTCCGACCATAATTTTTCTGGTGGCATCGTCTGTTGACTCGAGGTGAAAATTCGTTTGCTTTTCAGATAGGCTAAGAATCACATCATTGTGGCTGGCATTTGCATCACTAATATTAAAATCATCTGTTGAACAAGAACAAAACAAAATTGTTAAACTGGCAAAAAATAAATTTTTCATAAATTAAAATGGTTAAGTGAAAGAGAATTTCTTCTCAGCTCATTTCACCCGGGTTAGCAGAACCTGAATTCAGCACGATGCTGAATATTTTGCTATTGAATTCGAAGCAAATCTATAATTGCCAGCACAATAAAAAAAAGACTTGTTTGCTGAAATCCATGAAATAAAGTGTTGATTTCCATGAAATCGACAAAGTATTTTTCCTACAATTAAAGGTTTTATTAGAAATGTTTACTTACTTTTGAATGCTTTTTTTATTCCTTGGAATTTTCATTTGATTATCTAATCAGAATTATGCTTTTAATAAGTACGAGTTCGAAATATTCTTTGCCTTTATGAATAATAAACAATTTTTAGTCCTGTTTTTATTTTTATCAAACATCCTATCAGCGCAGAATAATTTTCGCCAAATTCCGGATTCTCTTACATCCAAAAGCTTTGAATATTTGGACGAAAAAATCTTTGATAATAAAAGCGATAGTGCTAAAGCCGCGCCTTATTTATATACATACTTGTTTAAGGCAAAAAAGGAAAACAATTGGAACGAAATTGTCAATGGCTATCAAAACATCCTGCATCAGTCACCTTCCGAACTGCGGCTGCTCTATGCTGACAGCATGATAATATTTGCTGAAAAATCGCATAATGACGCATTGATAGGCTCAGCATATTTATCCAAAGGAATAGTTTATTACAGTCAAAAGAAATATAATGATGCCTACAATTACTACATAAAAGCAAATGGATTTATTTCCAAATCGGATGATAAGTATTTAGTTCACAAGGTTAAATACAATATCGCGCAGATTAAGTATTATCTTGAATTTTATGATGAAGCTGTCTCGCTTTTGAATGAATGTATCGGCTATTTTGCAAAGGAAGAACCGAGGCCTTATTTGAATTCTCTGCACTCTTTGGGGTTATGCTACAACAGGATGGGCGATTATGATAAATGTTCCCAAATTAATTTATTGGGAATAAAGGAGAGTGACAGGCTAAAAATTCCTGAAATGAAAATCTTTTTTGAGCATTCGGAAGGGATCAACAATTATTTCAAAAGCAATTATAATACAGCTATCAAATCATTGCAGGAAGTAGTTCCGCACTTGAATAAAGAAACAGAATTTGCAAATGAATCCATAGCCAACTTTTATATTGGAAAGAGCTACTGGAAACTTAATTTACAATCCTCCGCCATTCCTTACTTTCAGAAGGTAAATCAGACGTTTATTGAAAAAGGGTATATAAGACCGGATTTAAAGGAAGTTTTTGAATTGCTGATTAAATATTATAAGAAAAAGCATGACTTGAATCTGCAGCTTTATTATATAGATCAGCTTCTAAAGGCAGATTCATTATTGACCAAAACCAGTAAATACCTGATTGGAAAAGTCCACAAGGATTATGATACTAAAGAAATTATTGCTGACAGGGCAAAAATCCTTAAGCAGCTGGACAAGGAAAAGCAATATGACATCATGTTTATTGGAATTATTCTGGTATTGTTTCTGGTGATCATATATTTTACTTACAAGCATTTCACGGATAAAAAACGAAACAGGCTAAAATTTGATGAGTTGCTGCATAAAATTGATGGCAAGTCTAACCCTAGGACGGCAGTACAAAAATCAGATTTGTTGGATATTTCCCCGCAGACAGTAGAAACTATTTTGAAGCAGCTGGAAAAATTCGAAAAGGAAAAAAAATATCTGGACAAAAATTTGACCCTTGCCACACTGACTGTAGCTTTCAACTCAAATAGTAAATATCTGTCTAAGGTTATTTATCATCATAAAGGCAAAGGTTTTGTCGATTATATCAATGACCTGAAGATCGACTATATTATAGATCTTCTCAAGAATAATTCCACTTATCTGAATTACACAATCAGCTCACTGGGCGAAGAAGCAGGTTTCAGCACAACTCCTCGGTTCACTAATGCATTTCAATCCCGGACAGGCATTTCGGTGAGTTATTTTATTAGGCAGTTAAAAAAAGGAAATGCCTAGAATAAGTTTCTATTAAACTCAAAGACGATGTTAGCATATTTTGTTTTTGCTCAATGAATTTAAAGAATTTGCATAATGAAAGATCATAATGCAAAAATCAATTCTAACATCGAAACATTTAAAACAGAATCTTAAGAATTAACTGAATAAGAGTTACAACTTTAGTCGCTACAAGAAAATTGCCATTAGAAATTGATAAGCCTTTAATTTTTTTTTTGATCTATCAAAAAAATAAGCTTCTTCTTAAATTAAATCCCAATGAGATACAAATTTGATTTTTATCAATCAAAATTATATTTCTAATTTAAATTTACTTTTAAATTAATTAATTTTATTTTTTTCAATATGGCACTGTATTCTTTATCTATATTGTCAATTTGCATTTTTGCCTCAATTGCTATAAATTCCAAATCTAGAATTTGTTTATATGATTGCAGAAATTTTAATATATGCAATAATTCAAGAACTTCTGACTCAAATTGCCATTTGAATATATCCTTTGCCCCTATTTTTATTTTTTCTTCATTATCTGCAATTTCTTGAAATGAAATTGTATTCAAATCAATTTTAAAACCCTTCAAATTAGATTGAACTTTTATGGTTTCATAAATAAGTTCAATCAGTGAATTAATTCTTTCCTCTAAGTTAGAAACAACATTAAAAATTAAATCTGGTAAAAATCTTTCGTTAAGTTCTTTAATTTCGGATTCAAAATAAATGATCTGTTTTTTTTGCCTCAGACTTCCAATCAGATCAAAATAATAGCATAAACCTGAGACACTCAAAAAATCTATTTCGTTTCTCCTCCTAATAAGACGTAACATCCATAAGGCTTCAATATTTAATTCTACATAAATCGAAACTGTTTCTGTCAGGTCCCATAAAAGTTCTTTGCATAAAATTTCAATCTCTTCAGTTGAATCAAGTCCGTAATGCAAAAATCGGTTTCTTAAATTAGGTAGATAATATTGAAAATAATCGAAACTGCTTTCAGAATAAGGATGATACGATCTTACTACATTCACTTTATCAGGAAGAGCGGCATAAGGGCTATTGAAACTGGGATCACACATTCTGCACATTTCGGTAAATAGACCTTCAATCTGGGTAAGAGCTAACGAATAGAAACCGTACCATTTTTTAGAATCATATAGGTCAACAAGTTCTAAGAATGTTCGTTTCCTTTGTTCTGGAATGAATGGCAAATATTCAATGCCATTGATTATTGCCTTTAAAACTTTCTCGTCCGATATTTCTTTTTCTAGTTCTTTGTAAAATTCTTTCTTATCGTTTATATACAGTTCCTTTAATCCTCGACCAATTCGAATGGGTATTTCTCCTAATCTATGGCCCACTTTATCAATTTTATCAAAATCAAAATATTCATTAGACTTCGGTAAAGGCAGTTTATATGGTCTATCCTCATAATCCTCAAACATCATTTGTGACATTCCCAACAGATTATCCCTTCTTGATTTACTTAACGCTCTACTTTTTAATCCAAATTCTAGATGAGACTCAATTTTAACTCTTTCTTCCAAACAGCGTTTGTAAAAATCATTTTGTGTTCTCTGATTATGATTTCTTGGCGTTTCTCCTTTTTGAATAAATTCAATCTTTTCATATTCGTTTATGTAATCATTAATTGAATCTAAATCGAATTTTACTTTTGCTTCCAGTTGTCCTTTTATAATTCCTGGCAATTCTATAAAATTCAAGAAATAATAAAGAAATCTATCTATTTGGCTATCATAATTTTCTTCTTTACCAAATAATAGTTTTTTTTCAAAATCATCATCAACTCCCATCAATAATAAAATTGATGTACAACCTTTTTCAATTTTCGTGATATCACTCTTTTTAAGCGGTTTCCCAGGGAAATCAAATTCATTTAGAATAAATGCGCACAATTCTTCCTTTGATTTAGTAAATAAAAGATCCTCTGGAATTTTTTTTAGTATTTTTTCCGCAATAGTATTTATTTCACCAATTGTTTTTAACTCCTTTGTAATTGAAAATTTTGCCATTATTGTTTATCATTTAGTTTATCAGATCAAAGAAAGCATTTTGAAGAAGCACTAGTAACAAAAACTGTTCTAAAAATATAAATGACTTGAAAATTAAAATTAAGTTTAGACTATCTTATCCTTTCCAGATTAGTCATATATTTTTTACAATATCTCTCGCTTCTATTATCCCTTAAGCCACTATTTAATGTATATCCTCCGCCAATAATGATTCCTAAAGCCCCTAATATTTCCTTTATATATTCTGGTGTTGTTGCTGACGGATTTTGAATAAGCATATATGATGCGAATGGAATGGAAGCCAATCCAATTCCGGTAAGGAGAACTTGTCTGCTGAACTCAGAGTATATATTGTTATATGAATCTATAAAATCTTGTTCACTATATCCAACACTAATTTTTTCTTGAATGTTTTGAAGTTCACGATTAAACTCTTTTAGATACTCTCGATTGTCATTTCTAAATTTGATTAGTTTATCAACAGGTATTTGCGCTAAATTTTGAGGTATGAGAAGATTAAAAATGCCCTTCGCAAATTTCGTCGTATGATTTATTCTTGGTGTAGTAGAGCGACTATAGTTGGTGAAATTATCGTATTTATTATTATCTGTTATAATCGCTGCCGATTCCTCAAATGCAATTTCTTTAGCGAGATATGTCATAAAGAGAAAAGCCAATTCTTCCGGAAGCAAAATTCCCGTATCAGTCCGTCTACCAATTTTGTTATATATGCAATACTCTGCCCAACCACTTGAAAATTTTTCCTCATAAACATTAAAATTCCAATTTTCAGGATTTTGCCACTTTCTAATTAGATTTGCACTATCAAACAATACACTTCTTTGATGCGTATCGCCAAATATTTTATTAACTTCTGCAATTGCTTTTAAAGAAGCGCGATATCCAACATTATATTCAGGATTATAAGGATCGATCAAATCGGTCTTATCTATAATATCCTTATAGCTTTTACTAATATTTCCTGCTCTGTTCTTTGGAATAATAGGTCGAAAATTTTCAAAGTATAATAACGAAAATTTTAGCCACGATTCAGTAGGAGGTTCAAATGACGGATAATATATAAGGGGTTCCATAAAAAATTAAGATTTACTATTTGATTAAAAATATTTATTAAAACAATGCCATTTTACTGTTTATAGCTTTTATAAGTGAAAAAATTTAGTTTAAAATTTCTTTCAGCTTATTTATTAATAAAATCTTTCTGTTTGTAACATATTCACTAAAATTTGACAATTCTAAATTTATGTTCTGCGGTATTAGATGACTATCCATGAATCTTTTCAAATCAGAATTTAAAGTTTCTTTTTCGACCCAATCTTTTAAATTCATAATTTTTTTTGACATATTTTCATTTGCATCGAGCATCTGTAGGTTGATTATCGAATTGTAAACTTTCCATCCATAAATTTCTTTTTCAGAATCAGAAATATTGTTATAGGTGGCAGCTGGGTGCAAGTGATCTTGATGAAAATTATTATTTTTATAATCCATATCAGGATACAATAGTGCTAATATTGGAAAACTATATTGGGAATCTTTTTGTGTTAATAATAATTCCTCAATGTAGTCTTCTCCAATCTCAGTAAGTTTTTTAATATCCTTATTTATTTCCACTGACGGAAAATTATGGATAATTTCAAGTTTTGTTTTTTCCACATCTATAGTAAAGGCTCTTCTTGATTGTGACAAGACAGTATCGGTTTGACCTCCGAAAGTCCTTCGCACTAAAATTGTGAGCAGCCATTTTTTAATTATTTCTCGATCTTCCTTGTAGGCTATTTTGGTTGAAAAATCGGTAAAAATATTTTTGTGATATATGTAATAAAGAATTGGGAGTGTGGCATTATTTGTTGTAAGTGTATAATCTGTTAATCCAAATGTTTTTAATAAGTCATACAAACTCAAAATAGAATTACGAATGTTTTCCCAATTCGATTCAATATTACCTATAAAATCGTTGTTAAAACTGGTAATCTTGAAGCGAACATCTTTGTGGTACAAATACAGAAAAGATTTTAAAATATAATCTTTATCTATATTGAATCCTTTTGCTCTAATGGCATCGACTAAATCATTGATTTCGGTTCTTGCATCTTTTTGTTTCCAACTTGCAATTGCGATAGACATTAAAATATCTGAAAAGCTTAATGATGTTCCGCCTGAATTTATTCTAACAAAAATATTTACAGCTTTATCTGGATTCTGCTCATCCTCTTCATAATAGTTTATATTTAAACCGGTGTGAATTACCCTCTCCAACTGTTTAACTATTTTTTTTGACTCTTTTGAGAGCACATGGTCATCTGCAAAATCATCAAGACCATCATTTTTATACAGTTTCAATACAGTTCCTACTTTAAACCACTTTTCTTGAAAGTGGTCAATATATATGTCTTTTTCTTGTGTCAATGCTTTATCTAGGAAAAGGAATTTATATTTTCTATCGCTTTCCTCTTCGGTATATTCGGAGGAAATATTTAAATACAAATGTCTTGTTGGATAACTCCATTCACTATAAGCATAAGCCCTTCTGTATTCTTTGTATGCGTAACTGCCACACAATCCAATGTACAAAGCAGTCAAACGTTGTTGACCGTCCAGTATAGCATGAAAATCATTAACGCCATTAGTGGCGATTGTATCGTTATGAATTTCATGATATTCTATATATTTTTTTAAGAACTGGTAAAATCTGAAATCTGCTTTTGTACTTTCCTTTACTTTCCAAAAAAGCATTGAACTTATTGGATATCCTTGCATTAAAGAATCAAAAAGCTGTTCAATTTGAGCTGGCTTCCATACAAATTCGCGTTGAAAAGCTGGAAGTAAAAATTCGTTTCTGTTTATTCTATCAATTGCTTGATGTATTGTGATTGGTGCTTGGAATCCTGCCATTTTAAATTTTATTTATCTGTTTGAAATCACTATCTATAATCAGAAAATGATCTGTTTTGAGTGAATTAGTCGGTTTTAATATCAAGGTTATTTTGCCAAAGACCGTATGAGTGGGCAGCCATTCCGTAGTAACAGACTATTTCCTTTTCGTTTTTGATGATTTCCCATGGAGACCTTTTGCAAGTGTAATCGTCTCCAATTTGAGGTCTGAAATGACAATTTTCATACATAGGACACTTTCCTCGTTGATCTATTTGTTTAAGATTTTCCGAACATAGAAAATCATACAATATTCTGTGTGACCAAATTGTCGAAGCAGCATCAAACTCCTTATTAAATTCTTTATCCACGTCATCTGAATTATTAGAGTATGTGCGCATTAATATACCATCTTTGATATATACTGGGGATGGGAAACTTTCGAAAAGCAATGCAAAATCTTTCCAATCCGTTGTGAAAGGCAATGAAAAAAAAGATGGTGCGTTATTTTTTTTTATTTCATAAACTAATTCGATCTTTTCTATATACCACTTTAAGGCTTCTGACAAATGTTCTCTTCCTTGTCCCTGCGACCACATCTTTAAATCAGGAATGATTTGTGTCAAAGCTACTGAAGTACTGTACGAACACTTTGCCACAGCTTCATCTACAATTTCAACAAAATTCATTCTATTTTCTCCGTAAGCTGTAACGGATTTCCCTTTTAATTGTTCTAAAACATCCAAAAAAATCGAGGTTGATTGAATTGTATCAAGACATAAATCAATTAAAAGAAATTTACTTCGTAGGTCAATGCTTATATTAAATTCTCGGAATAAAAAATCTCCAAATTTATAAGGGTATGATGGCAAATCTTTTGAATAGATTGATAGATCAACCCCAGGTAAATTTCCTTCAGCAAGTTGTTGTGCATAATAGGCATGTATTTCTTGCAGAACAATTAATCCAAAATATAATTTGTTGCCGTGATTCTCTAGTTCTAGAGTATTTGTAATTAAATGCTGAATCTTTCCATCTAATTCAATTTCCTTTGTTTTTTGATGTCTTTCTTTAAAGCTTATTTGTGAATAATCTAGTTCAAATACATCATTTGAGTCTCCACAATAGAGATTGTAATATTTTCGAAATTTATTTATAGTTTCACCATACTGGTCTCTATCTAATGGTATGGAGATTGTTTTTCCTTCACCATTAGAAAAGATTTGTGTCATATTAACCAGATCTCTCATCCATAGGGAAAAACCAAAGATTGATGATATATTAGTAATGTCTTGGATATAGTGACAATATTCGTGAACGAATGCGGGCATATCTTTTTTAGCAAAAAGATTTTCAGTAATAGTAAAGTTTGTAATATCAGTAGAGAATGTACCTGATTTATAAGATGCAAAATTGTGTTGCTCCATGAAAAATTAAATCATATTAAGAATTTAAGATAATTACTTTAATGTATTATAAGTTCTTTAAAACAAGGTTTTCTATTTTAAACATAAAAAACAAAATACATTTTCATTTTAATATTTAGCATTGAAATCAAAATATCAATTAGATGTAATCATATGTAGTTTTAGGCTATTTTTGATAGTACAATATTTTATTTTTTTAATAATTTTTCTTGAATTGAAATTGTGTCTAATAAAGGAAGAATTTTACTAAAAGGTTTTACAAAAAGGGATTTTGAATTTTCAATGACAGAACACAAAACCCCAATACATTTGCCATTTTGATTGATTACAGGCGAACCGCTTAATCCTGCCCAATCTTCATAATCGTTAATTTGATCTTCAGTATTCAAAAGTAGATAGTTTCCTATATCTTGAATATATTTTAGATTAGACATAAATATGGCTTTTCTATGCAAAAAAAATAGTCCTTTGATTTCGGGCCTTATTTTTCCATAGACGTAATAAGTGTCATCTTCGGATGGTTCGATTATATGCTCTTCCAAAAATTCAAATTTCTGCTCGTTTGGAGAAACTATAATATTCTGATTATCATCTTTTAAATCTTCGTCAGTTAAAAATGGTGCTTCAAATTTAGTTCTATCTACCAAACTAATAGCAACATCAATTAATTCATAGTCTAAATCTTCTTTCGATAAATCAATACTTTCCATAAAATAGAATCCTCCAATCGGAGTAATGATTGTATTTAATTCTTGCTTATTACTAATATTGTTGAAAATACCTAGAAAATTATCAGTCCCTAATCTTTTTTTATTTTGATGATCTTCATAGTGTATATTATGATCAGCAGTTATAAAAAATAGATTCTCTTTATAGTTTAAAAAAAAACCTGAACCATAAGCTACAGGAACACTTTTAAAACTATTCTCGTCACAAACAACAATTTGATATGTTGTTTTGATTAAGATTTCCCTTATATCAAAATCTTTTTCAATCAGCATTTTTTTACTTTATTGGTTGGTAATTTTAGTTAATTATTTATGGATTAACATTATGGCTTAAACGAATGTCAAATTGGGTTTCCCTTTCTTCTATTTAACCTACCAAACATACAAAACCACTGTTGTTCTATTTTACGGTTTTCCATAAACTCAATATTAATAATGTGCAAAGTAATTATTTAAAGAATCAAAGATTACCGTATAAATACCTGTTTTACTCTTCCTATTGAACATAAAAAAAGATGCTAATAAGGCATCCCTCTATGATAATGGTTTGAGTTATAAATGTTGGTGATTTAAATTTAGTAATCTAAAAGATCTTTTAATGAAACTTGCAGTGCACTAGCTAAAGCTACTAATGTTTCAAATTGAAAATTAACTTCACCTCGCTCGATTTGTCCAAGAGTCTTTTTTGTTATATAGTCATTATTATCCGCAAGCTCTTGCTGCGAAATGGATCGGTTTTGATACTCGACGCTTTTAATTTTTCGTCTTAGTTTCAAAACATGTTTCCCAAATTTTATTCTTTCCTTCTTGAAGTCAATTTCATTCATATGTTAAAATTCATAGGAAAAAACAAAATTTTTGATACCCTACAGGGTACTATATTCTTTTTTTTTATATATTTGTTTTAATTCTTTTAAATAGAAGTGTAATTTTGCGATTCTTCATATAAAATATTTGAAGCATTTCGCTTTGAATCCTGTTTCAAAAAACTTGGCAGTTTAAACCCACAGGATGATAAGTAAATTGCTCACGCTTACGGGCGTGGGCTCACTTATCTGTGGGTGGGTATGCCAAGTACCTTTGAAACAATAAGCTGAGTTCCATGCCCTTTTTTATGTCATAAACTTTTCCTGAATTCATAGCGTTTTAAATTCTTTTTTTATTTAAAGTTTCGTCTTAAATCAAAAGTAGAACTTAAATCCGTACTGCCCGTGTCCTAAAAACTTAACTTATTTCATTATGCCGTTTACTTAATGCATAAAAAATGGCCCTCTACCGCAGCGACCAAACTAGAGCAGAGGACCTTAGCTAATCAAATCATATTTAACTAACCAATCCCAATATTATGAATAATTTTTCATTTTTAAAGGATGGAAAGGTTCTTTATTGCCTAATTTTTATGGGCATTATATCAGCTTTTTCATCTGCTTATGCCAAAAACTCTAACCGGCATACCATCGCATTTTACCAGCAGAACAAAATCCAGGGAACAGTCACAGACGGTTCCGCTCCACTGCCCGGTGTCACAATCGCAGTAAAGGGCAGAACGACTGGAAGTGCCATCTCAGACTACAGCGGACAATATTCCCTTTCTGCCGGTGCGCAGGACACGCTTATTGTATCTTTTATAGGCTTCAAGACTTCCATGGTTCCAGTCCAAGGGAGATCCAAAATCGATATCACTTTGATTTCCGAAACCACAACTCTGCAGGAAGTTAAGGTAAATGCAGGATATTATTCTGTCAAGGAAAGTGAACGAACAGGAAATATTTCCCGTATTACATCCAAGGATATTGAAACCCAGCCTGTGACAAATGTGCTTGCCGCAATGCAGGGAAGAATGGCAGGAGTCAGCATCACCCAGACAACAGGCGTGCCGGGAGGCGGATTTGATATCAAAATACGCGGGCAGAACAGCATCCGAAATACAGCCAATGCTCCCTTATATATAATTGATGGCGTTCCCTATGCTTCGGATCCGATCGGCTATACGCAGACCGCGACGATATATCCGGCAGCAACCAGCCCTTTGAACAGCATCAATCCGGATAACATTGAGAATATAGAAGTCCTGAAGGATGCTGATGCGACTTCCATCTATGGTTCGCGGGGGGCAAATGGCGTGGTTCTGATCACTACTAAAAAAGGCAGGGCCGGCAGGACAAAATTTACAGTCACAAGCTCCACCAGCGCAGGAAAAGTTACAAAATTCATGAAGCTTATGAATACGGAACAATATCTTGCCATGAGAAGACAAGCCTTTACCAATGATGGGCTGGCCAGCTATGGAGCCGCTGATTATGACATTAACGGAACCTGGGACCAGAATCGCTATACCGACTGGCAGAAGGAATTATTGGGAGGCACTTCCCAAATGAGCGATATCCAGGCAACGGTATCAGGAGGCTCTGATCAGACCCAATTTCTGTTGAACGGGAATTACCATAAGGAATCAGCTGTCTACCCTGGAGATTTCGGATATAAGAAAGGAGGGGCGCAGATCAATATCAACCATCGATCAGAAGACAGCAGGTTTCAGCTTGTCTTTTCAGCAATTTACAATGCTCAGGACAATACCCAGCCCGCTTTCGAACTTACCTACAGTGCGCAGACCTTGGCACCCAACGCCCCTAGACTCTACAATTCGGACGGTACCCTGAATTGGGAAAACCAGACATGGACCAATCCCCTTGCCAGCCTGAATGCAAAATATGAATCCAATACGAAAGACCTTGTAGCCAATAGCATGCTTTCTTATAGGCTGGCCCCTGATCTTGTCATAAAAAGCAGTTTTGGATACACCGACTTGAGCACCACCGAAACACGTACCGCCCCTTCCACTGTATATGACCCGATTTATAATGTTAGCAGTATGACCTCATCTATGTTCCTGAACAATACAGGCCGATCCTCGTGGATAATTGAACCGCAGGCCAGCTGGGAAAAAGAACGGGGTAATGGTAAGCTGGCAGTTCTGTTTGGAGCTACGTTTCAGAACCAGGACAACAATACGCTGTACCAGTCCGCAAGCGGATTCAGTTCTAATGACCTCATCTATAATCTGGCGGCGGCCAAAACCGTTAAGGTGCTGGGCAACGATGAGACGCAATACCGTTATCAGGCATTTTTTGGCAGGCTGAACTACAATTGGCAGCAGCGCTATATCGTAAACCTTACCGCGCGAAGGGACGGATCGAGCCGATTCGGCCCAGGCAATCAGTTCAGTAATTTTGGCGCGGTTGGACTGGCCTGGCTTCTCACAAATGAAAATTTCATGAAGAAAGCGGCCTGGCTCAGCTTTGGAAAGATCAGGGCAAGTTATGGAACCACTGGAAATGATCAGATCGGCGACTACCAGTTTTTCAACACATATACCACTTCTGGTTCAATCTACAACGGCATTTCAGGACTTCGCCCGTCAAGATTATTTAATCCTGATTTTAAATGGGAGATAAACAAAAAACTGGAATTGGCAGCCGAACTTGGATTTTTGGATGACCGCATTTTTGCCTCAGCGTCCTGGTATCTCAACAGGTCGTCAAATCAGCTTGTCGGCATACCGCTCGCAGGAACGACCGGCTTTACCTCCATTCAGGCAAACCTGGACGCCACAGTAGAAAATAAAGGTCTGGAACTGACCCTTCGAACGGCAAACTTCAGCAGTGGAAATTTCAAATGGACAACCAATTTTAATCTCACTTTCTCACAAAACAGGCTTGTCAGCTTTCCGGGACTTGAAGGTTCGACCTACAGCCAGAAATACAGGATAGGGGAACCACTGAACATCGCCCTTGTTTACAGGCTCAAAGGCATCAACGCTCATACAGGCGTTTACGAATTTGAGGATCTAAATAATGATGGAAAAATTTCCTTTCCGGATGACAGGCAGCTGAAGGTTGATATGAACCCTCAGTATTTTGGCGGAATGCAGAATCAGCTGTCATATAAGGACTGGAGTCTTGACTTTCTATTTCAGCTGGTCAAACAGAAAAACAGGCTTCTTCCAATGGGACCCGCCGGTACAATGTCTAACCAAAGCGCTAGAAATATCGACTCCTGGAAACAGATTGGCGACCAATCGCCTCATCAAATCAATACAACTGGATATAACAGCGCAGCTGTTAACGCGGATTTCTATTATTCAGAAAGTGATGCCATGATCGCTGATGCTTCATACATACGATTAAAAAACATTTCGCTTACCTATCAGGTTCCATTAAGGCTTAGCCAAACCAGCTGCAAAATAATGCTGCAGGGGCAGAACCTGCTGACTTTTACAAAATTCAAAGACGGCGATCCGGAGTTTTCAACCTATGGCTTTCTTCCTCCTCTGAAAGTTGTAAGCGCTGGAGTGCAATTAACCTTTTAATTCAAAGAAAATGATACATCTGAAAAAACAAAAATATTTAGCACTGGTCATCTCGCTTTCACTTTACGCATGTGATTCATTTGTCGAGGTGGATCTTCCGAAATCTCAATTGACAAATACCGCCGTCTTTGAAAATAATGAAACGGCAACCGCCGCCTTGATGAATATCTACGCCTCAATGCGCGATACGGGCATACTTACAGGAAGCAGCAGCGGGATTTCCAATACATTGGGAAATTACACTGATGAACTGACCGCGTATGGAAATCCCACAAATACCAGCATTCCATTTTACAATAATGCATTGCTTCCCACATCATCCATTGTTTCTGGTTACTGGAATACCACCTACAATCAGATATATTCGGCAAATTCAATTATTGAAGGCGTTGAAAACAGCAAAAACCTATCTGCAGAAACAAAGAACGAGCTTATAGGAGAGGCTTTATTTTTAAGGGCATTGCTGCATTTTTATCTGACTGGACTGTATGGGGATATACCCTATATAAAAACTACAGATTATAATCAAAACAGCACCGTTGGCAAAACTGCGATAAACGTTGTCTTTGAAAATATAATTGCAGATTTAAACAAGTCTGCTTTGCTGTTGCCGGACTCGTACAGCAGCACCGAACGCGTTCGCCCAAATAAGCTTGCCTGCAGGGCACTGCTCTCTCGCGTGTATCTTTTTAACAGTGATTTTGCAGAAGCTGCAAATGAAGCCTCGGCGGTGCTGAACCAGACAGACCTTTATTCCCTGCAGGGCGATCTAGGTAAAGTTTTTCTTATCGGCTCCAAAGAGACTATCTGGCAGCTGCAGTCGTCGGCCGCAGGCCAGAATACCAAGGAGGCCGCAACATTTATCTTTACTGCTGGACCGCCAAGCTCAATTTCATTAAGTGCAGGGCTGGTAAGTTCATTCTCCGCAGGGGATCTCAGAAAAACACAATGGATCAAATCAATCACAAAAGGAACCCAGACATGGTATCATGCATTCAAATACAAGGAACAGATCGTGACCCCGGCTTCAAAGGAGTATTCAATCGTTTTTCGACTCTCTGAACAATATCTGAACCGCTCGGAAGCCAGGGCACAGCAGGGCGACCTTATTGGAGCCAAGGAAGATCTGAATAAAGTCAGAAATCGAGCCGGTCTGGCAAAAACTGTCGCCGAATCAAAACAAGAGATTCTAAATGCTGTCCTGCTAGAAAGAAAATGGGAGTTTTTTACCGAGCAGGGAATGCGATTCTTTGACCTCAAGAGGTTCAACGCTCTGGATCAGTCCCTGACGGGAATAAAGCCTGGATGGACTGCCACAGATCGTTTATTTCCGATTCCGCAAAATGAGTTAAGCACAAATCCAAATCTAAAACCTCAGAATCCAGGATATTAAATCATGCATCATGTTCGATAAAAATAAAATATACCTTTTTAAGATTGTTTTTTTTAGGGCATTGTCTCTAGTTTTATTATTTATTTTGCCATTAGTAGCCTGTCCCGTATCGGGACAGGTAGTGCAAAAAAAGAACCTCCGCCCGTCAGATTATTCACTGTGGGGCCAGCTTCTTATTGATAAGGTATCACCTGATGAAAAATGGGTGAGTTATAAAATGGAGTACCCTAACGGAAAAGACACCTTGTTTCTTCGAAATGCAAGAAATCTTAAGACATTCTCATTTTCTTCAGGAGCAAATTCGCTTTTCACAAAAGATAATTTTTTCATCGTCCGCAGGGATAAAGAACTGGAAATCATTGATCCTCAAACTGGAAAAAAAGAAAGCATTTTCGGAGCGGACAACTACATTTATTCAGACCAGGCCAATCTATTGCTGATAAGCATCAGGGAAGAAAACAATGCATACAGATTGGAAATCAAAATACCGCTGGGCAGGACCCTTCTTGAAGTTCACGACATAGGACATTTTTCACTCAGTCCAGACGGCAGCAAAATCATCTACGCCGTCCACTCCAATGGCAAAAATTCTGTATTCTTGGCCGATGCTGCGAAAATAAGCACATCAAAATGGCTTTCAAATTCGAGCGATTTAAAATATGAAAGTTTCTCATGGCAAAAGGATGCCAAGGCAGTAGCCTTTTATGGCAAATCAAAAAATGGAAAAATCAGCTCCATATTTCTTTATACCCTGGCTGATGGCAAATTGATTGAATTTGACCCCGGCAAGCAATCCTCCTTCCCTGCAGATTTTTCGATTTCGGATGAAGCGCTGAATCCAATCATCATTTCCGACAATCTGGAGAAAGTTTTTTTTACCATAAGAGGGAATAAAAAAACCGAGCCAGACAATGAAGGGTCCAATGTTGAAATTTGGAATGCAAACGACAAATGGGTCTACACCCAGGAACAGTCATATGGCAAATTTGAGACAGGCAAAAAAAGATGCTTTTGGCAGACAGATCTGGGAAATTTCACGCAGATTACAAGTCCGGAACTGCCTCATGTAATGCTTACCCGCGATCATCAATATGCAGTCTTGTCCAACCCTAAACAGTACGAGCCCCAATTTGAGGAATCTGCCGGGCCAAGAGATTATTATATCCTGAATCTTCAGACTAACGAAAAATCCGCATTCCTGATAAAACAGCAGTCCAACCTGCAGGGGATGTATAGTTCGCCAACTGGCCGGTACATTTCATATTTCAGGGACATGAATTGGTGGATTTATGATCTGGTACGCAAAACTCATACAAACATCACCTCAAAGATTGGAGTGTCTTTTTATGGAAAAGTCAATCTGCTCGCCGCGGATTATGCTTATGGAAATCCCGGGTGGACGACCGATGAGAATGAAATACTGCTATATGACCAGTTTGACCTCTGGGCAGTTAGGGTTGATGGAAGCGCATCGAGAAGGCTCACCAAAGGACGGGAATCAAAAATCAGGTTCCGCCTTCAGCTCAGATCCTATAATAGTTCCAGTTCTAAAAACAGCGTTTACGATTACCCTTTGAATGGAAGGTTCGATCTAAACGATGAGCTGTTTTTGCGCGCAGTCGGAGATGACGGAAAAACAGGCTGTTTCAGCTGGAGAAAAGATAAAGGGGTAAAGCCGATCATATATGGTGATTCCCTTATTGACGATATAAGCTTTGGAAACAAAAAACAGAATATTTTCTGTATTGAGCAGAGATTTGATCTGCCTCCTCAGCTCATATTTAAAGAAAAATCAGCACAATTGAAAACCATCTTCAAGAGTAATCCGCATGCCAGCAAATACAATTGGGGAAAAAGTGAACTTGTTCGTTTTCAGAATTCCAAAAAGCAGGATTTAAAGGGCATTTTATATTATCCTGCCAATTATGATCCTGCAAAGAAATACCCGATGATTGTGCACATCTATGAAATACAGTCCTTCGACCTTCATCGGTACAGCAATCCTACTTTTTCTGTTGAATCGGGATATAATCCAACTCTCTTTGCCTGCGAAGGATATTTCGTTTTCAGCCCGGATATCATTCATGAAAAAGGAAGTGTTGGTCCATCAACATTGGATTGCGTGCTTTCGGGAACAAATAAAATAATCGATATGGATATTATCGATCCTAAAAAAATTGGAATAATGGGCCATTCTTTCGGCGGATATGAAACTGTTTTCATCATCAATCATACCGACATGTTTGCTACAGCCATAGGCAGTGGCGCTATTGTGGATCTAACCAGAAGATTCCTTACCCTTGGAGCAAACACAAGAAAACCTGAAATGTGGAGATTTGGCAGCGGAGGCTGGCGCTTGGGGACAAAAACACCATTCTCTGAAAGGCCTGATTTTGACCGAAATTCTCCCTTGGAATCTATTGAGAATCTTCAGGTTCCTCTACTGATGTGGTGCGGAAAAGAAGACACTCAGGTAGACCCTTTTCAGAGCATGGAGTACTATTTGGCACTGCGAAGATTGGGCAAAAAATGTATTTTTTTGCAGTATCCGAAAGAAGGGCATACGCTTTTGGATCCTATAAACCAGAAGGATCTCTGCACCCGCATTCTGCAGTGGTACAGCTACTATCTCAAAGATGAAAAAAATGCGGAGTGGATTGCCAAAGGTACAATTTAGCACACGCCGATCTTCATAAATCAATAATGCCGTTTGGAATCCAAACGGCATTTTAAAATTGGTTATTTAGTTATCAGGTTTCCAAAGTTTTACAACACATCTATCATCCTCATCCTTTCCAAATGCCTGCGGCCCGCTCAAACCGCCAATACGGCAAACGTAGTCAGTTTCCTGGGTATCACAGCTTGTCTTGCTGTCGCTGCACCCACCCTGAGGATTCAGCGCATAACCATCTTCAGGAATTAAGTCCTTAGGGGCTTTCTGCATTGA
Source organism: Flavobacterium luteolum (assembly GCF_027111275.1). NCBI lineage: Bacteria > Pseudomonadati > Bacteroidota > Flavobacteriia > Flavobacteriales > Flavobacteriaceae > Flavobacterium > Flavobacterium luteolum. The sequence continues at coordinate 3,422,788 of NZ_CP114286.1, read as the reverse complement.
TGTGGTTACAAAAGCTCCTGAAATGCCCAATGTTACAACTGCAAAAGGAATAACATTTTTTAAAAATTCCGTTTTCATAATAATAAATATTAAATTAAACATTGACCTACTTTTTTCTACAGGTTTTCGATCTTTTTTCCTGATACTGGCCGGTATATCTTCATTGCTGATCCACAGCCGGAGCAGCAAGTTTCATTTCTCTTTTAAGCGTTGATTTCAGGTCATATATCACTATGTCCCTGCCAATGATGGCGTATAGATAAGAAGAAGTCACCACAAAGGATTTTAGCTTCTCCTTGCCTATGCCGTAAATCGGAAAACTCATAAGATAGGCATTCCTGTTTATGTCATAAACGTCTATAATGAAACCCTGGTCCCATAATTTGCCGCTTTCATATCTGCCCTTTATTTTTGAATGTATAAAAAGCAGATTTCGGAAGACTGCAGCGTTTGAATTTACAATCAAAGGCGGTGCTGACATTTTTCTGACTGTTCCGTTTTCCAGGTTTGAAACTTTTATTTTCGCTTTGCTTATGGTGTCAATGGTGTGCCCTCTGTAGTTAATATTCCCTTTTTTATCGGCAACGATAAATTCGTTCCTATAAAAATAGACATACACAATTTTATCCGTTTGTACGTCATATAGCAGCTTTCCGTCGGTATCGAAAATACCATCAATCTGTTTTTGCAAAAAAGAATTCCTGTATGTAATCTTTTGTACGTTTTCCTTTTGGTACAAACCAATGATATTGTCCTGATTCTTTGCATTATTGGATCGGAAAACGACCGTATTGCCGTCAAATGGTTCGGCCAGGTCAAAGTATGGCAGCCCTCTGAATTCAGTGCGGATTTTCCAATCCGAAGTGCTTCCTCTGAATATTATTGGTACGCTGCCATCCTTAAGGAAAAAATACGGACCATCAACATTTATCTTGACTCTGGTGAATGGAATATCTTTAGGATCAAAAATGATCTTTTCATTTCGCGGATTGTTGAGTTCTGCATCAAATGATAAAAGCTCAAGCGGTGCTGTAACATTTCCAAGGTATAAGCGCCCCTTGGCAAAGCCGGCAAAATAGTAGGAATTGAATTTAAGGTCCTTCTGATCAAGAGGAGTCGCGGCATGATTTGGATAGCGTCTGATAAATGGATTCTCATAACGCATTATACCGTCTGACCATAAAAATAGTACTATGATAGTTGCTGCGCTAAGTAGCAGGCAGCCCAAAATCTTGATCTGGATGGAGCACTTGCGGGGCCATAGCCTGTCCTCAAAATATGCCCTTTGAAGCAGTATGGCTAAAATCGCCAATAATACAAATGCAATGTTAAATATCAGATGCGCATTCCAGCTCATTTTCTCCAATATCCCGCCACATGAACACGGTACAAAGGAACTGTAATGAAGTACTATATAAATATAAACCGTAAACATGGACATAAGGCTTAACGAAGCAAGCAGTGCTGGATTTCTGAATTTTGGAATCAGCAGCATCAAAGCAATTATTAGCTCAGAAAGCGGCACTGTCCAGGATATCCATCCGGCAAATGCACTTAAGAGCGGTGACTGTCCTACCTGTACCTGAAAATTTTCAAAGTCAAATAATTTGCTCGCTGCAGCATACACAAACAGCAAAACATATAGAAGACAAATTATCTGTACAATAACACTTTTTGCATTGGCTTTCGAATTCATGATCTTAATTTTTCAATTAAAAAATAACCTGGATTTTATTTGGATAGGCATAAAAATCTTATACAAAAGTAGTTGGGATATTTCTGACAGATACTATGAAAATCAAGCTAAAAGTTTTGAAAATCAGGCAATTTTATGCCAGTGGCCATAATGAAAATATGCCTGCAGATCTGCAGGCATATAAAAAGGAGTTTTTGTTTGATACTAGACTCTGATTTTAGGCTTTGATTGACTCCCCGATTGCGGAAAGTTTCTGGTTCAGCTCGACCAGGCCTGCCTTCTCCAGAAAGTCCTGCGCTATGTTTTTCAGATCAGAAAGCCCTTCTTCGGAAATATTCCCCAGCAGGCTTCCAGAGTCTTTTTCCAGCAGCAGCCCATGTTCAATCATGCAGCTTAACAGCAGCACGTTTTTTCTTGAAATTTTCAAATCAATCCTCACCGGCTCGCTCATGCCAGGACTGCTCAAAACAGTGTCAAAAACCTTGGCAACATCATTTTTTGTAATCATAATTTCAATGTTTTAAATTAATAAATCAAAGGATAAAGTTAAGGATGCGCCGGCAGATCATCATAAGTAAAATTTACGCATGATGCTCTGGATCCGATGCCCTTGCGTAAATTCGTATGAGGAAAAAAACGGGTTGCGAAAAATGGGAAATCTGCAAAGGCGCATAGATCTTCAAAAGTCCTTTTTTTGCCCTATTTCAGGTCGTGAAATCTTAAAATAAGCTCAAGGATTGCCTCGTTCCTGCAATCGGCCAGATGTCCGGTTGTATCACAACCGATATCTGGCTGCCATTTGGCTCGAAACTCGCCGGCAGAGAATTCTCCAGATAGAAATTCGATCAGTTAATGAAAAAGGAGATAAAATGAAAAAGGAAGATACGAACCGAACCAAATGGATTCATCTGCGGCTGACCCCGTCAGAGATGAATCTTCTAAGAAGCAGATTTGAAAAATCAATCTGTCCAAAGCTGAGTGATTTTGCAAGAAAAAATCTTCTTGAAAAACCCGTTGTCTTAAAATACCGGAACCAGTCCATTGATGATTTTATTGCTGAGATAAACCGCCTCCGCAATGATCTAAATGCTGTGGGCAGCAACTACAATCAGGCCGTCAGAAAACTGCACTCCCTGCAGCATGTCCCTGATTTCAAAAACTGGATATTGTCATATGAGGAAGATAAAAAAATGCTTTTCGAATCTATTGAAAAAATAAAAATCTGTGTATTTAAAATGGCTGAAAAATGGTTGCAGTAATAAAAACAGGACGATCTATGCGCCGCATTTTCCATTACAATGAGAACAAGGTTTCCACGGGTGATGCCCTATGCATCGGCCAGGGAAATTATCCTGCAGATCATGACCAGCTCAGCAGTGCCTTAAAGATAAATCTGCTGCTTCGGCAATTGGAGCTAAATGAAAATGTAAAGCGGGGAAGCGTGCATATTTCCCTGAATTTCCATCCTTCAGAAAAAGATCTGACCGCTGAAAAATTAATGAGAATCGCATCTGAATATATGGCTGGAATCGGTTTCGAAGGCCAGCCTTATCTTGTCTATCAGCATCATGATGCCGCACATCCGCATATTCACATAATATCGATTAAAGTAGGACCTGACGGCAAAAGGATCGACATGCAGAATATCGGACGCAACCAGTCCGAAGCGGTCCGAAAAAAGATAGAACAGGATTTTATTCTCATCAAAGCGCAAGGCAGGGAAAAACAGATTGCCGAGAATCTGCTGCCTATTGGTGCACAGGCTGTAAAATATGGAAAAATCCAGTCTAAAAAAGCTATTTCGCAAGTGTTGGATTTTGTAATCAACACCTATCAGTACAAGAGCCTGCCGCAGCTGAATGCTGTTCTTAATCTCTATAATGTAAAGGCCGACAATGGCTCTGAGAATTCCCGCATTTTAAAAAACGGAGGGCTTGTCTACCGCATACTTGATGCTGATGGGATGCCGATCGGCGTTCCTATCAAAGCAAGTGATTTCCACAACCGTCCGACGCTTGGATTTCTGGAGAAAAAATTCCAGGAAAACATCCTTGAAAATCCCAGACCGGGAATCAGGATAAAGAATGCTGTCCGTACTGTGCTGCGCTCTGATAAGCCCTCTATAAATGAACTATCTCAAGCTTTGGAGCAGCAGGGAATTGCAATGGTTAAAAGATTTGCGCAAAATGGAACTTTGTATGGACTTACCTATGTGGACCATGTCTCGAGACAGGTCTGCAACGGCAGTGAGCTTGGAAAAGAATTCTCGGCTGCAGCTATAGTGCAGTGCTGCAGAAAGGAAGAAACAGAAGCCTATAATGCTATTTTTTCCGACCGGGCCAAGCTTCCCAAACCTATAACGGCAATAATGGAACTGCAGGACTCTCTGGCCTTGAAAAAACAATCGATCCCTTTGTTGGAAGAACTGATCACCAAACTTTTTGAAAGGGAGTTTCCAGGCAGCAATCCTGGGACAGATTTTAAAAGGAAAAAGAAAAAAAGGAAAAGAAAAGGCCTTTCAAATAATTGACAACACTTAAAAAACAACAGTTATGCAGACAGGAGAAAATGAACAGGCACTGCGAAAAATTTTAGACATGACAAGGCTGATCAGCATACTGCTGCTGGCTCTGCATTTTTATTATTACGGCTACAGCTTTTTTGAGCAATTGGATTTCAGATCTAAATTCAGCGATAGGATTCTGGAGAATATTTTTAAGGCAGGACTCTTCAGTCATTTTCAAAAATCCAAGCTCCTGGCGCTCCTATTTGTTTTCATTTCACTTTTAGGAGCACGGGGACGAAAAAATGAAAAACTGAAAACTAAAACAGCATTATATTTTGTGTTTTCTGGACTGCTGTTTTATTTTGGCAGCGGGTTCATTTTATGGCTTGAATTTGATTATGCATTCGCATTTTATATCCTTATTGCATCACTGGGCTTTCTGCTGATAATCACCGGCGGAACGCTTCTTACCAGAATCATCAGCAGGTCCTTATCGGGCAAGGACATTTTCAATAAGGAAAATGAGACATTTCCGCAGGAGGAAAGACTTTTACAGAATGAGTATTCCATCAATCTCCCGGCGCAGTATCGACTCAAGGACAAAGTCCGAAAAAGCTGGATCAACATTATAAACCCGTTTCGCGGGCTGCTGGTATGCGGATCTCCCGGATCAGGCAAATCCTATTTTGTAATACGCCACATCATAACCCAGCATATCTCGAAAGGTTTTACAATGTTTGTCTATGATTTCAAATTTGATGACCTCACTAAAATAACCTATAATGCGTATCTGAAATACAGGCATATCTATCGCGTAGAGCCACAGTTTTTTGTCATCAATTTTGACGACCTCAACCGCTCCCACAGATGCAACCCGCTGGAACCTTCATCCATGACAGACATTACTGATGCAGCTGAATCGGCGCGCACTATCCTTTTGGGGCTTAATCGCGAATGGATCAAAAAACAGGGAGACTTTTTTGTAGAATCGCCCATCAATTTTTTGACTGCCGTTATATGGTACCTGAAAAAATACAATAATGGAGAATACTGCACCCTGCCTCATGTAATTGAGCTCATGCAGCTCGAATACCATAACCTCTTTACCCTGCTGCGATGTGAAAAAGAAATTGAAGTTTTGATCAATCCATTTGTCAGCGCCTACCTCAACGAAGCAAATGAGCAATTGGAGGGGCAGATTGCATCGGCTAAAATTGCCATGTCAAGGCTTTCGTCCCCTCAGCTCTACTATGTATTGTCGGGCAATGATTTTAATCTCGACATCAATAATCCGTTGAAGCCGAAAATAATCTGTATGGGAAACAACCCGCAAAAAATACAGACATACGGAGCTGTGCTCTCGCTTTATATCAACCGCCTCATTAAGCAGGTCAACCAGAAGGACAAACTCAAAAGCAGTCTGATTTTTGACGAATTTCCAACCGTCTACCTCAACAATATCGACAGTCTGATCGCCACTGCCCGCAGCAATAAAGTGGCCACCAGTCTTGGTATACAGGACCTGAGCCAGCTTAAGAAAGATTATGGGCGCGAACTTGCTGATGTGATAATGAACATCACGGGAAATATTATTTCCGGACAGGTTTCCGGCGACACTGCCAAGCAGCTTTCAGAACGCTTTGGCAGAATTATGCAGGACCGTGAAAGCCTTTCCATCAACAGCTCAGATACCTCAATCAGCCGCTCTCGCCAGCTTGAATCAGCAGTTCCTGCCTCAAAGATTTCCTGTCTCAGTTCAGGTGAATTTGTAGGTATGACCGCCGACAATCCCGATTGCCGGATTGAACTGAAAACATTCCACTCAGAAATCCTGAACGACCATAAATCACTGCAAAAAGAAACAGAAAACTACAAGGATTTTCCAGCTGTCCGGACTTTGAACAGTACCATGGTGGAGAGAATGTATGGGCAGGTTAAAAATGATATTCAGGAACTTGCAGAATCTGAAATCAATGCAATTTCTGAAGACCACAGCCGCCTGCACCTGATTTTGAAAAAAAAGTAAAAAAGTTGGTAGTTTTCTCCATTTTCGGCAGTGGAACTGCATCCTTCCAGAAAACCTTCACAAGATAAAACTGGAAGTTTATTTTTTTATTGATTTCATTTAAAATATAAATCGATGGCCTTTAGGCTGGTAACGATTATGGGGTAAAACGTCCTCGGATTTTAAGCTTCAAAATCATCCCCAGGCTTGCCGCACTTGGACTTTTTGCTTAATTTTGCCGTATGACTCCCGATGAAATAAAACGCTATTTTGAGGCCTCTCCTCCTCCCAAGGAAGTGGATTGGAAACCATGGGCAAAGATCACCGATTCGCAGGTTTTTCTCAAAAGCTGCTATTCGACTATTGGGAATTTTAAGGGAAGTCTTGATATGTGCCCGGCATGGTGGCATCTAAAGGATTTTTATATGCTTGTCAAACGAAGCCATCAGGAAACCAAAAGCGAAAATCAATCCGAATAAACGCGCTGTATTATTGCTGCTACTGGCACGTAATTACAATTCCAGCCTAATTAATTTTACTTACTTGCAGGGTTATATTCCTTTGATGCCGCCTCTAACAGGCGGTTCAAATGCACATAGTATTGCACTGGAAATAATTCTTTTATTTTCATTATCCCCTGCCTTAACTAAATTCTTATTCAAGACCTTCTGCAGCGCTTTTGAAAATTATTTTTCCTGTCATTTGATCCCAGGATTCAATCCGCCGTAAATTCTGAATAAACCTAAAAACATCAATTTTTGGATATTTTGGAAGCACCAATAAAATAAGCTATTTTTATTTTTGTTATTATTTAGAACATTTTATTTTTAAAAAATGTTACTATCTGTACTAATTTTGACCCGTATAAAAGAAATGATTATGAGCCGGGCAATTGTACATATTGACATGAATACTTTTTTTGTTTCCTGCGAAAGGCTTACCAACTCTGAGCTCAACGGGATTCCCTTGATAATAGGCGGAGGCGATAGAGGCGTAGTGGCTTCCTGCTCCTATGAAGCGCGTCGATTTGGCGTGCGTTCAGCCATGCCGATACACATGGCAATGAAGCTCTGCCCCCAGGCCAAGATTATGAAAGGCGATATGGAATTATACTCGCGGCTTTCCCATGACATCACCGAAATTATTCAGGAGAAAGCTCCGGTAGTCGAAAAAGCGAGCATAGATGAATTTTATCTTGATATTACGGGAATGGATAAATTCTACGGCAGCTATAAATGGACAGACGAGCTCGCCAGCCGCATCACAAAGGAAACGGGCCTGCCCCTCACCTTTGCGCTTTCCATCAATAAGACCGTTTCTAAAATCGGAACCGGTGAAGGAAAACAGAAACAGAATCTCGAAATACCCGAACATCTTGTGCAGTCATTTTTAAACCCGCTCTCCATCCGAAAAATTCCGATGGTGGGCGAGAAAACATTCCAGCTGCTCTCGCGCATCGGAATCCGCACCATCCGGACGCTTTCTGAAATGCCGGCCGAATCATTGCAGCAGATGATTGGCAAAAACGGCACCGAACTTTGGAAAAAAGCCAATGGGATCGACAACACTCCCGTTGAGCCTTATACGGAAAGAAAATCAATTTCAACCGAACATACCTTTTCACAGGACACTATTGATGTATTGAAATTAAATAGGATCCTGCAGGGCATGGTGGAAAAGCTGGCCTACCAGCTGCGTGCAGAGCAGTGGCTCGCATCAACTGTGACTGTCAAGATAAGGTATGCCAATTTTGATACAGAAACCAAACAGTCCAGGGTACAGTACACCTCTGCCGATCATATTCTTACCCAGACTGTGACGGACCTCTTTGCCAAACTCTATCAGCGCAGAATGAGGCTGCGGCTTGTCGGAATCCGTTTCAGCGGTCTGGTCAGGGGAACCTATCAGATTGACCTTTTCAATGACACCGAAGAAATGCTTGCCCTATATCAGGCAATGGACAGAATGAAGAGCCGTTACGGATTTGATGCCGTGATGAGATGCGCCGGCGCCTCTTTTAAACCCAATAATAAAGACGAAATTTTAAAACGTAAAAAATAAATCATGTTTCTCAACTGCCACTCTTTTCATTCCCTTCGCTACGGCACTATTCCGCTGGATGATCTGATAAAGCAGGCATCGGCAAGCGGAGCCACGGCAGCAGCGCTGACTGATATCAACACCGTAACCGGCATTTATGATTTTATAAAAGGATGCGAAGGCTTAGGCATAAAACCGCTGGTCGGAATCGAGTTTCGTTCGGAGCATAAATTCCGCTACATCGGCCTGGCCAAAAATGCTGCAGGACTCGCGCAGATGAACCGCTTTCTGACCGATCATAATTTCAGCGGCGCTCCCCTGCCTGAAAAGGCTCCCGCTATTGAAGCGGCTTATTTTATATACACTCTGGAAAATGCACCTGCGGATCTCAGCGAAAATGAATTTATCGGCATTCAGCCTGACCAGCTCGGCAGGCTTTTCATGCCTGGACTTAAAAAAAAGATTTCCAAAATGGTTGTCCTCCAGCCGGTGGTATTCCGAACCAAAAGGGAATACAATCTTCACAGAATTCTGCGCGCCGTTGACCTCAATGAGCTTTTGTCCAAACTCGGGCAAGATGACTGCTGCAGGAAAACTGACATGATGATCCCCCAGGCTGAACTTGTCAATTTATATAAAGACTATCCCCAGATCATCCGTAATACTGAGGACATTATTGAACGCTGCAATTTTAAATATGATTTTGAAAGCCCGAAAAACAAAAAGCACTACACCAAAAATAAAAAAGGAGACATAGCCCTTCTTACCACTCTTGCCGAGGAAGGTCTTGCATGGCGTTACGGACGCCATAATGACCAGGCAAAAGCACGTGTGGAGAAGGAACTGAAAGTCATCAACGACCTGGAATTCAGCGGCTACTTCCTTATCACATGGGATATCATACGCTACAGCAACAGCCGGGGCTTCCTTCATATAGGCAGGGGCTCGGGCGCCAACAGCATAATTGCCTACTGTCTGGGAATAACGGACATCTGTCCTTTGGAGCTTGACCTGTATTTCGAGCGGTTCCTGAATGAAAACCGCAAGAGCCCGCCCGATTTCGATATCGACTGGTCGTGGAAGGAAAGGGATGTTATCTTGAAATACATCTTTGACCGCTACGGTTACGAGAATGTGGCTTTCTGCGGCACTAATGTGGAATTCAAATACCGCTCGATTTTCCGCGAGGTCGGCAAGGTATTCGGACTGCCGAAAGACGAGCTGGATATGCTGGCAAAAAATCCCATGAAGCTCCAGCAGACCAACTCAATAGTCAAATTGGTTCAGGAATATGGCATGATGCTTGAGAAATATCCCAATATGCGCAGCATGCATTCCTGCGGGATTCTGATTTCTGAAGAGCCGCTGACCAACTACACGCCATTGGAAATGCCTCCAAAAGGATTCCCAATAGTCCTTTTTGATATGCATACTGCTGAAGACATCGGTTTTGATAAATTTGACATACTAAGCCAGAGAGGCATCGGACATATTGATGATACTGTAAAACTGATTGAGAAAAACAAGGGTCTGCGGATCAATATCCGCGATACAAGGCTGTCAAAAAACGAACATTCCGCAAACGTGTATCTTGCGGAAGGGAGAACAATAGGATGCTTTTATATTGAAAGCCCTGCCATGCGTGGACTGCTGCGCCGATTGAAATGTGACAATTATAAAACACTTGTGGCTGCCTCTTCCATTATCCGTCCCGGAGTGGCGCAATCAGGAATGATGAAGGAATATATTTTCCGGCACAACAACCCGTCAAAATTTGAGTATTTCCATCCGGTTTTCGAGCAGCAGCTCGGAGAAACCTACGGTATTATGGTATATCAGGAAGACGTGATCAAAATTGCCCTGCATTACGGAGGCCTTTCCGCCGCAGACGGCGACATCCTAAGACGCGCTATGTCGGGAAAAGGACGCTCAAAAGCCACACTGCAAAAAGTCAAGGACGACTTTTTTATTTCTGCCGCCGCCAAAGGGCACCCCGAAGAACTCAGCCGTGAAATCTACCGCCAGATCGAATCCTTTGCAGGCTATTCCTTCTGCAAGGCACACTCTGCATCTTACGCTGTGGAAAGCTACCAGAGCCTTTACCTGAAGGTGCACTACCCTATTGAATTCATGGTTGCCGTAATCAATAATCAGGGAGGATTCTACCGCACTGAAATCTACGTGCACGAAGCCAGAATGGCCGGAGCCAAAATTCATGCCCCTTGCGTGAACAAAAGCGAATATGAAACTGCTCTCTACGGCTTGGATATTTATCTGGGATTTATGCACCTGCAGGGCCTGGATTCCAAACTCTCGCAGTTCATTGCTTTTGAACGTGGGAGAAACGGCATTTATAAATCGCTCGAAGACTTCATTAACAGGGTTCCCATGGGCATTGAGAATGTAAAGGTTCTCGTTTTCATAGGCGCTTTCCGATTTACGGGAAAAGCCAAAAATGAGCTGCTTGTCCAGGTAAGCCTGCTGATGAATAATTTCAAGCCTGAAAACCGCGGGCTGATGCTGATCCGCGAGCCTGCCAAGGAATTCAGGCTGCCTGTTCTGGAGCGTTCGGTATTTGAGGATGCTTTTGATGAAATCGAGCTGCTGAACTTCCCCATATCGTGCTCGGTTTTTGATCTGCTCCAGACCAGGCACCGCGGGGATGTGATGGTGCGCGATCTTCTGAAATACCATAAAAGGCAGGTGCGCATGCTGGCCTACCTGATCTCGACCAAACAGGTGCCTACCAAAAAGGGCAATATGTATTTCGGTACATGGATTGACCATGAAGGGGCATATTTTGATACAGCGCATTTTCCTGACAGCCTGGCAAACAATCCATTTCAGGGAGGAGGATGCTATCTGCTTCTGGGAACCGTGGAAATTGATTACCATTTCCCGACGATCACCATTTCCAGAATGGCGAAAATGCCTTTCATCCCCGATCCGAGATATTCAGACTCTGATAAAAGATTTACGACGCAGCATAACATAAAGCAGGATGTGAGCAGCACGCACCGCAAGCCTTATCCGCAGGAGCATGAAATAAACCTGCCGCGACACAGAATGAAATTTTGAATGCTTTTTTATGTAAAATGCTAATTACGGACTAAATTTGATAGAATGCAAGAAATAGGGACACAAAAAGAATTATGATCCAAAACAGTTTTCTGCTGTTTTTTTGCCGCAGTCTTTTTTTCCTTTGCTCATTTATAAAAATAAGGTTTTCAATATGTTTTATATCAAATTGGTAGCGGGTCATTATGCTGTTTTGATGCCAAATCTAGGACACCAAAATTCAGCAGGCAGCCCTTTAAGGATTTAAGACTAACAGAATAAGGTATTTTTTTAACTTAATGCAGTTATTTATGTGTTACTATACCCAGCAGTCCGCTGCAATTGAAAATGTAAAACGGCGGTTTAATGCAGAAGTCGACAATGAGGAAACCTATCTTCAGTCAGATTTCATTAATGGATTTGCGCATCCCAATATCCCCATAATACTTGATTCATCCCCCCGCCTGATTACCACAGACTATACTTGGGGATTGATGCCGACATGGGCAAAGGATGCGGATTTTAGAAAAAACACCCTCAATGCAAGGATTGAATCCATTGATGAGAAAGCTTCCTTTAAAAATATAACACACAACAGATGCCTGATAATAGCATCGGCCTATTATGAATGGCATTGGAATGATGAAAAAGGAAAAAGCAAAGACAAATACCAGATCAATTCGCAGGACGACGAGATCTTCACTTTTGCTGGACTGTATTCCACATGGACGGATCCGGTATCTGATGAAGTTATGAACACTTATACCATGGTCACTACCAAAGCCAATGAACTGATGCGGTTTGTACACAACCATAAAATGCGCATGCCGATAATGCTTAAAAGGCAGGATGAATCTGCATGGCTTGACCAGTCTGTCAAAATTGAGGATTTTGCCTTTCCATATGAAGGAAACATTGTTGCGTTTAAAGTATAAAAAATTTGTTATGGAAGAAATTGATTATTTCAAAGGAGTTGCCGATCAGGAATTTGTTGATTACTATAAAGTTGACCTGTATTCCCGAATGGAAATTACGCTCTATACTTATCCCCATGAGTTCGTTGAGGAAGATCCCATGCCCTGGGAACATTTAAACCGATGTCAAGGAATCCTATATGAATACCTCTACAATGCCTACGAGGAGGCAAAATATCAAAGATGGAAGCAGGAAGATAATGAAGATTCAAAAATTTCAGATGACGATTTCATTCCAATTGATCCCGGCCATACCGAAATTGGGCAGCCCCCTGAAGAAAGGGCAGAGAAATATGCGGCAGAGCAGCAGCAGCGCGATGCAATCGTAAAAGCAAAAATGCAGGAGCTTATGCCGGAACTCAGCAAAGTGACCGATGCTTATCTAAAAATCGTAAAACTTAGTTTTGTGGATTTATAAAATGCCAGGCTGCCATTTTTAGGCAGGGCTTTCAAAATAGAGCAGTAAATTGTTGGATTCTATTTTTATGAAATGTTCTAGTTACTATTTTTTTTGTGACGCCAGAATTGAGATTGTCTTCTCATCATGCAGTCCGTCATAATATTTGTCCAATACTTTCTGGAATATGGGATCTGTATTCTGGAGTTGGCTGAACAGCGTCATGCAGGACTTGAGTTTTCTCGAGTCAGGTCTGCCGAAAATTTCCAAGGCCGTGTTTCCTTCTAGGGAAAAGGCTGCGTTGGTGATTTCCACCAGACGTTTTCCCAGTACTGGGTCACAGAGGTATTGTTCGGCCTCATACAGGTCTTTTATTCCGTAATACACGTTGTAGTCGGTAAATCCAAGGCCCCTGATCTGCGGAAAAACAAACCACATCCAATGGCTTAGCTTCTTTCCGTCCTTGATTTCGTCCAAGGCCTGATGGTAAAGGTCTTTTTGTGCCGATATATATCTTTCTAAGCCATCTTCCAGATTCATAGCCAGTCTCCTGTTTTAGTTTGACAATGATTGCATCCTCTATTTTGCGCAAAAGATAATTGTAGGTTCAACTTCTCTGCTTTTCCAATGCCTGACATTCGATTGGGCTAATACAATTTAGGATCCATAGTGTATTTTAGCTATCTAATCGCAGCAAATCTAAGGGCTCATATAAGGTTCTCCTAGAATACTTCCTGGTACATCAGCTCAATTGTGGCCTCCTTTTTGGTTTCTCCCTCTTCCACAAAGATCGTAGTCCATCTCGGCGTGAAATTATAAACCAGATAATGGAAAGCATTCAGAATTTCTTCGGGACTGCTTTGCAGATCGACCCCTAAATTCTTCTCATAGCCGATAATCCGAAAGAAAACGCCGTTTCCCAAAAGTTCATCCTGTGCGTCTGCTCCATTGTCGGGAGCTGCTCCAAAGCATATAATTTCCGTTTTATTACCGGATAATAAGTCGATAAGATGGGGACGGACTGCTAGAAACAGAGCTTCGTCCATCAGATTATAGGGTACATCCATATCTTTGGCCTTGATGGTGAGTGCAAAATCTTCAAAATGTAGCTCCATAACCAGATTATTATTGAAATTTCCATCCCTTCAAATATTTGCCCAGAAATGATCCTTTGGATTTTAAAAATCAGTCCAGAATCCCTTTTCCGAATATTTTTTCAACCTGAAACAGATAGCTGTCCAGTGTCGGCGTCGCCAAAAAAAATCGGCTGACTGCTCCTGCCCTTCCATCGGTCTTCTGATGGTCAAATGCCCATTCCAGCTTCGAGGCATAATCCTCAAGCTGGCTGTTGTCCAATACTTTTCGCAATTCCCTTTCGGTATTGATAAAAGCCTTAAGCATGGGAAAATCATTGTTATTGTCCTGCTCATACCTTTCTGTTCCTGATTTTAAGTCACGGAATTCCTTTCTGAACAGGCCTAGAACGGCAGGTATGTTATGTTCATAGAAGACATCAGGCATCAGTCCGGCCTTGTAATTCGCATAATGCTCTTCCGAAGATATTGTATTCTCCAGATACTTTTCAAAGGTTTGGATTCTATATACATAATCCACATTAAAAAAATTATCGTCCTGATAATCAATATTCATTTCCTAAAATATTAAATGTTGAATGAAAACTTTAATATAAAAATAGGTAAATTTTTAATATTATTAAATGAATGCATAATGCCTGCAATTTCAATGGAAATTCCGCTTTCTCCATTATGCTGCCAATGCGCAATAATGGTATGGAATGCCGCTATTTTTATTTGCATGATTTGCTTTAGGCAGGCTAGCTGAAAATTGTGACGGCATCATTTAGGTTTTCCTCACTTATGAATGTAGTTATAAACTCCCGCACTTCCCTGCTGCTTTCTTTTGAAGTTTCGAAAGAATTGATATGAAATTCATCGTCTTGGTCCAAAATGTGTATAATTTCGGTATATCCTTTCGATATAAGGCTCCCTTTGAGCTTGATTATATTAAACTGCTGCCTCCCGTCCAAGTCCTTTCGCACCCTTAGTCTTATAGCCTTTTCCATCGCATTTGATTTAAATGTTTTCAGATCTCTTTTCACATCAAATATAAAAATTAAAACAAAAGAAAACTTCAAAACCGCAAGGGCTGCAGTTTTTTTTATGCTGCCTTTTTGCTCCGCTGCATAATGCGGCTTTTTATATTTAAGCTGGAACCATTTTCATTCGAAACGGCATAAAAAGACAGCCAAGATAGTGTCCCCCGGCCGCTGCATGCGCATAATGGCTCCGCTTCGCCTCCCCACCCTTCGGGACTTATAGAACTCCGCGTCCTCCAGCGGTCCACTGGCTCCTTGCTTTCTTTTTTTCCGTTTTTTCTTTTGAAAATAATTTTTGGGAAAGGGGGAAAGAAAGTTCAAAACAGTACTCACTTAAATTTTTTAATCATGGAAATCATTGGAAGACTTACAAAAGATGCCGTAGTGGCAAAAGTCAGCGCAGAAAGACAGGTGGTGAATTTCTCAATCGCCGTAAACGACAGCTACAAGCCTAAAAACAGCTCCGAGCCTGTCAGAATTGTGACCTACATCGACTGTTCGTACTGGCTCTCGACGGGAGTTGCGGACTATCTTAAAAAAGGGACGGCTGTGGAGCTTTTCGGGCGCATCGGACTCAATGTCTATATCGGAAACGATTCGCAGGCACATGGAAGCCTGACCTTTCACACAAGCAATATCAAGATTATTGCCTTTGCCGCAAATGAGCAGAAAGCGATAAAGCAGAAAAGCGCCGATTCGCAGAATTCTGAAAAAGACCCTGACGACCTGCCGTTCTAAGGTCGGAGTTCCTAAATGTATAAGCCTAAAGAAAAATGTCATGTATGCCTTTACAAAATCAATATACGCCGAATATCCCGTAAGCGCGGTATTCAATAAAATGATACTGTCGGACTTGGATTCCTACGACGGAACCAAAAAAGAAAAACTTAAATCCTTTTTGGAGGACTTGCAGAGAATGGGCTGCATCAGCGGGATGGTTTCCGAATTCATCTATCACGCCGACTGCAAAAGGTTCTATATCGCCCATCTTGACGATTTGGAAAATATCCGCGAAGAAATCGAAGACTCGCTTGGCGAAGCGGTTAAGAACCGCCACCGCCTGCCCCACTACACTTTCATGTGCTGGCTCTGCTTTGAGGAATATTGCTTTGACATCTACCGAACCGTTTTCGAACGATAACTGATTACCCTAAAAATTCTCAATTATGAACGGTTCAGAAAAATTCAAAACAAGAATAGGCGATTTTCTAAAAGAAAAATCGCTGAGCGATTCCGCTTTTGCGCCAATGCTTGAAAAAGCCTCAAAAAACTTGGACAATTGCCTGAAATATATCATCGCCGAAGTCAAAAAAACAGGCGAGTGCGCTTTTGACGACAGCGAGATTTTTGACATGGCGGTCAGATACTACAACGATGATACCATTGGTGAAGTTCCCGAAATCAGATGCAGAGTGATGACAGATCAGCCCCAAAAGGCTGATTTGTTCTCCGCTCCTGTTCCTGTTGCTCAAAACGTTGTGGAGAAAAATGCTTCCACCGCTCCTGCGGAAGTGCTTCCTGCAAAAGGAACTCCAAAACCTGCTCAGACAGCCTTAACACTTTTTGACCTATGACCCCTAAAACCATCATCGAAAAAGAAATCTGCGCCTTAAGCGCATCGCTTGCGCCGATTTCATCCCAAGCCACGGCTTGGGCGGAAAAGACCGTTTTCCTCAAATGGGGCGTGCTCTCTCGAGGAAGATTCCATTGCCTTGACTGCTGCCATTCTTGGAAGCCTGACATTTCCAAACCCGAATGCCAGAACTACACCAAATGCTCCACTTGCAGGGGGAAACTTAAAATACAGCCTTATAACAAAACCAATTTCAGGGAAATTGAATACTCGGCCGTTCTTGATACGGCGGGGTCTTATCAGGTGGTGCGCATCGTCTGTTCGCACAAGCAGATGAAGAAGAATTTCCTGCCAACTTATTTTCATAAGGAAGTCATGCAGCATTGGATTTCCCCGACAGGCGATGTGCGCAGCCTCTCTATGAGCTGTAACGTATTCTCGCAGGCATACGACCAATGGAAATACTATTCCCCCCTTGAAATCAGGCCAAAGGATTTTCAGCAGTCCCCAAAATACCGAATCGCCCCTTACAGGGTCTACCCAAAACTCAAGGTCGTCAGTCCGCTAAAAAGAAACGGATTCAAGACTTCGTTCCACGGCATAGCACCGCAGATTCTCTTCACAGCCCTGTTGCGCGATTCGTTGGCTGAAACGCTTCTGAAAGCCTCACAGCATTCCATGCTCTCCTATTATCTGCTTTCGAACGGACAGCATATCAGGCAGAACTGGCAGGCTGTAAAAACATGCCTCAAAAACAGCTATACCATATCCGACTACAGGATTTGGGAAGACTATATCGAGCTTTTGCGATGGTTCAAAAAAGACATCGGGAATCCGCTTTTTGTCTGTCCTGATAACCTCAGCGAAGCGCACGACAGGCTAGTGGATAGAAAAACGGCAATTCAGCGAAAAAAATATCTTGTTCGGATGCGCTCGGAAATAGCCGAGGCGCAGAACATCTACGCCGAGGAAAAAAAGGATTTTTTCGGACTGAGCTTCTCGGAAAAAAATCTCAGCGTTTCGGTCATTGAAAATGTGCAGGATTTTATGCATGAGGGCGACAGCCTGCGCCACTGCGTGTTTGCCAATGGGTATTACAAGAAAAAAAACTCGCTTATTCTGTCTGCAAAAGTGGACAGCCAGTCGGTGGAAACCATTGAGCTTTCCCTCAGGAACATGGAAATCATCCAATGCAGGGGATTTAGGAACAGCGCTTCCAAATACCACAGACGGATATTGGATCTGATGGAAAGAAACATGAATCAGATAAAAGAGCGGATGAAAAAAAGCAGAATCAGCTGAAGAAAGCAAAGCCGGCCTAGCGCCGGTTTTTTTATGCGCGGGCAGACACTTCAAGGTTAAAAAAGCTCAGACAAGACTGTCTATTGTTCTGGCTTGGATTGAATTCCATCACAAATTTCGGGCACAGCCGGCGGTTCGCCCGCAAAAAATTCCCCCATAAATGCTCCCTGCCCCGCTTTATTGCGTTGCTTTTTGCGCTCGCTTTGCTCTGCCCGCCATGGGTGCTGCAATTAATCTAAAAATTCTTGAATTATGAAAACTTCAGCACACACCGCAAAATGGGCAATCGTATCAGAAATCGAACTTGTATACCGATCAAAAGTAAAAGCATCCGAAAGGCCGGCTGTAACCTCATCAAAATCTGCCTACAGTCTGGCACTGCAGCATTGGGATAAAGGCAGGATCGCATTCACCGAGCAGTTCAAAATCATGCTTTTGAACCAGTCCAATCAGGTTCTTGGCATCTACGAAATGTCTTCCGGAGGAATCTGCGGAACCGTTGTGGACATCCGGGTGATTTTCGCTGCAGCTTTGAAGGCCGCCGCAGTAGGGATCATCCTTTTCCACAACCATCCTTCGGGAAGGACAGCCCCTTCCGAGGCCGACAGGAAGATCACCGCCAAAATTATCCAGGCCGGAAGAGTGCTGGATATCCAGGTGATGGATCACCTGATTATGGCTTCTGAATCCTACTATTCATTTGCAGATAACGGCGAGATGCATTAAAGGCATTGCGCTGTTCCCTGATTACAAAAGCCCGCTGTCCTTACAGATAGCGGGCTCGTTTTATTTGGTCTGCCGGCTTTTGGATCGTTATATTTCCACAGTCCCGAAGGTATGGGGTCTAGAGGATCATATTGGTGATTTCAAATTCCTTGACAAGATAGTTTTCTTTTGTCTTTTTCAGGTCATTCAGTTCGGCTGCACTGATCTCGCGCATCGTTTCGATATTGTTTTTAAGGCCTATGTTCCCTGATTCCGATTTGGCAAGAATATCTTTGAAGGCATGCACTTTTCTCAGCCTGCGTGCCTTGAGTTCGGTAAAGCCCGTCGTTGATGTAAATGGAAAATTTACATTTCTCCAGTTGAACTGTATCCCTGTTGCCTTCTCCACATCCGATACCGGCACCTGGTAGGTTTTGTTGTCGCTGAATGTCAGGTTCTGGAAATAGTCATCTGGAAGCTCCTGCTGAATCAGTTTCATGCCCTTCTCGACAACGGCAGCATTTATCAGTTTGCTCTTTACAAATTCCCACTGGCTCATCATGAATGCTACAGCGTTCAGGCTGCCGTCGCTTTTCCTCCAAACAATTACTTTCCAAAAAACCAGAGGAATCTGGATCATTCCGTTTTCGTATGCCTTATTGAACAGCAGGTCGTCGGTCCTCAAAACGGGTCCGGCAAAAACCGAAATATCCGACGCTTTGTTCTTCACTCCGTTCTCCATGATATGCTGCTCTAGCTGGAACCAGATGCCGTTTTCGCGGTTGAGTTTTGAATGCTGCGGCACCACATTGGCCCAGTTGAAGGTCTCATAATCTGCGTTTGCTGCATTTGGCCCCCAGGCGGGATCAACCCTGCGTACCACGTGCCCTCGGTCAAAAGTTCTGTCGTCATTGCCATAAAAATCATTATTCAGCTGATAGCTGTTTTCGATCTGCTTGGAGTAATGCCATGGTTCGTTTCCCTCCCGAGGTTCTGCATTGAACTCGGCTCCCCTGATATTGCAGGCCGTCATTAGCGGAAGACGGCGGATCCTGTGCTGGAAGGAGCTGAAATGGGTGTATCTGATCTCGAATCCCTGTCCGTCCTTCCGCGGCACGCAGACATCATAATTTATCTTTGGCAATTTGAGCGGCACCTGCAGAAAACCGCTGTCGTAACCTTGCAATTCTTCCATATCTCAATAATTAAGTATAAAACATTAGCTTTTAATGACTTACTAAAATATGGATTCTGAAACTGATGGCTAGCAGTATAATTACCTGTTTTGATGCAAGAAGGGGTTTCGATCCAAATGGCATGAAAATTAAGCCACGTAAAAATTGAAAATATAATTTATTCAAATTATATTGCATCTTTTATGAGGATAATTCCTCTCGTTTTTTAGAAACTTAAAACAATCCTTTCTAAATGCCTAACAATAAATCCATCCTGGTCAAAAATTCAAGCATGCTGCTTATCGGTCTGGCTCTTTTTTTCTTCATCTACTTCCAAAACAGAATAAACGGACTTATCGAGAGGTATCTCATGACTGATCCTTCATACAATACCTGGCACCTGCAGCTGTTCATCGCGCTTCTCTTTGCTGCCGTTTGGATAAACTTGCTCTACAAGATGCTGATACTGGAATACAGGCCGTCCAAAAGCGAATATTTCTTTGCTGGAACAGTTCTGTTTCTGGCTGCCTATTACAGGTTTGGCCTAGGTGGGACAGGCTGGAATCTTCACGGCTACAATGCCTTTCATGGTTACAGCGTAAAATACCTGGATCTGGTGCTTGCGGGAGTAATCTCGTTTTTTTTATTTAATGCAGCCAGATTTCTTTTCTCATGCAAAAAGATTACTGAAGATAAAAACCTGCTGTTGGGCGATAATCCCATATCGGATCAGGGCAGCGACGAGCTCGAATATCATGTGACTGCAGAGAAGCTCAGCAGGATGCTTTTGCTGGAGCAGCACAAAAGGTCGATTTCGATTGGCCTAATCGGACCATGGGGCAATGGAAAATCAAGCGTTATCGAAATGACCAAAAGATCTTTGGAGAATAGCGGGCCATTTAAAAAAAATGACCTCATCGTCATCCATTTCCTTCCGTATCTGAACCACAGCGAAAATGACATAATAAATGAATTTTTCACCTCGCTGAGCAATGAGCTGTCTGCCTACAGCGGCAAACTCTCCAACCAGATCACTGACTACGCGGGAAAGCTGACCGACATCTACGAAAACAAGACCATCAGCAGTTTTCTGGAAGACCAGATTACAAACTTCTCAAAATATTCGGCCAACGAGCTCTATAACAATATCAACTCAATGCTGGAGGACATCGATAAAAAAATTGTCGTTTTTATAGATGATCTGGACAGGCTGAACCAGTCGGAGATTCTACAGACTCTGAAACTGATCCGAAATACAGCCAATTTCCACAATACCTTTTTTGTCGTTGCCATGGATAAGGACTATGTGGTCAGACGCCTCACCGAAGACCGCAATATACTCGATACAAAGTTTGTCGATAAATTCTTCCAGCTTGAAATATATCTTCCCCTTATTGACTCCAATATCCTCAAAAAATTTTTCATCAAGGAGCTTGGCAGGCCTTTCAGCCCCTCGCCGGCAGATTTCAAAGAAATGATCGCCACAGTGATGAATGATCCGAATCTGCTCTTCACGGATTACATCCGCAACTTCAGGGATGCCAAACGCGCCGTAAACCAGATCAAATTTGACCTGACGGTTTTTAAGGAGGATTTCAATTATCTCAATTTGAAGGACTTTATCAATTTTACATTCTTCAAGCTCAGATTTCCTGATATGATAAGCCAGCTCAATCTCAACTTGGGTGCTTATGTGCAGATAAACCAAGATAACCAGACCTACTTTCTAAAGGAAATAAACCAGGAAGAACAGCAGGAAAATGATCTTTTTTTAGATTACATGGACAGCGAACAAATAAACAGCATCAAGCACCTTTCCAAATATGAAATATTCGAAAAGATTACTTCAGATGGAGCGGATAACCAGACAAATAAATCGCTCAATGCAGTAGAGCGCAGAATACTGATGAAAACCCTCGCCCATCTGTTTGGAAAAGAAAATGAGATCGAGGCGCAGAGTTCCATTAAATATGTGGCCAATTTTCAGATGCTTATGGAACAGCGCATATTTGAAAAGTACCTGAAGCAGTCCGAATTCGACAATCTGTACACCTGTAGCCAGGCAGCTCTGAAACCTGAACTTGAAAAAATCAACAAAGAGAAGAAGATCCAGCAGCTGCTGGACCGCCTTTCATTCCTTACAACCAAAGATCCTTCAAAATTAAAGCGTATCGTGATCTATACTGTTATTGTGTATGAGAAGTATAGTACCTACAATCAGTTCGATCTTGAAACATTCAGACTGATCGACAAGTTTCTTCAGCTCCTTCATCAAAATTGGGATATAGCCGCAGATGGTGATTATTCTCCTTGGATAAACCAGAACATTTTCAGCAGCGATCTTTTTTTGCCTCAAACCAGGCTCATGCTGCTGAGCAATATTTGGGAACTGCACCAATTTAATCATAAGTGGCACCTGCAAGATGATTATATCTCGTCTAAAACTGCTGAACTTTACAAAGAATATCTAAATTCATTCAAGGATGGTCTGTGGGATGTCAACAATTATCAGACCTATTACACCTACGACAGCATCAAGGATATTGACCCGGCAGAAATCAACAGGGTTTTTATGGATTTCTGGAGCGATAATCCTATTGAGCTCCTGTGCGCGCAAATGACCGATTTATCCAGCTATTCCAACACCGCTTTTAATATTTCTCCGACTGCTGTACATATTTTTGGAGCTATGTCCGCCGTAATGGAATTCATTGGAGGGCACAGAGATTCAGCCTCGACGCAGATTCAGGAATACTTGGAACTTTTCAGACTCCTGCAGATCACCGGACTGAACTTATATCTGGAATATGATTTTGTCCACTCCACGCTAATCAAGAACAAAATCAATTACTGGAAATCAATTCCGGGACGTGATGCTTTGGTCGATGAGCACAGGCCGCTGCAGGCGGTCCTGAAGACAGACAACAGGGCACTCTCCCTCACATTGATCTCAAACTTGGACCTGGACTATTATTTTCAGACAAGGAGTTTCGAATTCGAGGGTTCTTTTTATCTGCTTCTGACCATAAACACGGAAAAGACCACCAAAAATTTGTCACAATTTATAGACAAAGTTCTTGGACTTGTCAATGATTCACAGCCTAAATTCAATGAACCATACATTCAAAAATCAAGTATAATTGAACTGGGCGAGGATCTTGCTTTGGAATTTGTTTCAATTATTCCTTCAGAGCCTAAAATAAAATACGCCGGATATCAAAAATAGTTGAGCAGGATCAGGCAATCTGCATATATTTATATACATGTAAAAATCAATTAATTAATATTTTTTTTCTACGGCCGCAGCAATAAATGGAATTTCAAAAATTAAGGCTCTGTTTAAATAATTGTAGTAAAATATTTATATCTTAGTGTCGGACAAAATGCATCTGCCGGCACAGATCTAATATGGATTAGATTTATACAAAATATGAAGTGGCATGTCTAATTAAGTTGGAATAGTTGTAACCCATAGACAAATATAAATAACTGATTAACATGATTAGACAAACTAAAAGTTATCACATCACAAGATACTTTTTGGCAAAGCTTGTTTTCTTCCTTTGCTTGTCAAACGGCATTACAGCGCAAAGCGTCGATGAAATGCCTTGGGACAATAAAAAGTATCTTACCGGAACTTCCATCAAGTTCAAGGCGCCAGATAAGGATTTTTACCGAGAGCAGGCTGGCAGAGAATATCAAGTGCTGCGGCTCAAGTACGAAAAAAGCAAATCACGGCTGCAATCACAGGCAAATAGCATCAAAATCGGTACGGAAAGTGCCGTAGAGTTTATTAATCTGGTTCCTGCGGCTCCGATAATCACCAGCCCTCTAAAGGAATGGATATATCAAGATTTGGACAATTTTAAAAGCAATAAAGAAGAAAATTTTGCTAAAAAATTCAACAATGCAATTCTTGATTCTTTTGAAGCAAATACTAAAAAAACGCTTCAAACTGACAACGGTCTGACTTTCGATGCCAGTCTTGATGATTTTAAAAACGAAATCCAGGTTTTTAAAAATAGCCTGAAGATGGAAGACTATCAGATAATTGCCCCAAAAGTGGATGAAGTCATACTAGGGTTCATAAAAAACAACAGGAAGGAATATGAGGACAGATTCAACTCCCTAAAAAATGAAAATCAGGCGCAATGGAAAAATTTAGAATCCGATATAGGCAGCAAGCTTAAAGATCTGGAAAGCAAAACTATTGAATTCGACAGGCTTGTCCTGGAAAAAGTCAAAGAAAATGCAGTTGCGCTGCAAAAGTACAGCGAAGGCGTCACTCAAAAATTTCAACAGCAGCAATCAGATATTGATGCAATGAGGAAGGAGATAAAAGAAAATGGGGAAAAGATTGAAAGCAACAAAGCAGAGATTGAAAAAATCACCGGCAAAATAGGCAAAATAGAAAGTGATATCCAAAAGCTTAACCAGCTGGCTTTCGAAAATAAGCAGCTGATAAGCGAGAACACCTTTAAAATAGATGTCATTGCAGATGTCCTCTACGACAATGTCAATACTTCCGGCAAAATGAAGCTATTGGATCTGAGGTATAAAAATGATCAATCCAATTCTTCCTACCAAAAAGAGAAGCAGAGATTGGAAAACATACAGACAATTGAAGATATCAAATATCAATTAGCCACCGGAAGAGAAGTTCTGACTCTGGCAAGTAATTTAGGACTATCGGACAAAGACTATAAGGAAGCTTCAAAGATACTTGCTGTAGGCGAAGTGATTGCTGGAGGCGCTATGGCTTATTATACAGGAAATCCTGTAGCGGGGCTTCAGGCAGTAAACGGAGCATTCGCTTTATTTGGCGGAGGACCAAAACCAAATCCTGAATTTGATGCAATTATGCAGCAATTTGCGATCGTCAATAAAAAGCTTGACCAGATAAATGATAAGCTGGATGCTCTCAGCAAAAATCTGACTGAATTTAGAAACCTTACAATCGATCTGCACCAGGAGAATCAAAAAAGGTTTGACATAATTGAAGAAAAACTGGATAAGATACAAACTGATGTAAATAATATGACAGGATTGATATATGCACAGACAACTGAAGGGCTGAAACAGGAAAATATAACTGGATATGGTTTTCTTTGGACAGACTTGCAAAAGGCTACTAAGATCAGTACTTTAAAACAATTGTATAATGGCAACCAGAAGCTAAAAAATACTGTAGACATTACATACAACAATACTGAAAACAAATCAATAGATTCCAAACCTTTCCTGCATTTTAATAATTATGATAAAGAGAGCTATTGGGAATATAAGATATATACGCCAATGCTGGAGATGGCAAGCAATATCTACGGTGATGGAAATCTTAAAAAATTTGAGAATTCAATCACTTACATCTATGACTTTAGCGAAATGCTGAAGTTGAAAGAAAATGCCCCAGCCAATTACTCGAAAGATATTTTTCCTGAAATAAAATGGGATATTAAAAAGCTAATTTATCCGCAAGCCTTAATAACACTTACAAATTTCACTTCATTGTTTGAGCCCTATTTTTATTTTTCATCTTCCTCAATTTCCAATAATTACAGCATTCCTGCCGAAAGTGTACTAAAAGACATCAATTATGCCAACAAAAATAAAAGCTTAAAAATACAATTCGAGAACATCTTAAAGGAAAACCGCACTGCAATCCTGCAAACCAATATTATTGCAGGCATTCCCATTATAAGCTATGTCAGAAAACATATTGAAGAGCCTTCATTCAATGTTTTTGAAAAGAAGAAAATATATGAAATTATATCTTCTGAAAACTACTACGTAAAAGCAAATCTTTCAAACAGCATACTTTACGGCTACATCCATCAGCAAAATTTGCATGCAGAAAAGCTGAATAAATTATTGAGCTGTGATTGCAAAAATGATGAATATGATGCCCTATTAAAGGACTTTAACAGGGATTTTGCAAATGGCCGTTATGAACTGGGAAGAACTGATAGTCAAGGAGCAAACAGCATTGCACTATTTATCAAGCCGACAAACATTCCAGGCATTGACCTCTCCACCAAGCCAATCATCCTTCCGCTGCCGCCGTTTGAATATGTTTATGAAAACCGAATTATGTATCCAAGCTACTTGGAACTGCTGTATGAAAATATGGCCCAAGTCGTGAATAAGGTAGTAAAATACGATATCGTTGAGAAAATGAACGAAAATAATTTTATAAATCTTAAACTTTTAAAATAACCAATATGAAAAAAATAAATCTAATTTCTCTGCCAATAATTGCTTTGGCACTGCTGTCATTCACAATTTTGAAGATAAATACAAACCCATTGTTTGTTGAAGACTATGAGGATATCGGCACGATAAAACAGTCCCTTCTAAAACCGGAATTATTCAATAAGACTCAGAAAGGAGTTTGGGTATTATTGGATGGAAGGGAACTGGACCAAAACACCGAACTATATAAGATACTGGGTGAAGGGTTTGATTTGAATATTTTGCCCGAGGGAAAAAGGCTTCCGGATGCAAAAGGCAAATTTATCCGATGCAGCAATTATCTGGGGGTCGGCTCTGATCCCGATGCAGCAAGACTAGTAGGAACATTGCAGTATGACTCGTTTCAGGGCCACGGCCATACTCCTTTGTCTTTCCAGAGCATAAATGAACCACAAGGCATAAATGGATACAAAGGGGGACACTGGACACATACTGATAATATGGACGCAGGAACTGTTGATAAAGGATATGGCGCGCCAAGAATCTCGACGGAAACCAGACCGATCAACCTGTCTATGTACACGTACGTCAAAGTGGCTAAATAATGATTGATTTGCTTATTGTAGAAAAATAAAAGAAAAAAATAAGGTAGGCACCAATCCATGATTTTCGACCTACTACGGATTATTTGATAAAATCAAAATCAACTGTTCAGTCAATTCATTTTCTCATTTTAAAAAATTATATAAAAACAGCTGTCTCGCCTGTTTTTTATATTTATTAGATTGCCAAATACATGTAAAAACCAAATATTGAAAATTCAGAATTCCAGTATAGCGCCAAAAGCTCCTGCTCCATTGCGTTTTCCCAAACATTTTTTTAATTTCCCTGCAAATGCAATATTAATTTTGCGCGGTCTATAACCGGCATTCCTGCTGTAAATCACAATTTTAAGAACTAACGAACTGCATTTTTTGATGATGGCTTCCTCCAGGATCGCTTCATTAATGTCCTCAGCGACCAAAAAAAGCTGATTCCTACCTTAAAAAAGAAAGTAAAAATGTAAATTTCATTTTGCATCACTGCTCATTTCATTTTTTCAGCATAATTAAACAATCTCTCCCACAGGTATTAAGAATATAATCGGAATTTTTTAAATTTGAAAAATGACAATTATTAGGTGGCCAGTCAAGAGATCCTGGTCATAAGATATTTCATTTTTTTAATCAACCACTAAATTTAAAACTTAATAAATTATGGAGCCATTAACCGCAGCAGCAGTAACATTATTAGCAAAACAGCTGGCCGAAAAAGGTCTTGAGAAGTTTTTTGACACTTCTGTGGAAGAGCTGTCAAAAAATGCTTTCAGCTGGCTCACCGGCCTTTTCAAAAAGGGTGGCAAAGCCAATAATGAACTTATAGAACTTCAGGAGAAACCCGACAGCCCTGCAAGGCTGAATGCCGTCAAGGCAGCAATTGAAAGGGATCTTGAAGACAATCCTGAGGCGGAGAAATACCTGCAGGAAATTTACAATAAGGTCCTGAATGTGACGTCAAATATTTCAAACAGCAAAAATGTGAACACCGGTACGATCAACAGCGGCGGCAATGTTCAGATTGGGGATAATTATGGGGGATAAAAACGTAAATAAGGGGACCATAATTTCTGAAGGAGAAGCTCACATTGGCGACAAGTACGTTTCAAATATATTCCTAGGCCTGTCCCACCTCCTTTCCGAGTTCAGGGAACAGCTAAGAAATATAGAGGACTTGACCAATCAGTTCAAAATAAGAACTGCATTAGGCCTTCTGGAAAAACTCGAAAACCGGGTCAAGGAGCATAACGAACCTGAAAAAGATAAGATTTTAAGCAAAATAAGCTATCTAAAAGGGGCCTGCAAAAGGGAACTCAGCGAATTTTCAAACGAAAATGTTGCAATGGATTTTGTAGCGGCCTATTCTTTGAACAATAATGATGCTGTTCTGCGTGACAGGGCATGCGTAGAGTATCTCAATATTGATCTGAAGGAAAAAGCTGTTGCACTCGCTGATGATATTCTCACTGAAGAGGAGTTTAATACCGCAGCGTGGTATGTAAAGGCAACAACCGCTGAAGATTTTGCTGCATTTCTTCCCACTATTCCCAAAGTTGTCCGCGAAGAATATAATTTTCAGCTTGCTCTTGTCCAGCATGTTGTCCAGACCGCCAAACTCTATAGTCTTGCAGAGCTTCAGCAGTACGGTTTGACGCTTAACCTCGATTTTTCAAAATATAAAGAACTGACCTTCAGTGCAGTGGAAGCATGGCGGCTTGCTGCAGATCTTGCAGTTACAAAAGTCTTCAGCCAACAGCCAATAAGATATATCAGCGGAGAAAAATTTAGTGCTCCTGACAATCCTCTGATTATGGACAGCGCAGCATTGCTGCAGAAATATGTGGACAAACTGCAGGATACGGAGATAAAAGATTCTATTCTTCATGAGCAGTTCTTCCTTGGCTATTTCCGCTACCTTCTGACAAATGACAAGGAAAATCTTGAATTGCTGAAAAAGGTTTTTCCAAAAATCGATGAAAAATTATGGACCTACGCCTTCTGTTATTGCCAGGTGCTGAACCATAATAAGGAATACCACGCAGCCCTTAAATGCCTGGATGACTATGAGGCGGCAGGAAATGACCTCAACAGCGAATTCTATATTTTCAAGAGCGCACTTTATAAGCTAACGGGGCGAAGTTCCGAGATAATTGACGTATTCGGCAGTTATCTCGACACTGTCGACATCATAGAGGAAAAAGCGGGACTTAATATCTTAAGCTCTTTTGCAAATATTCTGCTCAATATTGAAAGTGACGATCTATTGCAGGCGCAGCTGGAAAAAATAAAGGCAAAGGATTTTAAGAATGATGAGCTGAAAGCACTATTGTCGATTACGTTTTCGACCCGATATCTGGAAATAAAAGAGCCGGAAAAAATTTATGAAGAATTAATTCAGGTTAAGGACTTTCCAAATTTTGACAGCCAGTGGAAAAGCCTTATCGCCGAAAACCTCAACGCGCTGGGCAAAAGAAAAGAAGCAATAGAATTCCTGAATTCCTTTGTTGACAAAACTGCTATAAACCCCCATCTGCGATTTTACATCATACTGCTTTACGATCAGCTGCACGATAGGAACGACCAGGAAACCGGCCATTACATGGAACTATTGGAGCTTCTGAAATTTTGGAGGATTACCGCAAAAGCTCCCGATCAGCAGCTTCTCAACTGCGAGCATAATTTATATGCTGAAATCAACGACCTCCAGGAACTTGAGGCTATTGACGGGTACCTCTATGAATGTTTTCCTAATAACGAAGATTACATATTAGAATATGTTGCCCGACTTGAAAGATCCGGCAATATCAATAGAATAAAAGAAATTGCAGAGAAAATAACATGGGAAATAGAAAATGAAAATTTTGGCGTAACCCTGGCAGTGATATTGCTTAGAACCGAGGCCGATCCTGAAAAAGGCTTCAAGATCTTATACAATCTTGCATCGAATCCCCAAAATACCATTGCCAGACGAAACTATATTGGCAGCCACGTCTTTATAAGACAAGACCAATTTCTGATCTCATATGACAAGGTTGAAATCGGGAGCTGGGTTACATACTTGATCGGCGAAAAAAAAATGCACCAGAAGATCGAAAGGGACTTCGGCACGCAGGGTATGTTCATAGGCAGAAAACCGGGAGAAGAATTTACGGCGCCTAGCGGCGTTTCCAATAAGCTCCACAATATCAAGATTCTGGAAATCCTAAATGACGGAATGAAACTGTTTCGCGATATCCAGGATGAAGCGGCAAATCCGTTGAATGAACTGGGTTTTGAATCCATAGAGGTTCCTACAGATCCTAAGGAATTGCTTGATTTCCTAAAATCTGAATTTGGGGAAGAAGGAACTAAAAATGCAGAAATAAAAGAAAAAGCTCTAGACGATTATTACAACTACCGGACTGGCTTTACTGAAGTGACACGGGCAGTCTTCAGAAGCAACTATATTGATGCTTATATGCACCTGACAGCAAACAAGGGAGGAAAATTTACGACGGTGCCCTCTGCTCTTGCAAGGCCTTTGGATATAAACGACAATAAAATAATCTACGTACTTGACTTCAGTTCCCTTATGCTTTTTTTCGCTCTGGAAAAAAAGCAGGGTTTTGCCTTCAAGCATAATTTTGCGGTTTCATTTTATCTCAAGGATAAGTTAGAAAAGGAGATTTATGAACTCAAGAACTCGCCTGCATCATCAATGACGCTGCAGATCACACCGGAGTTGGTGCGAAAATTTGAAACTCCCGAAGATTTCAGCCAGAAAAAGATCTTGTTCCTGGCCTCCCTTTTGGAGTGGATAGAGAAAAACTGCACCGTAGATCATGTTGCCGAAAAGCTTAACACTCTTCCAAAGCTTAGCAATGACGATAGGTTTACAGGAGTGATGAAAGTGCTGACCGATTATATATACTTGGCCCAGCGTGAGAACCACAGGGTTATAAGCAGCGACACGACCTTGTTTATGCATGCCAGAGTCGAAAAATATGCAGGTGCCATCGTTAATCCTGAAAAATACCTGTTGCAGTTCTACCCTGAGAAGTGCGGAACCGAATTCTACAAATTTCTTTTGCAATCGAACTATATCGGCATCAATATAACTCTGGACACTTTAAAGGAAGAATTTTTCCGCTACTTGGGAGGTGGTGAGAATCAATATAACCTCTGTCTTGACAACCTGACCTACACCACGCATGACAATCCTAAAATAGTGGTTACCGTAAGCAAGTTCCTGAAGGAAATTTATACTATCCCCTCTATCCCAATTGACAAGAAAAACCGATATGCCGGTACAGTTTTCAGCAGGGTCCTGTACGGTATGCCCAAAGAAGTAGTAATTGACCTGTCAAGACAGCTCAATGCAGACTTTAAGCTGCTGGGTGCTTTGCAGACGAACGTATTTGCCGTATTTGCGAGCTTTTTCCAACAACCGCCGCCAAAGCAATAAATCTCCTTTTCTGCCATAAAAAGCAGCAGTGCATTTCATCAAAATATGCCTGTCCGCTTTTATGGCGGAATGCGAGCAGCTTTATGAGTGCCGCCTGCTATCTAGGCGCCAAAAGCTCGCAATGATATGGCAAAGCGCTTAAAGCCTCCCTTTTCGGAAATGGAACTGAAGTCGATTTCCACCTAATCGATCAAAAAAGGCATAAGTGTATTGGCAATAATTTCCGGTCTTCATTCTGTAATGTTCATTATATTTAATCGTTCATTTTAAATGAACATTCAAATCCGCTGAACACCTGTCAATTAAAAATCCATTAAAAAAAGCTTTTTGGACCCGCAATACCAGCGCTTGTAAAAAGCCTATCGGCCAAGGACTACTTCAGTTTTTGAAGCCTTAAGAGTGCCTCCAGGTAGTAATAATCCGCATAGTTGATCGAGCAGTCTACCTCGCTGCCTGCCGGCTTATGTCCCGTGGCATGAAGCAGAAATGCAGAGTTTTGATCACGGCTCTGATATTGGCTGGAAAGCGAAGCAAGCATTTTTGATGATTTTGCCAGATAATCTTTTTTTAAGGCCTTATCCTTTGTAAACGTGCTCAATTCCAAAAGGGCGGAAGAAACAATTGCCGCCGCTGCGGCATCTCGCGGTGCATTGGGAATATCCGGAGCATCAAAATCCCAGTATGGCACCAGATCTTCCGTTTTTAGCCTATCGAGATAAACGCGTGTCACTTTATGTGCAAAATCCAAAAACTTTGGGTCCTTTGTCTCCCTGTAGGTCATAGTAAAACCGTAAATGGCCCAAGCCTGCCCCCTTGCCCACATGCTCTGGTCGCTGTATCCCTGAGCCGTCTGCCCTTTTATCTTTTTCCCCGAATCATAATCGTAGATCAATACATGATAGGCAGAATAATCTGGCCTGAAATGATTGGCCATTGTTGTCTTAGCATGCTGAACGGCAATGTCATATAACTTCTTATCTCCGCCATTCTTGGAAGCCCAGAAAAGCAGCTCCAGATTCATCATGTTATCGATAATTGTGTTGTGTCCGCCCATTTTATTGTGCGGCCATGACTGGATTGTTCCGACTTTGGGATTAAAAAGCCCTGCAAGGACATCAGCAGTTTTTAGAATGATCTCTTTATATTGGGGATTCTTTGTCAGACGGTAGCCGTTTCCAAAACTGTTGAAAACCTGAAAGCCCAAATCATGGTCCGCCGTTGTGCTTATCGATAATGGAGTCAGATAGCGTGTGAATTTGTCAGCTTCTTTTTCCCATTTTTTATCTTTGGAAGCTTCATAAAGCAGCCATAATTCACCCGGCCAGAATCCGCTGGTCCAATCCTTGTAATCTACAAATTTCCACTCTTTGCTCCCATTGGGAACAGTCCTTGGCGAAGTACCGTCCTCTGGGATGACCTGCAGTGTCTTTGAGGCCTGTACGGCGCAGTAATCAAGCTGTTTTCGGATATCCAGTAAATTCTTGTCTTGCGCACTGGCCCCTGTTGCGATTAACAGAGCCATTATAGTGATTTTGATTTTTTGGGTCATTTGGTTTAGTATTTGTAGTTAATAATTAAAATGCTCTTCGCGGAACGATTTAGGATTCTTTCCGGAAGCTTTTTTAAAAAAGGAACTGAAGTGTGCAGGATGCTCAAAGCCGAGCACACTTGAAATTTCAGAAATGCTCCATACGGTCTCCAGCAGCATTTTTTTTGCCTCGGAAACGATCCTCTGCCCAATATGCGCAGTAGTGGTCAGCCCCGAGGCCTGCTTCACAGCACGGTTCAAGGAATTTGGATGGACATTCAGACATCTTGCAAAATCCTGCGCCGATCTGAACCGCAGCGTCTCAGTGCGGCTCTTTAAGGGAAACTGCCCTTCAAGAAGTATCAAAAAAATACCGGTAATCCGGCAGGCGGACTTGAAACCGTGCGTAATTTCTATATCAGCTTTTGGTTTTAAAGTTTTATCTTTCATGTATACAAAAGGGATTTCGGGCACGAAGTTCATTTGTGCCTAAATAATTGCAAACAATTACAAATTCCATGCAAACTGGAATAAGCAGAATTTTATTATTTCGATATGTCCGATCATTTGCTCTGCGATACCGCATAGACCCTCCCGTCAGGAGCACGGTAAAATAGATATTTATAGTCCGGTCCGGCCGATTGTATATCTCCTAAAATTTCATTTCCTGCTTTTTTCAGCTCCTTCACTGCTGCCTGTATATCATTCACGGCAAATCCCACAGCAAATCCATCAACACCATTCTTCCATGGCCTTTGAGGTGATCCGGGCCCATACAATTCATACAGGCTGCCGTTTGGAAAACCAAAAACCGAAAAATTAGGCTCATCGACATAAATTTTGAGATGAAAGACGTTTTTTGCCTGATTATACATGGCTTTATATTGATTCTCATCAAGCTCAACGGCGCTCCATTGCAGTCTCTGGACATTAAACACAGCTGTTTCTTGCTGATTTGCCGTTTCCTGGATTTTTTCGCTTTGCGCTTGTACGGAAATTTGGATAAGAACTATGGTGGCAATTAATTCAACGATTCTTCTATTCATGATTTTTAGTAAAAAATATGGAATTATTAATTTTTGCTCTTAAACTCCAGCCAATAAGGAAAGAAACAGCATCGGGCTGATATTTCCGCATTTAATCTGCTTTGCGCGCAATCTGCTTAAAAATTCGGGGGTGATTCCCAAGTAGGATGCTATATACTGCTGCGGCACACGCTTGGAGATTGTAGGATATCGGTTCAGGAATTCAACATACTGATCCATAGCCGCCGAAGAAACCATTCTAAACAGGCGCTTCTGCATCGCTGTCAAATGCCGCTGGATCATCAGACGGAACATCCTTTCAAGCTTCGGAACATCATTGATCAGCTTTTCCTTTGACTGTCTTGTCAATACCAGCAGTTCGCAATCTTCCAGAGTTTCGATATACATGTCGCTTGGCGTCTGATCTTCAAAACTTGTAATATCGCTCACCCACCAGTCCTCGGTAGCGAACTGCAGAGTCAGCTCGGCTCCCGCACTGTTTATAAAATATTCGCGGATACATCCCTTATTGATATATGCCTCGAAATTGCACACTTCACCTGCGCTCAAAAGCAGGGTTTTCTTTGGAATTCTTCTCAGCTCGAGACTATTCTCAAAAATTTTAATTTCATCTTCCGTAAGGTTGGTAGCTCTTGTAAGATACTGTCGAATTTGCTCAAACATTTGATAATAAGTTTTTTACATAGTGAATAATTTAGAAAAAGTGCAACTGTAAAGATATAACATTTAAACGTTCTCATTTCTTGATCTAGTTTAAGAATTTAGAAATTAAAAAGATCAATATTTGCAAGCTAACATTTAAAAACTAAAAAAAACAATGGAAAATGATCTTCTTAAACTGAAAATTTTTTTAGGGCTATTAGGGATTGAAAACCGAATTTCCGATTATTTGGAGATTCCTGAAGACAAAAAAATCGCAAATGGTAATGTGGCGGTATGCATTATTGACAACACAGGTGTCGTTTATGGACGCATGTTTGGAAAGGATAAGAGCCGTATGAGAAACTCCTTTAAGGTAGCGTGGACAAAAGCAAGCCAGGTCTGGCTGACTGGAGTCAAAACGGGCGATTATGAAAAAATGGTTTTCAACAATATAGTAGAGGAAAATGCAAATGGAATTGAAGCGCCGGATCTTATAGGATGGAAAGGCGGACAGCCCATAACGCTTTCAGACGGCACAAAGCTTTCCGTAGGTTTCAGCGGATTTACGGGGGAAAGCGACCTTGAGATTGTATCACTCGCATTTAAAAACATTTAAACCAATTATAACCAAAAACATGAATTACCAACCAGATTCCAGCCGATACCAGAAAATGGAATATCGCCGTTGCGGGAAAAGCGGACTAGTACTTCCTGCTCTTTCTTTAGGACTGTGGCATAACTTCGGTGCTATTGACAGCATCGAGAATGCCCGAAACATTTTACATACAGCTTTTGATAACGGCATTTGCCATTTTGATCTTGCAAATAATTATGGTCCCCCTCCAGGTTCAGCCGAAAGTACCTTTGGCAAGCTATTCAGGGAGGATTTCAAACCCTTTAGGGATGAACTTATTATTTCAAGCAAAGCTGGATGGCCGATGTGGGATGGTCCATATGGAGATTGGGGATCTAAGAAGCATCTGGTTGCCAGTCTGGACCAAAGCCTTTCGCGCCTTGGGGTGGATTACGTAGACATATTTTACCACCACAGACCCGATCCGAATACCCCTTTGGAAGAGACAATGGCTGCTCTGGATCAGATCGTGCGCCAGGGCAAAGCGCTGTATGTGGGAATATCAAGCTACAGCCCTGAAGAGACGATAAAAGCAAACACTATTCTGGCCGAACTCGGCACTCCATGCGTAATTCACCAGCCCAAATACTCAATGCTGGAAAGAACAATCGAAGATAAGCTGCTCACAGTGCTCGATCGCAGTGGAATCGGAGCAATTGCATTTTCTCCTCTTGCCCAGGGACTGCTGACCAATAAATACCTGGATGGAATTCCGGATGGCTCCCGCGCAAGTTCCAATCGCGGCAACGGCGCAATCGAGAAAGACGCCATTACACCGGAAAATATTGCCAAAGTCCGAAAACTGAACGAATTGGCCCTAGGACGTGGCCAAAGCTTGGCACAGATGGCATTGGCATGGGTGCTGAAAGATGAACGCATAACATCAGTGATTATCGGGGCAAGCAAATCCGAACAGGTATTGGATTCAATTGGAGCCTTGAAGAACACAGCCTTCTCCGCAGATGAGCTGCAGCTGATAAACACTATACTTACATAAATACATTATTAACTATTTGACCGCAATTATGAAAAAGAATCAAATCAGAGCATGCATGACCATCATGCTTTCCGGATTAGTCACCGCTGGCGTGACAGCTCAGAAAAAGGTTCCCAAAACAAATGAGTACAAAAGCGTTACCGTTTACGTGACAGCAAAGGACACCGACAAAAAACTGACCAAAACCGAGACTTTGTCGTTTGTGGACAAACCTCAGCCGACAGAAAGGGAAGTATCAATCTTTGTCGATCCATCGGTTACTTTTCAGACGATGCTTGGAATCGGAGGGGCACTTACCGATTCTGCTGCAGAGGTTTTTTACAAGCTCCCAAAGGATAAGCAGCAGGAAATCCTTACTGCCTATTATGATTCAGACAAGGGAATAGGCTATACTTTGGCGCGCACCAATATGCAGAGCTGTGACTTTTCAAGCGATATCTACAGCTATATACAGGAAGGCGACAAAGACCTGAAGACATTTGATATCAGCCACGACAGAAAGTATAAAATACCATTGATCAAAGAGGCAATCGCAAAAGCCGGAGGAAAACTGACTTTGTATGCCTCTCCATGGAGCCCGCCGGCATGGATGAAGACCAACAATAATGTTCTGCTTGGCGGAAGCCTAAAGCCTGAGTACCACCAAAGCTGGGCGAACTTCTTTGTAAAATTTATAAATGAATACGAAAAGGAAGGCATTCCGATCTGGGGCTATACTGTTCAAAATGAGCCGATGGCTGTACAGACATGGGAGTCATGCATATTTACTGCAGAGGAAGAACGTGATTTTATAAAAAATTATATGGGGCCAACCATGCAGAAAGCTGGCCTGTCAAAGAAAAAGCTCATTATGTGGGACCATAACCGTGATTTGATGTACCAGAGAGTCAGCACAGTTCTGGAAGATAAAGATGCGGCAAAATATGTTTGGGGTATCGGATACCACTGGTATGAAGATGCAAAAAACGGAATGAATTTCGAGAACGAGCGCCGCGTGGCACAGGCCTTTCCTGAAAAGCCGCTACTGCTTACTGAAGGATGTGCAGCTGATTTCGATCCAAAACTGCTTACAACATGGAGCTTCGGAGAAAAATACGGCATGTCCATGATCAATGATTTTAACATCGGTACAGTCGCCTGGACGGACTGGAACATTTTGCTGGATGAGAAAGGAGGACCAAACCACGTCAAGAACTTCTGTATGGCTCCTATCCATGCTGACCTTACCACTGGAAAACTGATCTACACCAGCGGATACTATTACCTAGGCCACTTTTCAAAATTCGTAAAACCGGGAGCAAAGAGAATTGCAAGTTCTTCAAGCACAAACAAACTTTTGACAACAGCCTTTATAAATGCTGATAAAAATCTGGAAGTTGTAGTGATGAACCAAAGTGATGATAATGTAGAATACTTTTTATGGATCAAAGGCAAAGCTTCAAAAATTACCAGCCTGGCACATTCTATCGCCACTTTGGAAATACGTTAATTATAAAAATGGTATTATGAAAAAATTTTTGATTGTCGTAGGTACATGCGCGTTGCTTTCAGGGCTTAGCTACATTCCGGTCTTCGCCCAGTCTTCGATGAAAAAGTCGAAAGAATACAAGACACAGCAGATTCCCGGCAAAATTGAATGCGAATTTTACGATCAAGGCGGCCAGGGCGTAGCATACTCTGATAAGGATATGGTCAATAACGGAAGCGGAAAACTTAATCCAGTAAACGGAAATCCTCTGAATGAATTCAGAATAAAAGAAGGGGTGGATATTTCCTATACCAAGGCAGATAGTATTGACATAACGCCATACAGCAAAATTCCCGTTAAGATCAAACAGCTGTATGTCGGCTGGACTGAACCTGCAGAATGGATTAATTATACAGTCAATGTAAAGAAGTCTGGAACTTATATCATAGGACTGCAGTATACAGCAAACGGCGATGGAGCCATATCCATAGATGTCAATGGAAAAGATGCGACCTCCAATATGAAAATCGCCTCAACCCATGATGACAAAGATCCTGTAGCGTGGAGACAATGGCACCATTGGAATGCATCGCAAAACATTGGCAGGATCAAACTCGAAAAGGGAAAACAGCTCCTGACACTGCATATTGTCGAAAACGGTAATATGAATCTGGATTATCTGACCTTTACGCCGAAATAATTTTATATCTGCACTTCTCTGGCCACATAATTTAAGCAGAATTATGTGGTCAGTTAATTATTTTACATATTCCCATAATCGGCTCATGGTATTAATTCCCAGAGCTTCTTATTTGAAATCTTATTTAACCAAAAACCAAATATTGTGAATTTTATCAAAAAGCAAGTTAATTTATATACTCTGGCTTTAGCAGCCGCAATGCTTTGCAGCGTTTCGGTGACAGCGCAGCGTAAAAACACCAAGGACCCGAAGGTCGAAGCAAGGATCCAGAAGCTGATAAGCAAAATGACCCTTAAAGAAAAAGCTGGTATGCTCCACGGAAACTCCAAGTTTTTTGTATCGGGGGTGCAAAGGCTGGGTATTCCGGAATGGAGCATGTCTGACGGTCCGCATGGCGTTCGAGCTGAAATTAACCGACATGACTGGAACTATGCAGGATGGACCAATGACTCGGCAACTTATCTGCCTTCAGGCACAGCACTTGCAGCTACCTGGAACAGGAATATCGCCTATAAAAGAGGAGAAGTCTTGGGCGAGGAAGCTCGATTTAGAAAAAAAGATGTGCTTCTTGGACCAGGGGTGAATATTATCCGCAGTCCGCTTGGGGGACGCAATTTTGAGTATTTCAGTGAAGATCCTTTTCTTACTGCCCGTCTGGCTGTACCATATATACAAGGACTTCAGTCCAGAGATGTTGCCGCAAGCGTAAAACATTATGCGCTGAATAATCAGGAAACCGAAAGAGGAAGCATTGATGTGAATGCCTCAGACAGGGCGCTGCATGAAATCTATCTTCCAGCATTTAAAGCCTCAGTTGAGGAAGGCGGCGCACTGACTGTGATGGCGGCATACAATAAATTCCGCGGGGTATGGTGCGCAGAAAACAAATTGCTGGTAAGAGACATACTAAAAGGCGAAATGGGATTTGACGGGGTTTACCTTACCGATTGGGGTGCTACCCATAGCACTATAGAGTCTGCAATAGCAGGACTGGATGTGGAAATGGGAACTGATGCCAAGGATTATAACAAATGGTACTTCGCCGATCCTTTGATCGAGGCGGTCCAAAAAGGAAAAATTCCTGAGAGCCTGGTGGATGAAAAAGTGGCAAATGTACTTCGTGTCATGATCCGCACCAATGTTCTTGATCCTAAAAAGCGATTCAGCAATGCAAGCATGAACACGAAAGAGCATCAGCAGGAAGCCTATCGTGAAGCGGTGGAATCAGTAGTTCTGCTTAAGAACCAAAACAATTTGCTGCCTTTGGATGTCAACAAGTACAAATCAATAGCCGTAATTGGAGACAATGCCACACGCAAGCATTCAAGCGGAGGTCTAAGCTCCGAAATCAAAGCCCTTTATGAAATTACGCCGCTGCAGGCCATAAAGAATAAACTGGGCAGCAAAATGCAGATCAATTTTGCCCAAGGATATGAGAAAAGCTCTTTTTTCGTTGAAGGTGCCAACAATGGGCAGGGAGCCGGCAATCTGACTGATGGAAACAAAGTGAAGCAGCATTTGATAGACGAGGCTGTACTTGCTGCAAAAAAATCAGACGTTGCCATAATTTTTTGCGGACTTAACCACGATTACGATACAGAATCGGCCGATAAGATAAATATGCAGCTTCCTTACGGACAGGCAGAGCTGATCAAAGAAGTGACCAAAGCAAATCCAAACACAATAGTGGTTGTAATTGCAGGATCACCTGTTGATCTTGTCTCAGCCTCAATCGCTGTCCCTTCAATTTTATGGGGATGGTATAATGGTATGGAAGCAGGCAACGCATTTGCAGATATCATTACAGGAGTCGAAAATCCATCAGGCAAAATGCCTTTCACACTTCCATACAGTTTGGACCAGCATGGAGTGCATGCTTATGGAAATTTTCCAGGAAGCAATGGGAAAGTCAATTATCAGGAAGATATTCTTGTAGGATACCGCTGGTTTGACACCAAAAATCAGCCAGTTGTCTATCCGTTCGGACATGGAATTTCCTATACTTCATTTGCCTACAGCGGTATCTCGGCCGATAAGAAAATATACAGTTCGACCCAGAAGGTGAAGGTACGATTTACATTGCAAAATAACGGTCAGAGAAAAGGAGCTGAAGTGGCGCAGGTCTATATAAGCAAAGAAAATTCAAAGGTTCTGAGAGCTAAAAAAGAACTTAAAGGATTCGACAAAGTATTTTTGAATCCAGGAGAGTCTAAACAAGTTGAAATAGAACTTCCTGTATCCGATTTTGCCTTTTACGATGAAACGAAATCTTCATTTACCGTAGAGCCTGGCCAATACAGTATCCAAGTTGCTTCTTCTGCAGCTGATATACGTGGAACCGTTGCCATCGAAGTTAAATAATTTTGAAACCATTTTAATTGTAAAAAGATGAGATATTTAAGTTATAGCAATCCCGTGTTGAAATTTTTACCGGGAATGATATTGGTTTTTGCCAGCCAGCTGTCTATTGCGCAGGCAAAGTTTAAATACCCTTTCCAAGATCCCTCATTGCCTGCCGAAAAAAGGATTACCAACCTGCTTTCCCTTATGACCCTTGAGGAAAAAGTAAACTGCCTTGGCACCCATCCTGTTGTGGAGCGTCTGGGCTTTAACGGAACAGGACAGGTAGAAGGACTGCATGGTTTGGCGGCAGGAGTAGCAGGCGACCAGGAGCGTCCAGGAGCGGTAACGACAACATCATTCCCACAGTCAATAGGAATGGCCGAAACTTGGGATCCAAAATTACTTAAAAAAGCTGCCGAAATTGAAGCTTTTGAGACAAGATATGTTGTGCAGAATCCGAAATACCGCCGCGGAGGCCTCGTGGTAAGAGCTCCTAACGCTGATTTGGGGCGCGATCCAAGATGGGGACGCACTGAGGAGTGTTTCGGAGAGGATGCCTTCTTCAACGGCACAATGACCGTGGCCTTTGTAAAAGGGCTGCAGGGAGATCATCCAAAATATTGGAAAACAGCTTCTCTTATCAAGCACTTTCTGGCCAACAGCAACGAGAATACAAGAAGCCATTCATCTTCGAATTTTGATGAAAGGCTCTTCAGGGAATACTATTCGGTTCCGTTCCGTATGGGAACAATTGAAGGGGGATCGCGAGCTTATATGACATCATACAATGCTGTCAACGGCATACCGCAGACAGTGAGTCCAATGCTTCGCGATGTAACGATCAATGAGTGGGGACAAGACGGGATTATCTGCACCGATGGAGGTGCTTTTAAACTGCTGGTTACCGACCACAAATATTTCCCGGACGAAGCCACAGCTGCGGCAGCCTGCATAAAGGCCGGCATTAATCAGTTTTTGGACGACTACAAGGCAGGAACGCTGGAGGCGCTGAAAAGAAAACTGGTAACCGAGGCAGAAATTGACAAGGTACTGCGAGGTTCCCTTAGGGTAATGATCAAACTGGGCACCCTGGATCCGGCAGAAGAAGTGCCATACAATGCAATTGGCACAGGACCAGAACCATGGATGTCAAAAGAAAATCGCGACTTTGCGAGACTGATTACACAAAAATCAGTAGTACTTTTAAAAAATAACGGCATTCTGCCATTAGACAAGAACAAAATAAAATCAATTGCGGTAGTAGGTCCGCGTTCAGAACAGGTTTTGAGCGATTGGTATAGCGGAACCCCGCCCTACTATGTCAGCCCTGC
This sequence comes from Flavobacterium luteolum, assembly GCF_027111275.1. Taxonomy (NCBI): domain Bacteria; kingdom Pseudomonadati; phylum Bacteroidota; class Flavobacteriia; order Flavobacteriales; family Flavobacteriaceae; genus Flavobacterium; species Flavobacterium luteolum. Next base: position 3,381,321 of record NZ_CP114286.1, on the reverse strand, counting down.
AGAGGGAATTCAAAATAAGCTGGACGATGGTGTCGCGGTGAGCCACACCACTAATAATACTCTTGCCCTTTCAATGGCAAAAAGCGCCGAAACTGTAGTTGTCTGCATCGGCAACAACCCAGGAGGGAATTTGAATTGGCTGAAGGTAAATGGACCTTCCGAGGGCCGTGAGGCAGTTGACAGAGAAAGCATTTCACCTGACCAATCCCAGCTTGACCTTGTCAAAGAGATCTATAAAATCAATAAAAATGTAATAGTTGTACTTGTAAGCAGTTTCCCGTATGCCATCAACTGGATTGATGAAAATATTCCTGGAATCATACACATTACGCATTCCGGCCAGGAAGAAGGCAATGCCGTGGCGGACGCTATTTTTGGGGATATCAACCCTGGCGGAAAACTGGTGCAGACCTGGCCATCTTCCATTGAACAGCTGCCCGATATGATGGATTACGACATCACGCATGGCCGCACCTACATGTATGCGAAAGAAAAACCTCTTTATCCATTTGGTTATGGATTAAGTTACACCGCTTTTAAATACAGCAATTTAAAAACTAGCGCAGAATCGCTAAGCAGTACAGGTGAAATAAATGTAAGCGTGGATATTGCCAATACCGGAAGCAGAGAGGGCGATGAAGTCATCCAGCTTTACGTCAGACACATAGGATCAAAAGTTTCAAGACCTGCCCGAGAATTAAAAGGATTTGAGCGTATCACACTGAAAGCTAACGAAACTAGGACTGTAACTATTCCGATTAAGGCAAAAGAATTGGCGTACTGGGATGTGAAATCAAAGAAATTTATAGTAGAAAAAGACACTATCCAATTGCTTATAGGAAGTTCTTCTTCGGATACGCGAGTAGAGAAAACAATTACTGTCAAATAATTCATTTTTGAAAAAATGATCAATTTCAAAAATTACCATAAGTACAATTAAATGAAAAACAAAAATCTTATACTTCTGCTGTTGCTTTTATCTGCTGCGTCAAAGGTTTCTGCCCAAAAACAGGATATCTATCGCAAGGGATGGATTGATTTTAATAAGAATGGCAAAAAAGATGTGTTTGAAGATCCAAAACAGACTGTCCAGAAACGCGTTGACGATCTTATATCGCAAATGAACCTTGAGGAAAAAACCTGTCAGATGGCTACCTTATACGGCTACAAGAGGGTCTTAAAGGAAGAATTGCCGGCCGAATCGTGGAAAAATGAAGTATGGAAAGACGGAATTGCAAATATCGATGAACAGCTTAACAGCCTGACATCTTATACTGATGATGCGCAGTCTCAATATTCATTCCCCTACAGCAAACATGCATCGGCAATAAATACAATACAAAAGTGGTTTGTAGAGCAGACCCGAATGGGAATACCTGTTGATTTCACCATCGAGGGTGTTCATGGTCTTAATCATGACAGGGCCACTCCTCTGCCTGCACCAATTGGAATAGGAAGCACATGGAATAAAAATCTGGTGTACCAGGCGGGACGAATTGTAGGCCGTGAGGCCAAAGCATTAGGCTATACAAATGTTTACGCACCTATCCTTGATCCAGCACGCGATCAGAGATGGGGCCGCGTTGTGGAATGTTATGGCGAAGATCCCTTTCATATTGCAGAATTAGGAAAGCAGATGACTTTGGGCATACAGGAAGAAGGTGTCGCTTCTACATTAAAACATTATGCCGTCTACAGCGTGCCTAAAGGTGGACGCGATGGGGATTCCCGCACCGATCCGCATGTAGCACCCCGTGAAATGTTTGAAATATACTTGTATCCTTTTCGCCGTGTCCTACAGGAAGCACACCCGCTTGGCGTAATGAGCAGCTATAATGACTGGGATGGCGTTCCGATAACAGGCAGCAGATATTTCCTGACGGATCTGCTGCGACACAAATTTGGATTCGATGGCTATGTGGTGTCCGATAGTGAAGCGGCGGAGTTTCTTTACAGCAAACACCGCGTTGCCGAAGATTATAAGGAAGCTGTAAGGCAGGTCGTTGAGGCCGGGCTGAACGTACGCACTAATTTTTCGATGCCGCAGACCTTTATTATGCCGCTCCGCGAACTGGTAAAAGAAGGCAGGCTGTCAATGAAGACCATTGATGAGCGCGTTGCAGATGTACTGCGTGTAAAATTTAAGTTAGGGCTGTTTGACCAGCCATATGTTGCAGATCCTAAAGCTGCCGATAAAACGGTGCACACGCCAGCAAATTCGGAGCTTAGCATACAGATGGATCGTGAAAGTATGGTACTGCTCAAAAATGCTGGCAATCTTCTGCCCTTAAACAAATCTGCATACAAAAACATACTGGTGACCGGGCCGCTTGCCACTGAGACCAACTACGCAATCAGCAGGTACGGTCCTTCACATAATCCTGTCACTACAGTTCTTGATGGGATCAAAAACTATGTAGGAAGCTCAGCCACTGTAAATTATGCAAAAGGCTGCGATATTATTGATCCAAATTGGCCCGAAAGTGAAATAATCGAATTTCCGCTCACAGATAAGGAGCAGGCCGAAATTGATGAAGCGGTTGAAAAAGCGCGCAGCTCTGATATAATTATTGCGGTAGTTGGAGAGGACGCCAAACGTGTCGGCGAAAGCCTTTCGCGCACAGGCCTTAACCTGCCTGGAAGACAGCTAAAATTAATTCAGGCTCTGCAGGCAACAGGAAAACCGGTAGTAATGGTGATGATAAACGGCCAGCCATTGACCATAAACTGGGAAAACCGCTTCGTAAACGCTATTTTGGAAGCTTGGTTTCCTGGACCTGAAAGTGGGACAGTAATAGCAGAAACACTCTTTGGCGACAATAACCCTGGAGGCAAACTGCCCATTACATTCCCAAAGTCAGTGGGCCAGATTGAGTTTAACTTTCCATTTAAACCGGGTTCGCAGGCAAATCAGCCGACTTATGGTCCCAATGGATATGGAAAAACAAGCGTAAACGGTGCCTTGTATCCTTTTGGCTATGGCTTGAGCTACACCACTTTCGCCTATAAGAACTTAAAAGTGACTCCTGAAAGAGCACAAAATCAAGCAGATATTTCCGTAAGCGTCGAAGTAACCAATACCGGCAAAGTCAAAGGTGATGAAGTAGTACAGCTTTATCTTAAGGACAAAGTGAGCACGGTAACAACTTACGAATTTACTCTGAGAGGTTTTGAGAGAGTTGCCCTGGCACCGGGAGAAACTAAAACGGTAAGTTTCGTGCTTCATCCGGATGATCTGGCGCTTTTGGATAAGGATATGAACTGGACTGTTGAACCTGGTATATTCGAAGTAATGATTGGAGCTTCTTCTGAAGATATAAAACTTCGAAAAGATTTTGAAATTCAAAAGTGAATGCAGCATTAGGAAATCGAAACGCAAGAATCAAATTATAGCAAACTACCATAAAACCAACAAAGATGTCAAATAAAGATCAAAACAATGGAATGAACCGCCGTAGATTTCTGCAGACTGGTGCACTGGCGACCGCCGGAATCTACATAGGACTTCACTCGTTCGAATCCTTCGGCAGCACGGGCAGAATATCTGCTGCCGATATTAAGAATGTGAAGCTGAATAATGGAATTAAAATGCCAATTCTGGGATTTGGAACCTACGGCCTTAGCGGCGAGGTTTGCGTGAAAAGCGTTACCGAGGCAATTGCCCAAGGATATCGTCTAATTGATACCGCTAAAGTGTATGGCAATGAAAAAGAAGTAGGCTTGGCAATAAAGCAGAGCGGAATAGATCGAAAAAAACTTTTTGTAACCTCAAAGCTGTGGGTGGATGACGCAGGCTACCAAAACACTAAGAAAGGATTTGAGGAGACACTGGCCAAATTAGGACTGGAATACCTTGACCTTTATCTGATACATCGTCCAAGAGGTGATGTAAAAGGAACATGGAAAGCAATGGAAGAGCTGCATAATGAGGGGAAAATCAAGGCCATTGGAATAAGCAACTTCGACTCCAAACAGTTGGCGGAACTCCTGTCTTATGCACAGATTAAGCCCGCGATCAACCAGATTGAAACGCATGCCTTTTTTCAACAGGAAAACGACCACAAAGAACTAAAAGCGCACAACATACAGCTGGAGGCATGGGCACCTCTTGCAGAAGGGCGACATGGCCTTTTTACAAATGAGGCCTTCATTGCAATTGGAAAAAAGCACAACAAGACAGTAGCGCAGATAAATTTGAGATGGCTTTATCAGCGAGATATCATTGCTATACCAAGATCGTCGCAAAAATCGCATATCATTGAAAACTTGAATATTTTCGATTTTAAGCTTGATGAGCAGGATATGAAAATAATTTCAAAACTGGATCTGGACAGAACTCAGTTTCCGGAGTGGAGCTAAGAATCAATTCAACAAAATTGGCATTCAGTCCATTTTTTTTCAAAAGTAAAAATAACTGAAATAGAATTATATCTTCCGCCTTCCTACTAATGGTTATTATTACCCGGTCATTAATATGGCTGGGTAATATTTTTAGCAACCTCTCTTGCAGCGGAATATTCTTTTCAGCACCGATTGCTGCCAATACATTTGCAGGAGCGCCTCATGGCCAGATATTTTGATCTGAACTTCACTCCCGTGAATAATTCTTGAGAATTTCATTAGTTGCTAACGAAAAGTTTATCTATGGCTCATACAGAAGTAATAAAATCTGCCATTGAAATAAATGGAGATCCGAGCTCAGTATTTGTATACGTATTTGAGCATGATCTTTTGTATTTTTTCAAAGGTCTTCCCAATGTACCAAATTTTACATATCGTCCCTTCGAAAGAGGAACCATCAGGCCAGGTTTCGAGCACATGATTTATTTTGCAGATGGAAGCACAGCCAAAAGAAAACTGACAGCCTTTCTGCCGGAAATGTCCTTTACCGTTGTAGTTCGCCAGCTGGACATATTTTTTCTTCCTGGATTACAGGAAATTGAATACAGGTATTTTTTCTCAGACAGTTTGATGGGCAATGGCCAGACACAACTTAGAAGCGAATACCACTTTAAGTTCAATGCACGTGTATGGAAAGTGCTTTTCAACATGAAGAATGCAAAAGTTGTTCAAAGGCATTTCGAAATCTTTCTGCATCAGCTTCAAAAAGATTATTTGAAAAAAATTTTCTGAAATTTGCTTGTCGGATCTGCAAATTCTTCCATTTTAATGAATTGTTAGAGCACGTTAAAAAAGAACCATTGGTAATTTTTCAAAAAAAATCAGCGCTATGGAATCTAAAAAATCTTCAAGGAATTTAAGAATATCCATAACGCCAATTAAATCGACTTCTGCTATTGCACTAATTCAAAGTCTGCTCTAAGTTTTATATCTGCTGACGAAGTTCCGATCATTACTTCGAAATCCCCTGGTTCAGCAGCCCATTCTAATTTATTATTGTAGAAAGAAAGTTTTTCTTTGTCGATTGTAAACTCAATTGTTTTTGATTCTCCCGCTTTTAATTTCACTTTCTGGAAATCTCTCAGTTCTAAAACTGGCCGCACTACAGATCCGAATTTATCTTTTAAATAAAGCTGCGCCACTTCTTCACCGGCAACTTTTCCAACATTTGACAATTGAAAAGAAACTTTAATTGTTTCACTGCTTTTTATTTTTGCTGCAGATAATTTCAAATCAGAATAATTGAATTTTGTATAACTCAAGCCGTATCCAAAAGGGAATTTTGGCGAGTTTTTCAAATCAATGTAAGCCGAAACATAGTTTTTAGAATCTTCCGTTTTTGCAGGTCTTCCTGTACTGAAATGGTTGTAATAAATAGGAACCTGTCCTACTTCTCTTGGGAAAGTCATAGGCAATTTTCCAGACGGATTGTAATCTCCAAATAAAACATCAGCGATTGCATTTCCAGCTTCAGAACCTAACCACCATGTATATACAATTGCAGGAGCATTGTCTGCTGTCCAGTTAAAAATAAGCGGTCTTCCAGCATTTACTAAAACCACAACCGGTTTTCCGGTTGCCATAATTTCCTTTACTAAATCTTCCTGTACGCCAGGAATGTGAAGATCGCTTCGGCTTTTTGCCTCGCCGCTCATATTGTGTCTTTCACCAATACTCAAAATTACAACATCAGCTAGCTTGGCAGTTGCAACCGCTTCTGCAAAACCGTCTTTGTTGTCTCCATCAACTTCACAGCCTTTGGCATAAAGCAATTTGGTATTTTTTCCAACTTTGTTCTGCAAGCCATCCCATTGCGAAACTACCCATTTATCGTAGTTTACCTCTGGCAATTCAACAGCCCAGAATCCCATATTTGCTTTGTATTCTTTGACCATTGGACCAATAAAGGCAATAGTTTTCAGGTTTTTAGAAAGTGGCAAAGTCTGATTTTCGTTTTTCAGCAAAACGATGCTTTTCTCAGCAACTTCAAGTGCGGCTTTTCTGTTTTCGGGATTTCCTAAAACTTTTTCAGCCCTTTTGTCATCTGAATATTTGTATGGATCTTCAAATAAACCTAATTCGAACTTCTTGCGTAATATACGTTTTACTGCATCATCAATCAAATCAATTGAAACTCTTCCTTCTTTAACTAAAGCAGCAAGATTGTAGCGGTATGCATTGCTTTCCATATCCATGTCGCTTCCAGCGGTGATTGCCGAATAAGCAGCTTCTTTCAAATCTTTTGAATAGCCATGTGCCACCATTTCCCCGATTGATCCCCAGTCAGAAACAACAAAACCTTGAAAGTTCCATTTTTCTTTTAAAATGTCACGCTGCAAATGAGCGTTTCCAGTAGCTGGAATTCCGTTTAAATCATTAAATGAATTCATAAAAGTTGCGGCTCCAGCATCTAAAGCCGCTTTGAATGGTGGCAGATAAGTTTCCAACAGCATTCTTTCGCTCATATCAGCTGAGTTGTAATCTCTTCCGCCAACACCTGCGCCATAAGCCGCAAAATGTTTCACGCATGCCATAACCGAATTCAAGTCCCCTAACTTATTTCCTTGAAAACCTTTTACACGTGCATAAGCAATTTTAGAACCTAAATAAGTGTCTTCTCCTGCTCCTTCCATGACTCTTCCCCATCTTGGGTCACGCCCGATATCAACCATTGGCGCAAATGTCCAGTGAATTCCGCTTGCAGATGCTTCCGTAGCCGCAACTCTGGCTGCCAATTCAATAGCCGTCAAGTCCCAGCTTGCTGCTTCGGCCAGCGGAATCGGGAATGTTGTTTTGTAGCCATGGATAACATCCTGACCAAACAACAATGGAATTTTAAGGCGCGACTGCATTGCCAATTCCTGATATTGTCTTGTATATTTTGTTCCAATGACATTCAGCATCGAACCAATCAATCCAGCTTTGATTTCAGATTCTTTATTGGGATTTATCGTAATTGGCCCAGTAGCCTGATTGTCTCCTGTATATTGGTTAAGCTGGCCTATTTTTTCCTCAATGGTCATTTTCTTCAACAGATCATTCACTTTTTGATCTATCGGCTGCTGCGCCGTAGCCAGAAACGGCAGCGCGAAAATTGTAAAAGCAATAATTTTTCTCATTAGCTCATAATTAATCTTTAAAAAAAAGGCAGCCTTAAAGGAAGAATAAATCCTAGGCCGCCTTCGCTAAATTTATAATAAAAGCACCCCGACTTTTAAATATCAAAAACTACTAATTAATTAACATCGTGAAGCAGGGGATGCTTACAAAAGTTTTACGCGCCTTTTCAAAAAATAGATTTTAAAAGGACGCTATTTAAAAAATTTACTTTTTTGAACTGTTTTTTCGTTCTCACTTGAAATCCAGATAATTCAGATTGAAACCGCCTTTTTCAAACACGACTTTAATTTTGTTTTTTCCAGCTTTAAGTTTGATATTGGCAAGAACGGCAGTTTTCCATTTATCCTTGCCTGCAGTAGAAGGCAGTGAAATATATTCTGATGCGGTTCCGTTTTCAAGTTCAATACGAAGTCTTCCTTCCGTCTCCGGGCTTGAATAACGAACTGCAACACTATAGTTTCCTTCCTTTCCCGCTTGCACTGTATACTGAAGCCATTCTTTATCTTCAATAAATGAAACCTGAAATCCGTTGGACCCCGTATCACCGCATGGCAATATATCCACACCGTCATTTCTCATGGATTTTCCCTTGTTCCACTCCCCAGGTTTTCCAGATGAACTGTAATTGACAAAATCATTATCAGAATAAGCAACTCCATTTGTACCTAAATCATATTCAGTTGCTGCAATTCTGCCCGGAACAATGTGCTTTTTATATGGTTTGGAATCATCCGACTGCACCTGTCTGAACATGGCATCAATAACATCAGGTTTAACCGTAACATTTTCCATCTTATAATTATCGGCAATTTTCATTAATGCCTTTTTTGAAAATTCTGGAGAAGGTTTCTCTCCACCGTCTTTCCAGTACTTCAGTATAACATCATACTCAGGAATCTTGGTAACTGAAGTTACTCCCGCAGTGTTATCAATTTTTTTCATCGGCCAGAATGCCCATCCGATATTATGGCTTTCCATAAGCTTAATGGCATCCCTAAACCACACATTTGAGTTCTCGCCGCTTTCTCCCACCCATATAGGGACATTATAACGTGTTCTGGTATCAAGCATTTTTTCAAGGGATTCCTTATCGTTAAAATTCCAATACTTGTGATAGCTCACTACCATATTATCGTCCCATAACGGAAAGATTCCATTGTAATTGCCACCCCAGCAGTTTCCTTCAATCACCACGATATGGTTATTGTCGACTTCACGAATCGCCTTAGTAACCGCAACCATTAGATCGCGAAGGGGGCCATTCGAATTCTCATCGCAGCCATTTTTATTGGTGCCTGTAAAATTCCAGTTTGGCTCATTTATGATATCATAAGCGCCGATCCAGGGACTGTCCCTGTACCTTGAAGCAAGTTTCTTCCATAAGGCAACCATTTTTTTCTGATTTTCTGCACTTTCCCAAAGAGAGGGTTTTGTGGTGTCTAAATCTGAAATCGCTGCATCGTTTCCTTGTCCGCCGGGAGCGGCATGCAAATCAAGGATAAGATACATTTTATTGTCTGCGCACCACTTGAGAAGCTTGTCAGTTAAAGCAAACCCTTCTTCAATCCAGGTGTTTTCTCCATTTTTTTCTTCTTGGATTGACGGAGTGTATAAATTATAGTGCATTGGCAGACGTATTGAATTAAATCCCCAAGCTTTTAGAGAATCGACATCTCTTTTTGTAAGACCGTTTGCAATATAGGATGCATAAAATTCTTTTGTTCCCTGCTCCCCGACTAGGTCTTTGATTCTTTGTTTAATCTGATACTGAGGGCTCGCAAAAGGCTGCGTCTGGATCATATATCCTTCCTGCACCATCCAGCCTCCAATGCCCAGACCTCTGAGTATTACATTATTCCCTTTTCCATCAACAATTTTCTGTCCGTCTCTGTGAAGAAATCCCTGTCCGAAAAACGACAAGGACATCATCAGGTGTAATAGTAGAACTATTCTTTTCATGTTTAAAGATTTAAAATGATATTGCTATTATAGAGAGAATTATAGAATCCCTCTGAATCTTGCATTTTGCTTTACTGGCAGAATACAATTTATGCCATATGGTACAATTATAATTTTCAGCTTTCAAAGACTGCAATTGCCTTCCGGCATAGAAAATACTAATAGAGTTTATTTTGCAGATTAATTTAGAAAGCCGGCAGCTATCCTATCGCAAGCTGGTGTCATCTGACTTAAAAAATAGCCCATAATCAAATGAATACGGGCTATTTGGGTAAACTAACTTAAACTAACTTAATTCAAACTCAAAATTTGACTTTTTAAATTTCATCCTAGGCAGTAAAATCTGCCTTTAAGAGTCCTGCCATGTTCGCTTTTCCATCTCAGATCTTAGTGCACTTTTTCAGAAAGACAAAAGAATTTGAAAAAAACAAAAGCAGGACCTATAAAAAAAATGAAACAATTATAATGATTGGTTGATGAGAAAAAAGTGAAAATATTAATCTACTTTTTCAAATCTGATTTTTGTTGCTATTCGGCCTTGAACACGAATGTCCATCCGGTTCCATATGCCTCGCTGTTATTTAAATACAGTACCATCTTGTCTTCAGTAAGCGTAACAATAGAATAAACCCCGTCTGCATTTCCGGCAGCTGATCCCAGCATTTTTGCGGCGCCTGAAACCATTAATCTTTTATTTGCCACATCAAGTACAAAACTTCCCTTCTCCGGCGTTGATGTTGCAGTTGTATAATGGCTGAAATTAGCAGCACCGTTCAGGTCAAAATGCATCTTACCTGCTGCATCAACCGGAGGCGCATCGTTTCCTGCATTCCACCAAGCAGTCATTGCTCCTTCTGGATTTCCTCCCGGAGACATGAACCACCATAATGATCCAGGACCCTGTCTGTCAAAAACCCATGTCTTGCCAACTGCTGTGTTATCGCTGACCAAATCATACCAGTCTTGATCAAGAGCAACATCCAGCTGATTTACCTGCACATCAATGGTCTTGGTAAAAAATTCACCCCCAAGCGTGCCCACGAATGTAAAGGTGTTTTTTCCAGGAATAGGATAAACAAACGTAACTTCATTTGTTAGTGCCTTTCCTAAATTATAATTCCAATAGCCTGTGACCCCAGGCGTTTCCATATTAAGAGTGATTTTATTCCCACCCGGAGTACTTTGGACAGCTGTTAATTTAACTCCCGCCACATCTGTTGAATTGGTCAAATGCTCCTCATCAACAATTGGATCGCATGCTGAAAAAATCAGTATAAACGAAGCAATAAGAAAATATTTTAGTCTATGAATTTTCATATTTATATTTATTATAAGTTAATATCAAATTACCAGCCTGGATTCTGTGTATACACTCCATTCAACAACCTCATCTCAGTTTCAGGAATCGGCACCAGACCTTTGGTTTCAGGTCTGTACTTAACAGAATAGTCTGCCGCTACACCAGAATTTTTAACCGGTACTGTTCCGTCAAAAGCAGTATTTACATCGCCCCATCGGATCAAGTCAAACCAGTGAAGCCCTTCAAAAGCAAATTCGTGCAGCCTTTCCTCTTTTATTGCATCCAAAGAATATCCTTTAGGTCCTAAGCCTGCTCTTTGTCTTACTGCATTCATACCGCTTGGAGTCTGCGTAATTTCAGAATGCATAAGCAGAACATCAGCAAAACGCATCAAAATAAAATCCTGTGCATGCGCAAGCTGTATGTCCGGATTAGTCCAGGCGTACATCTGTACAAACATACCTACGTTACTTCCTGCTCCATTATCGTGCTGCAGCGAAATATATTTTTTATTGTAAAGTCCTGTTTCGTGGTCACCTTTGTTACCAACATAACTTGCTGTTCCCTGTTCAGCCTTGCCCATTTCTAGGACAGAACCTCTTTTTCGAGGATCCTCGTCAGGCCATCCGCTGAACAGTTTAGGATTAACCGGACACCATCCCCATCCTTCTCCAAAAGGTACCATTGAGTTTCCTCTGATCCCATTGAATAATGCAAGTCTGTTGGTGTATATATTACCATTGCTCCATCCCCAATTTCCAAATGAAAATCTCTGAACAAACATAGACTCATAATTCCCTGTACCAAAAGTAGGTGTGATGCCATCTTGTCCTACCCATGCCAGCTTCTCTGTTGTCGCCCATGGAAGTACATTAGCCTTTGCACTTGTGTTTACATAAGAGTATGGCCAAAGGTTTCTGAAATCTGAGGCTAACTTATGGCCGCTGTTTGAAATACAATCCTGAAGATAGGCCGCAACTTGTGTTGCGTTAAGCGCTGCGCCCCCAGCAACTGGCAACTCAGTCGTTGCCTGTTTTTCAATATTAGTCATGTATCCTGTATAAAATAGAAAGACACGGCCCAGATATGCCTCAGCAACCCATTTGTTTGCATGACCATATCTCGATGTTGGAATGCTTGTAAATGGTGTGGCCGGCATTGTTTCAATTGCCTGTTTGAAATCTGAAGCAATTTGGGCAAAAGTGTCGCTGTAAGAAGCTCTAGGACCATTTTTTACGCCATCAATCGTTGTGATCAAAGGGACGCCTCCGAAGAATTTTGCCAGTCTGAAATAAAAGAATCCGCGCATGAATAATGCCTCACCGATCGCTTGTTTTTTAAAATCCTGAGCTTCAGCGGGAGTTGGAAAATACTTTGAAAAATCTGCTGCCTCTGTTTTTTCGATAATAGCATTCGCTCTTGCAATTCCTTTATAAGACTGTCCCCACATATCATAGTAGGTGTCCTCTTGAGGATCAACAAAGCTGTCCACATATTTAGCAGACTTATCATCAGGGCCACCCCCTCCAAGCATCATGTTATCCATGAGGTTCGCAGCAATCTGCTCCTCACTATGTACATTGTTGGTATAGATTGCATTATATACCCCTGCCATTGCCTCATCTATATCCTGAGGTGTTTTATAATAAGTTTCTAAACTTTTCTCGGTAATATTATCCGTGTCTAGATAATCGTCGCAGCTTGAAGCAGTAAAAAGTATTGCAGCGGCCGCTAAATATTTAATATTTTTCATTTTCGTTGTCTTTAAATTAAAAATCAGCATTTAATCCGAACATAACTGTTCTTGCCTGTGGGTATAATCCTAAATCAACTCCTCTTGCCCAAGGGAAATTTCCATCATCTCCTCCAAATCGAACATCAGGATCCATACCTTTATACTTTGTAAATGTGTAAAGATTGTTTACAGCGACATAAAATTTCAAATTAGAAATGAACTTAAAGTCAGAAAATATTTCTTTGAAATTATACCCAAGTGTTAAATTGTTGATTCTTAAATAATCAGCATTTTGCATATATATATCAGAAAGCAGATTTGTATTGTTATTTGACACTGAACTTAAACGAGGCATTTTGTTTGAAGTTCCCTCCCCGTGCCAGCGATCAAATACATCACTTGTATAATTTTGCTTTGGCATATCTGAGAAAGAACGGTAAGATTGCATAACCTGCATTCCGTATTTTCCAGCCAATGTCGTATTCAGATAAACATTTTTGTATTCAAAATTTAACTGTATACCCAATTCAAAATCAGGATTTGGATTTCCTAAATAAACTTTATCTTTTTCGTCGATCACACCATCATTATTTTGGTCAACAAAACGAACGTCTCCTGGTCTTTGTCCGCTAAAATATGGTTTGCCATCAGGACCGACATATGCATCAACTTCTTTTTGGTTTTGCAATATACCTGCAGTTTTAAAACCATAGAAATATCCTATCGGCATACCAACCTCAGCTCTGGAGATAAATGATGTCCCTTGAGCAAGAACATTAGATGGTCCATTGATAATTCCGTCAGAATTAGCAATTTTTGTAATCTTATTTTTGTTCGCTGCTCCGCTTACAGTAACTCCATATTTAAAATCTCCAATCTTGTCCTTCCAGTTTACAGAAAATTCAATACCGCTATTTTGAATATCTCCTCCATTTATAAATGGTTCTCCCGCACCTGCTGTTCCAGGAATTTTAGCACGTACCAGCCAGTCCTTGGTTGTTTTTTTATACCAATCGAAAGTGACACCCAATCTTGAGTCAAATAATGCGGCATCTAATCCAAAATCCAACTGTTCAGACGTTTCCCATTTGATGTCTGGATTGGTTACCCTGGCAGGATACGCCGTTGTTCCAGAAACTGGTTTTGTATCACCGAAAAAGTATCCAGGGAAAGCATAAAAGATTGTCGACGAGTACTGGAAGTTCGGAATTGCTTCGTTACCATTTTGACCCCAGCTTCCTCTTAGCTTAAGGTTATTAAGCACTTTTGAAGTTCCTGCCATGAAATTTTCTTTTGTAATTACCCATCCTGCTGATACTGATGGGAAATACCCCCACCTGTTGTCCTTAGCAAAATTTGAAGATCCGTCAGCACGCATTGTAGCAGATAAAAGATACTTTTCTTTGTAATCATACTGCGCTCTTGCAAAATATGACATAATACCTCCGCCCCCTGCAGCATAATCCATACCACCGGCGCTTATATCATTTATTGACGTAACAGGCAAAGTATTGTCCAAGTAGGCATACTTAGGATCTCCTGGGAATTTCAAACCATTTCGTGATGCATTGACATTTGTGTTTAGGTCATTCTGCAATAATTCAGTACCCACTACTGCTGTTAAATTATGGCTTCCAAAGCGCTTGCTATAAGTAACCGTATTCGTCCATGTAGTATTTATTCCCATATACTGGCTTTGTGATGCGCCTTCAAGAGCATCGTCAAAATATACCCCCAAATGGCTGATCGGATTCATCGATCTGCTGTAACCGAACCATGAATTGACTCCATACACGGTTCTGAACTTAAGGTTTAGAATCGGCTCGACCTCAAGAAAAGCATTTCCAACGATACTGTTGTTTTTTGGATAGTTGTAATTGCTTCTGTAGAACATAACTGCCAAAGGGTTGGTCTGGTTTGGCGCTAGCCCGTCCAAAGTCGGAGAATACCCGAACTGATCTATGTTCCTGTCTTTCGATGTCTGCCAGTAAGCAGGCATCAAAGGATTCTGAACCAATGCATTGTGAAGGTCATTACCGTAGATATTCCCAGTTGAAACGCCGCGGTTCGTAGAATTTGTGTAAGTAAGATTCTCACCTATTGTAATGATGCTATGGCTTTCATTTTTCTTTAGCACCATCTGGGTGTTCATCCTTGTAGTAAGCCTTTTAAAACCCGCATCCACAATATTCCCACCAATAATACCATCTTGGTCGAAGTATGAAATACCAAGAGAGTAAGTAATGTCTTCACTTCCTCCTGTAAAATTCAGCGAGTGGTTTACAACTGGTGCATCTTTTTTGGTCATTTCATTTATCCAGTTTGTGCCTTTCCAGCCCTGCTGAAGCTTATCCCATATTTCGTTTCCGTATTGAGTTCCCGCTCCTGGGTAATTTCGCTGTAACCAGTCATTTTGAGTCAGCATGGCCTTCCAGTCATTAGGTGCCAGTCCATCATTAACACGTCCTTCATCCATAATATACATGTACTCTTGCGCATTAAGCGGATCAAGATTTTTATATACATTTTGGATTCCAAAATAAGAATCATAACTGATGCGTGCTGGTCTTCCCTTGCGACCTTTAACAGTCGTCACAAGAATTACCCCGTTTGCAGCTCTCGAACCGTAAATGGCAGCTGACGCAGCATCTTTCAGTACGTCTATACTTTCGATATCTGAAGGGCTCAGGTAATCAATATTTCCAACAGACACTCCATCAACCACATATAAGGGATCTGAATTTCCATTGGTTCCGATTCCACGGATGTTAACTTTTGTACCGGCACCAGGAGCTCCATTATTTCTTGTTATATTGACCCCCGCAGCAATACCCTGGAGCGCTTCAACAGCAGTTCCGGTATTTAATTCTTTTAGGGTCTCACCCTTAAAATTTGAGGCAGCACCTGTTACTAACCCTTTTTTCTGCGTACCGTATCCTACCACAACCACTTCGTTCAAACTCTGGGTAGCTGCCTTCAATACTATATTTAATTTGGTTCTTCCGCTGATAGCTTCAGTAACTGTAGTAAATCCTACGAAACTAATTGTAAGTGCGCCGTTGGACGGTGCTTCAATTTGAAATTTCCCATCGAAGTCGGAGGCAGCCGCCTTTTTTGATCCTTTGACTTGAATTGTTGCGCCTGGGACGGGTAATCCACTGTCGTCATTTATAGTTCCATTTATCGTAATATCCTGCGCCATTCCGATAACTGAAAACAGTAGAGACGAAATACAAAAAATAAGTGATTTTCTTAATTTCATTGTTCTAATAATTTTGGTTAAGTGATTAGTAATTTTCTGCAATGATATAGGATAAAAATTACCGCCTCTGAAAAAAAATTCACGTCAAAAACCCATCACACAACAAAACCAAAACTATAAAAAAACACATCAAAATACATTTAAAAAACTATACACAAGCACATCAAAAAGAAAATAATAACCTATTATACAGCACTTTATACAAACACATCAAAATGTATAACCAAATAAAATTGTAAAAAATGATGCCAAAAAATATGATAAGTCACTATTATTGAATTATCAGCAAATTTTGGAATGTGATAAGTTTTATTTAATGAATTAACCAGTACCAAATCATTCATTGGAAAATTTTTAATAAAGTTTTAACTGAGCTACTATGATAATAATAATTTCACATTTTCTTAATATTTATGCTTATTTTCTTATTAATCGTAAAAATAAATGCAATAAAAAATTAGAATGCCAAATTTCAACCTAAAAAATCGAAAATTGGACTACATTTAAAGACTGTTGTCATAAAATCTAGACAAAATAATAGTTAAATTCCTCCCTTTTTAATATAAATTTCCTACGATTAATCTGCTTTACAGAAAAATGGCAATCAATTAATTTTGCAAATTTTGAATATTTTTAACTGGGAATAAACAATCAAACAAAAGGGTTTTTCGCATGATGAATTTTAATTCTGAATAGATATAAAAAAACCAGCAAATAAGATTTTGCTGGCTCTGTAACTGCTATTCAATACTAGTCTATTTACTAAGTATAAAAAAAAAAAGCATAAAATAAAAATGTATTTAAGAAGAAGAAATGGAAGAGACTCCAATTAGATGGCTCATAAAATTGTATCTTCCCATATAACAAATATAAACAGGCACACTTGTCCCAAAATCTATATTTTCATCGTTTGGGCTTCTTTCGAGAGACATGCAAATTAGAGGTTCGATTAACCCAGTGCCGGAAAAAAGGAAGAAATAAAAGGCGCATGTTCAAGGACCGCAATGAAACGCTTCCTATTCTCTTCCGACATTTGCAACAGGGCACAATCAGAGTGGAAATTTTCGTTAAGCTGTATTTATTATAAGCTAAGCATTAAATTATGGGACATGTAACAAATTATAAAACCGAATTCAAGAATCCCTTCTTCTTAGAGTATTTAAATTCTCAAAGATCATTTTTACCTATTGAAAATAAGCTCTGAAAATGCAAAACGTTAAAGCTATAGAATTCCTATAGCGCTTAAAGAGTTAGAAAATTTTCTCTTGAACCTTAAATAAGGTTAAAATAAAACGAGGATTACGAGAAATCTAAAATTTAAAAGAGGATTACATTTCTTTCAAAGTTTGTAAATACAAGATTACCGACAACCAACAGATCAGCACAATCTGATAAAGTTCACGCATATATCAAATTTGCTTGAGTACAAATTTTAAGTAGGAAAGCAATTGGCATAAAGATTCAGACCAATAAAATCGGGGGTGTTAAAAATAAAATGAGTCTGCTTTTCATCCAGCAGCGCTTTCGGGCAAAATGCAGATTTTGGAGCAATAAATGCTTCCTATTAATTTCTGCCGCAAAATATTACTCGTTGATTTCGGCTCGTTTCCTGTTATATTCAGAAGCGAGTTCGATAATTAAAAACATGCACACGAATCTGTCCTTTGAACGCAGGGTCTTGACAAATTCATCATCTTCAATACAGTAATACTTAAAGCCTTTGATAAGTTCAGCAGGTATTTTTAAATCCTGCGTGTAATACTTATCTTCAAGTAGATGGTCAAGTTTCTGCAGCGAATTTTCTTTTTTCTCTACATTTACATTCGCTTTCAATGTTTTTAATTCACCTGAAAATAAATTAATAAGTCCAACTATTCCAGAAGAACCGGAATATAGTTTTCTTTCTGCCGGCGTAAATTTAACTTGCCCAGGTTTAGTTATGCCAAGTTTTTCAGCGTTAATTTCCGGATATTGCTTTATAATCACTTCTTTTAGCTCATTGGCCGCTGCTTCCATATAAAATGTATAAGGATCAGAGTTCAGCATATTCTGGTTGACAAGTTCTGTTATCGTCTTGAGCCCTGAAGCAGAAAAACTTAGGTTTTCACCTTTATTAGCGTGTAAATAGAAACGGCCACTATGATCGGAAACTGCCTGCAATTTGCTGTTCAGGTTAGTAATGACAGCTCCCTCTAGCGGAATCGAATCCGAAATTATCAATCCACTAAGCATTTTTCCATGAATTTCCTGTCCTCTTATCATCGGAATGGAAAACAAAAACACGAAGGAAAAGGCAAAAATTACATTCATTACTTCTTTACTCATTTTAGGCCTGGCTTAATTGAATCTGTTTGGACCTAATTTACTCTAAAAGGTTTTATTAGGAAGATCACAGTACATTTTTCAACATTATCGTTCTAAAATAAGCGTATCAAATACAACTTACCACATGTAGATTCCATCAAATATGCATTGTTTTAATATTTTCTAAATATCCTTAAATGCTTCTGTAACAATTTCAAGATCGCTTTCTCCCCTGAACCCACTAAATCCAATGCTTAGTGATGTGCCGTCGGAAAGCGTTATGGGCTGTCCTCCTTTCCATCCCACAAGATCTGGCGCTTCAACCCCGTTATCATCATCAACCACGTCATTAAAATAGAGTTTTTCATAAAAGCCAGTTTGAACCCCGGTGAGCCAGACCTGGCTTGCTTTTAGCCAAGCTAGTTTAAATGAGTTTCTCCTTCGCACTTTATTGCTGCAGTACATACGTCCATAAATAGATCCCTTCTGATCGATAATACATACCGCCACATTTCCGTTTGAAACTTTCTTATCTTCTTTACATTCCATGTAACTGGGAATAAGCGTGAATATATTTAACAAGCCTAAATCAATTTTTAATCTTAGTATTTCGTCGTTCATATCTACTGCCTTATTTTGACTGGTAAAGATTAGCTTTTAAATTATCAAATTCATTAAACTAGATCAAGAAATCAATTAATTGTATGAATATTTAAATATTTCTAGAACAAAATGCGGCTTATCCATAAAAAAAATGCAAATAACAGAATTTATTAATAAGAAAAACCATGGAATTCGCGGTTTAAGCAACGCCATTATTGTCTGCAGACCAATGCTTTAGAAAATATTGAAAATCGATTCTTAACTTCTATCGGTCAACTAACCCTTAATGCCTATTTGCACAAGCTGGACTCCATGTATTCTGTCAAAGCTTGCAGGAAAAGTTTGTTGAAGACTGTTCCTGAAAAAGGATTCTGGCTGCTTACTAAATTTCTGTCTTTTACCGCATAATTTGACTTTGGGAGCCCGCTTTTGTATCTTAAACCAATTCTTTTCAATTGGCATGCTATCCTTCTCTCTTTTGGCCTGCCTTTCATAATAAATTTTTCAATTACAATTTCCTCAACCGGAGAAACTGAATTCACATTAAAACCAATATATGGATTTTCTTCCTTTGGCATTGTAAGAAGCAGGCTTGGCGCATGGCAAATTAGCCCAGTCGGCTTCTTTTCCATCGCAAAATATTTCAAGATCATTGGGATTCGGATATCATTTTTCAGGTCAACCATTATACCTTGTCCTCCAGGTATGACTAGTCCTATATAATCCGTTTTTCTCGAAATTGCCTCATCGAGCGATATGGGATGCCTGAAAATACTGTCTGTAGCAATAAAATTTTCAGCCTCTCTTTTTAAAGCCAGATTTTTATCCCAGTACTTGTCTTTTATCCCCTCAGGATCTATTGAGCACATATCCCCACTTGGAGTAGCGAAATCCACCGGATACCCTGAGTCAGTTATCGATTTAAATGCCAGATAAAACTCGTTCAAAAATACGCCGGTCTGTCTCGATTTTTCGCCATTATTCAATTCCAGTATGTCGGCTGAACTCAAAATGAACAATATTCGTTTGCTTTGCGAAAAGACACTGTTTGTAACCGCTAAGATTAAGATTATAAGGATTTTTGCCATACTTATTGATTTTAACTGGTTCTAGACTTTATTAGTGCCTCCGCTAATTTTGGGCTGATTCTATTGATGATTCTTAATAGTTTCACTTTATGAATATTTACTTCATATCTGTTTTTCCTAAACGCCTTTATAAATTCTTCAACCAGAATATGTGGCTCAATCTTTCCTTTACCCCTGCCCTTTGTCATTTCCGTATCAACCAAGGGAGGAATTATTTCAAAAACTTTAGTGTTTTTTAGTTGGTACCTCAATGATTTTGAAAAGATGTGAATCGCCGCTTTTGTGCCGCAATACACTGCAGAACTTGCTTTAGGTACAATCGCAAGCCCTGAGGAAACGTTTACAATAGAAGAATTGAGGTTATTCTCCAATATCGGAAGCAAACCGAAAATTAGTTTAATTGGACCACTTATGTTGGTGCTTATTTCCGCGTCAATACTCTGGGCGGTATATCTCTCATCATCAAATCTTAAATCATATTGAATGCCAGCATTGTTGATCAATACATTCAAATCCTGGTGCTCTTTCTTCAAAAATTTCAAAAGTGCATTAATATCCGATGGAGATGAAACATCGCATTTAAATGGGATCATTCGGCCATCATGCCTTGAAAGCTCCTCGAGGCGCGTTTCATTGCGGCCTATAGCAACAACAATGTTGTCCAATTGGCAAAATTTCTCTGCCAGTGCCTTGCCAATTCCCGAGGTAGCACCGGTTATAAGTATTTTATTTCCGCTTATTTTCATTCTAGTGAGATTTACAGCAAATTTCACTAGAAGGATTCTTAAAAGCATTTACATATGTAAAGATTTTACCTTTTGGCTCTAATTCTGCTAAGCTGAGTGGCAGAAATTCCTAGGTAGGAAGCAATATGATATTGGCTGATCAGGTTTTCTAAACCAGGATGTTCATTTTTGAAGATTTCATACCGTTCAGACGCTTCAAGAGTCACAAGCTCAATTTCGCGTTTCTCTTTAATGGAGAATTTATATTCAGCAATAATTCTGGCAAGACTCTCAATCTTAGGATATTTTGGATAGAGAGAACTTATTTGCTTGAAATCAGCAACCAATAAAATGCAGTCTGCTAAGCATTGGATGTTAATCAAGTTTTTCTCTCCGCTTGTAATAGATGAATAAGCGGCAACAAAGCTTGCTGAAGTAAAAAATGTTTTGTTATACTCCTTTCCCGATTTATCGCGATAAAATGCCCTCATTACACCGCTTGAAATATATGCGAGTTTAGAGGAAAACTCCCCTTCGGTAGCAAAGTATTGGTTCTTTTTAAGAGAGACCTCATCAAATAAAGAAGTAAAGACATCTAATTCTTCTTCATTAAAATGAATTTGCTCTTCTATATATTTCTTGAGTCCTATCATCCTTTAAATATTACAACTACTTTTCGAAGTAAAGTTCGTTCGATTTTATCAATTCATTAATCTATTATCATTCCGTAGTTATTGTTATCTTTAAGATACTGCTTTAATTCCGGATGCAGTTTCGCCACCTTTTCATCTATGTAATTTTGAATGAAAGGCGCTATTTCGTATTGACAGTTTTCATGAGGCTCAAGCCCCATGTCCATATAATCCTCTATTTCCCCGGAACACATAAGCGCTGAATCGATCATACTGATTAAAACTAAAAAAATGCTCAGAATGTATGAAATCCTAATATTTATATTTTGCAAATAAATTTCCAAATCTTTGTCATGCCCTCTAACAGTATTATGTAGCGTATACTTAATTCCATTATTGTGCATGTAATTATTTAATCTGGCGCTCAAAATTCCCCAGTAATCTTTAAGATTATAATCATTTAAGATCTTTTTTATCTTTTCATCCTTTCTTAGCACCTGCATATAATTGGCAAAACTAAGCTTCTTTTTTACATCAGGTGGCAGCGTCTCAACCGAACTTGTCAGCCATGCTTCAACTGCCTGTTCATCTGCGCTTAGCACCGTATTGAACTCCATCGACAGAAAGCTTTCTGCAAATTTCTCGGCATCATCTATCTTAAGGTTTTCAAGAGATTTTTTAGTAAACGGTTCCCGCTGGTTAATTATGGAAAGTAGATAAACATACAATAGCAGATCATCTCGCAGTCTTCTGATAAGACTATTTGCATCAGCGAAGCTTCCAATTGAACAACACAGCTTTATGCTCTGCATTGTTTTTACAGAGTTTTCCAGCAGATGCGCATGAAAGGTAAGACATTTTTTATCTGTTATAAAACTAATAATTCTTCCGCTAAAGTTTCTCAAATTAGTAAAGTCTGCAAGAAACTGAGAATTTAGAGAATACTCAATTTCAAATTTTTTATAAATCTCTGTATCTTGTATTTCTACCGGCTTTTCAAAATGAATTTTCATGATGTTTTCAGTTTTAATAAGTTGTCAAATAGTTTTATAAAGAAAAGCTGCCATTACGATCTCTTTCTTTTACAAGCGAAATTATGTTCAAAGTACGCAATTATTTTGCGTAGTGATTATTAATTTTAATGTTGTTTCAAAAATTGGATACGTAAATCCTGTTAGCATGCACTCAGACCGAAAAAATATTAGGTACATGTAAACATTAACAAAAGTACTTTCAAAAGAAAAAAGATAGAAAGTCAGGAAATGCAGCAAATTGCAGCGCCCAAAAAGCGTTCGCCCTTCTATCGTATTGCGTAACATCTATCAGTTCACCTTTTAAAGGCATCAAAAAATGATCTACACCTAATCAAGTAGTTGGAAAGCGTAACAGGAAATATGACGAGTTAGGGTATGGTCGACTCCACGATATTGCCTTTAAATATGTGCAATTTTTCTAATTGGTAAAATCTTCGTTTTTTGTCCAACCAGTCTTAAACTTGTTTTCGTGGATAAATCCGATGTATATGTACTGTCCCTTAATTTGACGCAACTGCACTTTAGTAGATTTAGGGATTATGCAGATTTCTATACTGTTGCCATGTGGTTTCTCCAATACCTTTTTGCTTTCTGCTGTATAAACATCCGTTGAAAATCCTTCTAAGTTTTTGCTAGCGTTAAATTTGCTTTTAACGAACTCATAACTGCACGTTGTCGCCCAAGTGGTAAGAATAAGCATAAAAATCCATGCTTTTCCTGAAAATTGTTCGGAATCAGGATTTGTAGAACGAAGTATTTCTTGCAGATAGTTTTCACTAAAGTTTTCTGCAGCAGCAAGCTTTTGGAATATTGCGTTATAATTCTCCATTATCTTTTCCAAAACATAAAGCGTCAGAGGTACCAAAGTTCCAACTGCCAAATCCTGCTTTATTGCCTTGTCAAGATTCAGTTTTACTTCATAGAGCTCATCTTCGTCAATTTCATCAAACTCCGAAAGGACATTCTCAATATCTGCTGCATACCTGCGAATGGAAGCTGACACCATGTTGAGCTCTTCGTTTGCTGTATCAAAATCTGCCTCATAATTCGGAAATACTTCATTTCTAAAAGGATTATGCTGCTTCAGTAATTGCCCTGCCTGTACTGAAACTAAACTTTTAGATATATCGTAAGCCCTGAAGATATCCATTCCTGCACTTTGTCGCAGATTTAGACCTTTTTGAATGGACAAAGCAGCTGTTAAGCTATTAGCGGCTGAATATGTCCCATTCATTAATGCAAAAGAATTGCTCAATGAACTTAAAGCATTAACCATAGATGCTGGCTTTTGATAACTGCTCAGCATTGCGGCTGTACGCTGCGAGATACTCCCGAAAGCGGCCATTACACTGTTTTGAACCTGTGGCGCTCTGTCAATAGATGCCATCATCTGTGATATACTTCCAAAAGCGGCCTTGATTGCCATAGATTCTCTTGGTTCTGCCCACATATTTGTGATTGTACTTGTTCGCAGTTTTGATGCCAGATCTAAGGAATTAGTTTTAGAATATATAGAATTTAGTTCATCAATTACAGATAAAGATTTATATGGATTTTTGTACATAATTTTACAAGCTTTAATCAGTTATATATTAGTGTTCAGCCTAGATCGAAAATTAGTTTGCCAAAATAATGTAGCATTCCACACACGAAGGCACTGCTTTGATAGTTTTTAAAACTTTAAATGCATTTTAATAGAATTCTACTATGGAAGAAAAGGCTGTAGTATAATTAGAAGTACTTTATCCCAATTTTCATCAGTGAGCTTTAACTGCCTCTTGAATATCTTCTTTTATGAACTCCCAGTGTTTTTTTCTTAGGCATATTGGGTCTAAATCAGCGTCAGCAAAACCAAAATCCACAAAATTGCTTAAGATAATATCTCTATCATGCGTATATTCGCAACGCTTTTTATGTAGTTCAAGCATATCAGATATTTGATAATCAGGAAGCAGTTCATGAAGATCCCAAAAATCTTTCTTGCGTCCCCCATACAAAACTACATCCAATTTCATTGCAATGATATCTTCTACTACAGCCAGCCGTACACCATCAATTACAACCGCATCATACAGAAAGCTATCATTGCTGTAATAGACATCAAGTTTTACAGTGTTGTCAGGATCTGACCCTATCAGGTAAGATTTTCCCATTCCAACGATCCCTCCAAAGCCAGTATCTACATAGGCAAAATTTGCAAACAGATAATCTTCAATGGCTTCAAAATCAATTGAACCGTATTCGCTATCTGTAAAAAGATCAATATCGATGGAAATCCTGTGGCCCATATGCAGACTGAGAGCAGTTCCTCCGACTAAACGAAAATCTTTGAATTCTTCTGCGTTCATTAGTTCCAAAAGGCTTTCTTTTAGCAGTTCATTAACTGTCTCCCAATGAATCATCGTTTTTTAATTTTACTTGATCTGCTTTTTTTGCCCTCCTTCATTTTTTTCAGCACTGGTCTTATTCTGGAAGATCCATAAAAACGTACTGTTTCTTTTTTCTCACTGATATTACCGCGTTCAAAAACTCTTTGGATAACTGCCCCATACTGTTTTTCCCACTTAATTTTATGAATATCGGTATCCCAGAACAAACTTGTTCTAAATATTGTAACATTGGGGTGATTGTTAAAAGAATCACTGGTTTCTTTTACTTTTTCAATATCAAAATACACCTGTAGAATCATAAGTGTGCCTTCTTCTAGATGAAGCGCATTTTCAATCTTTAGGGCCGTGGAAGTGTTAAGATTCCTTTTTCCCTGAATGATAGCATTTAAAGTCTGCGGATATTCATCAACAGATTGCGCAAAAGGGCGCTGTGCCAGTTTTCTTTTTTCCAGCTCACGTTTAATTACTGCTCCAGGATGTATTCCTTTATATTTTTCAAAACTCTTTTCCACAGTACAAATATAAACAAATTTGTTTACACAAAACAAACGTAAACCTCTAAATACCAATCAATAATTTAACGGTCAATTTTTAAAACTAGGCATTTTGACACTTGAAAATTTAAAAAATAATAACTAACTTCGCCTAGTCTGTTTTTGCTTTTTATAAAGAATTATACAACCCTTACATTTTTGAATTTATAAAAAGCAAAAACAGACTGAAAACACTGATATTATAAGGGATTGGAAGATTAATAAAATTAATATATACCGCAAAAGATACCCGATCGGGATCATTAATGCACAAATTCCAAAATATATACCCGAAAGGGACTTTTCTTTAACTTTTTAAAAATTTTATACCTTTACGGGACTTTTTAAAAAAAATATTGTATTTTTATACCCGAAAAGGTATAGAAAATGAGCAATTTATCTCCATTTATTAAGTACTACCGTAAAAGATACGGTTTTACGCAAGAAGAGTTGGCCGCAAAAGCCGGTGTTGGTCTGCGCTTTATCCGCGAATTGGAACAGGGTAAAGAAACGGTACAGCTTGATAAAGTCCAACAAGTCCTTTCATTATTCGGCTTTGAACTCACACCTACAAGGCAGACTTTAAATCCATATCAAATATATAGCACTTATCTAAACAAAAGTGTCAAAATCACTTTAAAGAACAAAGTCTCAAAATATGGAATGTTACTGAGTGAAATTTTAGACCCCAAGGAAGGTACAATTTCAGGATGGGAATTTATCTCCAGCAACCACATTATAAACAATAACTTAAAACATTATACAGCAGAGATAATCCAACATGACGATATCCAAGAAATAGAAGAACAGATATGAAAAGAGGAAACGTTTACAAAAAAGATTTATTTGCAGGAACTATCTGGGAAGATGAAAATGGATTTTTTTTTCAATATGATGAAAAATACTTAGAATCGCCAAAATATGGTCCTGTAAGCAGAACGCTGCCATTAAGAACTGAATTTTTTACTGACAAAAATATGATCCCCTTTTTTGACGGATTAATACCGGAAGGATGGCTTCTTGAAATTGCCATAGAGAACTGGAAACTTAATGCGAGAGACCGAATGAGCTTATTACTAACTCTTTGCCGAGACTGTATCGGCGATATAAGCATAACCACCAACTCATGAAATGCCTGCTTTGCTACAAGGAACTACCTGATGATGAAATTGATTTTCATCCCAAATGTCTGCAAAATACTTTTGGCATTAAAAAAATGCCTGAAATCGAAATAGACGACAAAAAACTTGTATCATACGCCAAAGAAATAATTGATACAAAAGCCGCTGTAACCGGAGTTCAGCCTAAATTGAGCCTCTGGTTGGAAGGCAGAAAAAATAATATTCGTTTTACAATAATTGATAATAAGAGCAATTATATTTTCAAGCCACAAAGTGACACACATCAATCACTGCCAGAAAATGAAGATTTGTGCATGCATCTGGCACAGCTTTTCGGAATAAAAACAGCTGACCATGGCTTAGTGAGACTGCCTAGCGGAAATCTCGCATATTTAACTAAACGCTTCGACCGTAATGATGAACAGAAATTAGCCTGTGAAGATCTATGCCAGCTTACCGAAACCCTGACCGAGGGGAAATACAAAGGAAGCCATGAAAAAACAGGAAAAACTATCAGGCAGTACTCTTCCCAAGCGGGTCTAGATTCTCTCAGATATTTTGAAATAATTGTGTTTAGTTTTGTTACCGGCAATGCAGATATGCACTTAAAAAACTTTTCAATGCTGGAGCAGGAAGATGGACTTTTTACTATCAGCCCTGCATATGACCTGGTGAGCACCTATCTGGTAATCCCAAATGAAAACGAACAATTGAGCCTGGCTGTTAACGGAAAGAGGAACAAGCTTCGAAAAAGCGATTTTGCAATATTGGGAAAAAGCTTGGGACTTACTGAAAAACAAATCGAGAACACGTATAAAATATTTTCAAAAAGAATAAACAAAGCCGTCTGGTGGATTGAAAACAGTTTCTTGCCTGAAGAGCAAAAGGAAAAGCTGATCAATTTAATCTCGACCAGAATCGAAATGCTGAATAGCTGAAATTAATAAAGTAATATCCTGTATTTTTTCGAAAGTTTCGAAAGTTTTTCGTATTTATTCCACGAAAATTACTAAAACTCGAAAACTTAAAATTTCGAAAAGCTGTACTTCGTAATGTCTGTTATTAAGTACTGTTCACATAACTATTTGCTGGAGCTTTTGTTACAGGTAGCGAATCATCTTCGTGTACTAGATGAAGCTTTCAACAAAAGAAAATTTAAAAACAAAAGCCTTTAAACACTATTGTTTAAAGGCTTTTAAATCTTACAATTGTTTCAAAAACATTCATATCATTCCTGAAGTTCCCTATCGGATTATTCAAGCTTTAACTGGTCAATAATGTAGAACATCTTTAAAATCCTAAGCTATGATGGGTCAAGTCTGTCTTTTGAAAACCTTCGTATTATTTTGTTGGTTTTACTTCCAATTATAATATCTTCATTATTGTAATTTTCAAAAACTTCTGGATTCAAAATAACTGGTTCCTCAATAATGTCCTGTATGAATTCAAGATCAAATTCTTCACCATGCAGTTTAACGGCAGTTTCTTTCTTATCAGCAAAAACCAAAGCTTGTTCACTATTTCCAATACACTTTAAGACCTCAAGTTCATTTGCATCTATTGCAGTAACCCTAACGCCTTTAAAATCATACATTAAAGCTTTATTATCAGCTTTTGCCAGCAGCAGATTGACACCTTCCTTATTTGCATTTTGAAGATTTATATCTAAAAACTTCTTATTAAAAAATTTCTCAATCTTTTTAAGATTACTGAAATAATCTAAAAAAGCATCAGCCTCAAATGCGTCCTTTGTAAAAGGAAGAGGAAATTGTTCCGAAGCAAAAAATAGTTTCCCTTCTCTGAAAATCTTAAATTTTAAATTAGAAGTTATTCTAGACAAAATCTTATAGAAATCAAGTCCTATGTTCGTACTTTTTATATTATCAGGCGGAATTACTTCCATATTAAAACGGTTCTGGTCATTTATTGGATCAAATTTCAGTTTAATAAGTAATGTAAATCCATTAGCAACAATCTTCAAGTGACTCTCATTTACTTCTGGACTGATTGCGGATAAGGTAAACGGATAATCATCTACTTCAAAATCGTCTTCAAAAGCAATGTTTATTTTGCAATTAAATGCGGGCCTCTTTTGCAGCGTCATACGCGAAATACTTTCTTCATTTCTGATCCGAAGATCTTTCATCATAAAACTTAACTCTTGAAGCACTTCACCTTCCAAATTGATTTCATCGAAGGTTTTATTATTTATAAATTTAAAAAATTGGTCTTTTTTGTCTCCTTCAAGCTTTAGTTTAAGATCTATATGGTATGCACTATTTTCATCTAGCGACTTGACATTTCCAATATCAATGCCCGTTTCTCCCTTCTTCAGCTCAATGCCAAGATGCCTTGCATTTGCAAAGCTCAATGCTGTATCTGCTTTTCCTATGCCCTTTGCAAGGTCTGGTAAAAAATTTTGCCTAATATCTTCGTCTATTTCCTTTATTAAATCCTCTCCTGTTGATTGTATATGTTTAATGTTATGCTTCTGCAGAAATGCCTGCTTAACACGATCTAGAGATGGAGCGACGAAATACATTTCCTTTTTATAATCGCCCAGCTGCGATATTATTTTCTTAATCATATCCTGAACATTCAGATCATCCAGAGAATATCCAATAAATAATATATGATTGGATGCAAGCCGATCCTTAACAGCATTCCAAAATACCGTACTTTCGCTTTGCTGCGTAAAATAATTTAGATAGTCAGAACTGGTCAATATAATATTTTCTATATCACTGAAGTCGGAATGGATCTTAAATAGCATCTGCTCATCTTTTTTTGCACTGGCATAATCTATACTTGTCCTTATTACTTCAATGCGATCATTTTCCAGCTCTATTAAAGTATCATAATTTGTTGTAATAATAGTTCGGAAATGTGGTATACCTGCAAGCAGTTTATGAGTCTCAGTTGTTTTTGGCTTTTTTTTGAATTCCTGTTTTAATGTATCAATAAGATAACTCTTATTTCCTTGTAGTAAAAAAATATCCTCGCAGAGCTTTGGCAGGTTCCAAGTATGCTCTACATCGCCTTTTATATCATCTGAAAGATTCTTGTGAAGAATATCGGCCAGTTCACCTCCGGATGGAAATCCCGCATATCTTGACATTCCCGCTCCTGCAAATAAAACGACTTCCTCCTTTCTTATTAATTCAAAGATTCTTTTGCTTGCCATGGTTATAAAAATTATATAGGTTTTTATTTATTAGTTATTTGCTCATCTTTAGTTTAGTCATCAAAAATAACCAAATGTTATCTTAATAACAAAACTTACAATACAACGGATTTAACCGGTATTTAATCGTTTTTTTACACGGAAAAACTTATCTTTTTATTAATTTAGACCTAACATCTTTCTTGCACATTCAATTTCTTTTGTACTATTAATTACTACTGCAAAAAAGACCTCCAGTAATTCATATTTTTTTAATCTTCTTTTCCTACTAGCCAAATCAACATTTTTTCTAAATGCCAAATAGCAAATAAAATAATGTAGACAGGTATTCATTTTTTAAATTTAAACATTTAGTAAACCAGATTTTTCCCATTGACCTGACTATTGACTAAATACCATTATATATTGATTTAACTTAAAATTAATTTCTATGAAAAATTTACCATTTTTATTTATTGCCTTAATGGTATTAGGATGCAAAACAGGAAATATACCATCTTCCCCCGTCATTCAAGACAACTCTGAAAAATCAGCAGAAGAATATCCTCTTAAGGAAATAACTGAACTATTAAAATTAGAGTACGCCAAAGCGATGAGAAGGCTTGAACGAGAAGGCATTAAAAATATAGAAATTAGCAGTGCCGAGTTAACTTTTACGGTTACCAATAAAACTAAAGTAGCAGGTAATGTCGCAGTATTAATTTTTGCAGGTTCGGGGTCGAAGGAAACTACAAATAGTTTTGGCTATACTTTTATAATGAAAAAACCCGAGGCAAAGAATGCTCCGCCTAGTATAGGAAAAAGTGCTTCACATTTATCTGATGCAATAATAGGCGCTGCTGAAAAATTCGAAAATGATCTCAAAGAATTCGCAGACCTCAAAAAGGAATCCTTTACCATTGATATAACTTATTCTATTACTGTAGAAGGAGATGGATCCCTAACATTCAACATATGGAAGATTGGTGCAGGTATAGGTGTAACTAAAAATAATGAAGTTATGCACGAAATGAAACTAGAATTTAAGCAGAAAGAGGAATCAACTGCAGATATTGACAAATCACTTTCATTTCAGTCTGATATCCAAAAAGATATTGATACAATCAAATCAGATATTGCAAGCATAAAAAAGCAAATAATCAATAAAAAATAAAATTTAAATCTTGAACTATAGGAAACGAATCTAAATTCTGAAAGCTGGAATTGTGAGCGATCAAATGACTACCTTAAAAGAACTAAAATGAAAAAAATTAAAAGATGAGAAATTTATTTACAATACTATTAATTCCATTTATAATCAGCTGTAATCAAACAGGAACGAATAACATCAATGATAAACCCGTTCACTTGTTGGCCAAGAAAGATTCAATAGTTGAAAATACTTCTTTTTCCACCCGAAACTTAGAAGCACATACAAATATTATTGCAACTTGGCGAATATACCAAGATGTAGGCCGAGATGGCGAAAAATGTGATAGCATCTCAATTAACAATGGTACCTGTACAGACAGAAATACTGAGATGATTAGAACAATAACATTCGAAACTAATGGAAATTACACTCTTGAATCGGGTTTCAAAACAAACCACATATCAAATGACAGAGGCACGTGGAAAATCGAAGGAACGAAGTACGGAATAGATTTGCTGTTATTGGAAAGCCACACTACAAAACTAACAACTGGTCCATCGGCCCCAAATATGATTACAACTTACATAATTCAGCTTGTAAATTCAAATCATTTGGTACTAATTGATGCTGGTCTGTTCAATACAATGTATTTTAAACCCAATGATAAATTAATAAATAGAGACAAAAACCAATAAGATTTTCCACAAACAGTTTGTTTTGACTTTCCGTTTCAGGAACTAAAAAATTAATGCCTCATAGTTGATGAAAAAATTAACAACAGGTACTTATACCTACAATAAATGATATTTAATTCTTATGTTTGGAAAAAGTAATATTACCATGCATATACATCCCAATTCTTCAGTCCAAAATGTTCAAATCAAAAGTTTAATTCTAATAGCTGAGAAATTTGCTCAAGCTGCTACTAAAAATGTATCAGGAGCCACAGGATTACAATTGTCTTTTGATTGCAATTCCAAAACCTTAAGTCCACTGAACCAGATGGATGGTAATGTTTTACATAACGAAATGCTATCTGATTTGATTAATCAAGTTTTTGACTTTGAAAGTCAATACAGCGATGATAGAGACCAATATTTAATTCCTCTATTAAAATATATAAAGGAAGTAATGTTCCAGGACGTTGACGCTATTCCCGTAATGAAAATACTATTTAAAAATTTATATGTAGCGGATTTTTTCGAAGATGACATATCTGCAAAGTTTTTTAAAGATAAACTAAATTTGTATTTACAAGAGCTTTAATGATCATGATCTAAAACAAAATTATAATGGTGTCAATTGACACCATTATTTTTTCTATTATTCGAACAACAATTTATAAATTCCTTACCAAGTGCAGAAACGGTATAATATACGGAACCGTCGGGCTCATAAAACGGAAAACCTTCAATAATAATGCGTTCAAGTACTCCCAGACGAATAAGGTTGGAAATTTCAATGTCTGAAAGTTTAGTACTTGCTATTCTTTTCTGTCGATTAACTTCAATTTGTTCAATTAGCTTCAATTTATCCAATTCCATTACTTCTCTTGATGATAATTGATTTAAGATAAATGGAAAAATTGATGATTCATAATTTTGAGATTCATCACTGAAGTTCACGATGAGATTACACCATTTTTGCTGAAGCGTTTCATCTTCTTCAAGTGATGAAAATTCCAATAAAGGAACAAGCATTTTTAAGTTTATTTGCTTAATCTTAAAATTATTTTCTTCGGCAATTTTCTTTGCACTGGAGAATATCTTTATTTGATTTTTTAAGCGTCGTAATTTGACGTGGTCAGCAAGCAATAGGCCGGCTTCTTCCAATGAGGAACCAGCAAGTTTTTCAATAAATCCAGCGATTAAATCTATTCCTTTTTCAATTGCTGTTGAAGATATATCAACCTTTACATTTTCCATATCTAATTTGATTAACATGAATTTATAGTTTTACAACCAAGTTACTCGAGACTTCATAATATAAGAAGTTAAAAGTTGTACGACCATTCGTCGTTATAGTTAATCTCTAAGCTTTCAACAAATGCCTGTTCTGCAAGACTTATTGCTGAGGCCCTATTATCCAAAAGTGTGTCAACCTCTTTATCCGACAAAATATCAAAATCTTCAGCTTCTGGTCCAATAAAAAATCTAGGATAACTTTCTCCACGTCCTAACCAAGATTCCAAAGAAGATGTCTTAAATTTAGGAATTTTATTGTTTTTATCAAAAGGATCTACATAGACCAATAATGGCACGATGTTTTCGGGCCTAGATTTAAACCCAAATAAATTGAAAATTCTTATTCCTTCAACCTCTTCAGAATCAATTGGCTGAAAATCATTTGCATAATTCAATAAAAATAAAACATATGCGTTGGCTCTAACTCCTCCATAAGTTATTTTTTCTGGTAAATCAGGAGCTGAAAATCTACCTCCCGGCCTATCATAGTATACTGGATCAAGGTATTCTCTATTACAATATAGCTGAAAATGAGTAAATGCCTCTTTTCGTTTACTTGGAGAATAAATGGTGAAATAATTTGAGTAGGTAGTTATCCAAAACCATTTTTTCATATCATCTAACTGCTTTCTTGTCGGTTCCGAAACTAAATTAAAGAATTCAGTAAGAAACACTAATTGGATACTGGCAGGAAGTAGTTTACTATAAACAACACTTAACTCTTCAAACAAGAATTTCACAGCTTTTCTGATACTCAATAGCGTTTTCCTAGTTTGCTGTGTAAAATTAATTTCCTGGAGCACTTCTTCTATGGAAACATCTAAATACAATTTACCAAAAGAGCTTTGTATACATTGCAGTACCAATTCACGTTTTATGCCTTCAAAATTATATTTTTTTAAATCTACCAAAAGTTCATCAATCAAAGTACCTAGTCTAAAATCATCTTGGCGATTATACGTGCGCGCAGAGACTATCCAATCCGGAGAAATAATTGAACCTTTTGAATTTAACCTTGAAAAAATGTCTACGGCTTTTTCTATAGTTCCACCAGTGATATCAATTGATGGAAGAGTAAAATCTATCAAAGTGCTCCCTAATTTTTCATACCTGTCCAAATATAAATTTATGTCATCATCACTATAGTACATATCCTGAAGGTTTCTTTGGAAAGTATACGAAGCCCTGGTATCCATTAATTTATATACGGGTATCTGATAAGGTTCCAAATTTTTACTTCGTGGCAGAAAAAACTCTTCCTTTTTTAAATCATAACAAATTTGAAATTCTTTCTCCCAAAGTGATCTATTTATTTGAAGGGTTGTTTTGTCAGGGTTAATCAGACAACCAAACAAAGTAGACAATCTCTGGAATCCATCCAGAATGTAAAAGTAATTGTCTTCTTTTTGAGGAATAGTATATGGACCAATCATTAAACCTTCACCATAACTCTCATCTGGTTTCCAAAGTAGTATTGAACCGATTGGATAACCTTCACTCAAACTGTCAAAAAGATCAATTTTGTTTTTTTTATCCCATACAAAATCTCTCTGGAATGCAGGAATTTGTAATATCCCTTTTTCTATATCTTCAATATAATGTATAAGTCTTCTAACTCTCGATTCAACTTTTAATTTGTCATTTATCATAATAGAGATTTAACTTTATTTACAATTTCCTGTAATTCATTTTCATATTTAGTACCCCCACATCTGCCTATTAGGGAATTTTTTGTAACATTTGGATCATTAAAAAGTTTTCCAAATTCATTTTTAAAATTTTCACTATTGTATTTAACTGTGTTTATACCAGCTTGAAGAATTTTCCAACTTCTATCATTCAATGAAGCATAAAAGTCTTCAACTTCTTTATTTCCCTTTTTTGCTCCCCTTTCATGTATTAAGCCTTTTTCCAAATCAAAATAATCTTTCTGTATTGTGCTTAAATTGCAATACTCATTTAGATAGTTATCTTCTAAAGTTGCCAATATTAATTCAGGAACATAATTTTCCATTTCTCTTTTAACAAGAACATGGTGCGTAATTTCATTCTTAGTGAGGTACTTAACAATATTTTCTTTATCATTGCCAAGTGCGGAAACATTTGTTTTTTTATCACTGTCCATGATAACGAAAAATCTTAGATAGACTTTTTTATCTTTCTTTGGCCAGGTTTGCATTGATCTAAATGTACCATTAATTACACTCTTAATTGGGCCTGCTCCGCCTGCATGATCAAATATAATCCACCCTTTACTAAGATGTTTCAAAATCTCTTTATCTTCATCAAAATGTTTGAAAAGTGCCTCCAAAAAATATCGATCATTTAAACCGTGCTCTAAAAGAATGTTTAATGGCTGATCGAGATACAATATAGCTTCATCTGTACTAAAGTGATTATTTCCAGATACTTTTGAAATCGTAAACTTAGGTAATATTTCAGTTCTGTTATTTGAAACATAACTAAGACTTAAAATCTCCCGATCAATCGGTTCCATTTTTTCAAAATTTACTGACTTTAAAATCGATGGGTAGTCTATAAGAAAAACATGTCGCTGGTCCCCATTTAAAATAATCCTATAGAGATTTCTAAACTCGCCTATATCATGAAATATGGCATTTTCAATGGCTATTTTCATTTCACTCGCGATTCTTGTTGGGCCGTCCTTATAGCTATAGTCTCTAATAAAGCTTCATCGAAAATACCTTTTGGCCAATGGTCTACATTTCCATTTTGGTCAATTGTTATTTTTTCTAAACTACTGCTATCTGTTTCTGAATTAAATTTTACGTAATATAGAGAAATATCTTGATGATTAATTTTTTTTGATGCAACCAAGGCCCGGATTCGTAATATGAAATTCTGAGAATGAGTCTCAATCAAATATTTTTTGCCTCCACTTTTTAGTGTATCTACAAGTAGTTCTGCAACGTCACCATGCGCACTAGGATGCAAATGAAGTTCAGGCTGTTCAACTACAACCAATGTTTCTTCAACAGTTGGCATAAAAGCTCTGGTCACAATCGGTAAAAGCTGGCTCATTCCTTGGCCGACATCCCTGAAATTAATATTTACATCTCCATTACCCCTAGTGAGTTCCAGCTGATAAAATGGTTCTGTATCTGCGTTGACCTGCAATCCCCAGCCTTCGAAACTTTTTTCATACCATTCACTTACCTGTTTGAGTAATTTCTGTTCTAGAGTCAAGGCATCTCGAATAATAATAGAATATGTATTTTCACCTTTAATACCAATATGCTTTTCACTTACTTTTTTTAAATCGCTGTACTGCCTTTCCGGTAAAACTCTGAATGGTCCAATATAATCAGTATTTATAGATAAGCTTTTTATAGGGTTAGCTCCTTTTGCCAAATTTAAATGAAACCCTCTAAAAATCTTGTCATCTGCATATTCCAATTGATCAACTTTTTCATCTGATTTCAATGTCCATGAAAAAATTTCAGGATTGTCTCCACTTCGTGGACCGGCACCAATTACAATATCTAATTTTTCATTATTGTCTTCTAGTGAAAATTCTAGTTTTCCTAACCGTGTACGTCCATATACTAGGTCTCTAAATTCAGCACCTAACTCAACACCTCCATTGTTTAATTTCAATGGTTCAGAAAAATTTCCCTGAAGCGAATTTGATAAAAGAGTAGGCAACTTAGTAATTGCTGATTTACCAGCACTATTGATTCCAATTAAAATAGTTATAGGCTTGATTACTAAAGTCTGCTCTTCTTTAAAGGACTTATAATTTTTAAACTTGATTGTATGTATCATAATAATGTTTCTACCAACAAAGATAATTAATTTTTACTCCTTTTATAAGTCCATTCAGCATTAGTCTTTTCAAAATAATTCGAATTAAATATAATTTATCTATTCTCATTCGAAATCGAGTAAAATCGTAGGCAACACAATACTTTCCTACTGTTGAACGAGTATAATGGTTGTTCCTTTTGAATTAAAAATTTTATAAGTGGCTTCCGGAATTTGGGATGAAATCTCAAGTCAAAACAAAGCTCATAGAAATATTTCCCAAAGTAACCGAAATTAATTTTTCGGAAATTCTCCATCCATTTCTCGATTTTTTTCCCTACATTTACAGAGGTTAATAAACCCAAGAATTTCAAGAGTGCCCTATAAGTGACCCTCCTTTTTTTTAAAAATATAACACCCAGTGTTTGCTGGTGCTTACGATACAGGTGGCGGAGCCTCTTTCTCCGCTGACTTTAAAACCCCTTAACTTTGTTAAGGGGTTTTCTTTTTTCTCAAAAAAGTTAAAATACAACGAACCCTGCAAATCAAATTCTTTGCAGGGTTTTGTCTTTTGCG
The DNA here is from genome assembly GCF_027111275.1 of Flavobacterium luteolum. Classification (NCBI taxonomy): domain Bacteria; kingdom Pseudomonadati; phylum Bacteroidota; class Flavobacteriia; order Flavobacteriales; family Flavobacteriaceae; genus Flavobacterium; species Flavobacterium luteolum. The sequence goes on along the minus strand of NZ_CP114286.1, from coordinate 3,344,493 downwards.
CCCATTTTTAATATTTACACAACCTCTCAAAAAATTTCGCAATAGAATCTTGACGTGTTATTTTACTCCATTAAAAATTATAGAATCACAATTTGGAATATTATTAAAGCTTTAAAAACTGCGGCTTCTGTATTCTTTACAATTTTTTCATATTTCACAGCTATTAATCAGGTAGTTATACTTGAAAGCGCAAAAACAATTTTACATAACTTTGTGTATATCAATATTTTAAATTTTAAGAATATAAAAATAGTAGCTCTCAAAACAAAGCATTACCTCTAACCAATATGACAAAAAATGGATCAAAAAATTATCACTAACAAATATGGATTTGCCACATTCCCTTCTGTAAAAATAATGGACTATGTAACAGACAAAAAAGGCAAAACAACATTTAAATTGGTAAAACATTTATTATTTGGAGATTGGATCGGTCTTCTAACAGGCCCTGATGGTCTTCCTGTCTACGAACAGCATAATAACAAACAATATGTCCGAGTTAGAGGAAGAAATCAAAACGGCTGGATCAGACCTGAAGAAATACAGTCCAACAGAATATTAGAAGTTAATTTTGTTGATGTTGGTCAAGGAGATGGCTGTCACGTAGTTACTCCCGAAGATCAGCATTATATTATGGATGCAGGTGCTTCAGATAATATGTTCCGCTTTTTAAGATGGAGGTTCAACCTTAATAAACCTGGCAAATTTCCACCTCCAATGGATGTTATTATATCACATTCAGATGAAGATCATTATGCTGGTTTCACCAAAATTTTTACACATGAAAAAGAAGGACGTAAAACCTTCACAATAAAAAAAGTGTACCATAACTGTATGATCGAAAAAAGCGGAGAAGATCCATCTTCCCTTGGAACATTGATTTCTCACCAGGGTAAAGATTACATTACTGATCTTTGCGAATATAATTCAGACTTCCAAAATAGAGTAAGCTCTCCTACTGGGCAAGGAAATTACATTAAAATGCTGTTAAAAACCACAGCTGATAAAATTGGACTGCGCGCTGGACTACCTGCTCTTGGCAGTCAAAATACAGTTATGGAAATTTTAGGACCTGTTGCAGAGAATATTCAAGGCAAGCCTGCTTTACAGGTTTTTAAGGAGAATAAAGGCAAAACGAAAAATGGTCATTCTATTATTCTAAAACTTAAAATAGGCAAAGTCAAACTGCTTCTTGGAGGAGACCTAAATGAACCAGCCGAAGATCATTTGATGAAACATTATACTGGTGCAGATCTTCCAGCTCTTAGAGTTGCAATTAAATCTGGTACTGCAACTCAAAGACAGACTGCTGAAAATGCTCTTCGTGTTGCAATACTTCAAGCAAGGACAGTTTTTCAAACTGACATAGCTAAATCTTGCCATCATGGCTCATCTGACTTTACTAGTGAGTTTATGGATGCGTTAAATCCTATTGCCACCATTATTTCTAGTGGAGATGAAGAGCCACACTGCCATCCCCGTCCCGATACGCTTGGAACCATTGGAAAATATAGTCGTGGTTTAAGATCATTAATATTCTCAACCGAACTTGCCAGATCTACGCCAGAATTTTTGCAAAAGACCCAAAACAAAACTTCTACAGCTACACCAATAGACAAAGAGCGCTTGGTAACAGTTTACGGAATGATCAATGTACGCACTGACGGGGAGAAAATTATAATTGCCCAAAAACTAGAAGCACCGTCAAACAGAGGCTCGTGGGATATCCAAGAAATTCTATGGAATCAAGCCTTAAATGACTTTGAATATCAATTCTGACAATAGTTATATATATCTTAATGGACTTCAAGTAGTCTATTTATTTGAAAATAGAATGCATTGATTTTATTTGGATCATATTCATCCGTTGATAATAATCAAATTAGTATTTGAAATTACTTCTTAAAACAAAAAAGGATGAGATTAAACCTCATCCTTTTTTGTTTTTAATCGCAAAGAAAACTGACTGCTCCTAGTAAAGCTGCAACTTCATTGTCATTTGAAATAGAAAACTCAACTTTTAAATCAGATTTCTGAATTGTTTTGTTAAATGAAGACAAAAACAAATCGCTTGCATTGGCAATTTTTCCGCCAATAATAATATGATCTGCTGTGAAGTTTTTTATCCACGGAATAACAACTGCCGCTAAATCCTCTCCCATTCTTTCAAACACCTCAATTGCCTGTTGGTCTCCATCTTTCGCAAGATTATACAGTTCTAAGCCATTATTGAGATCGCTACCGCTTAAAGATTTGTAATGTGATAAAAGACCTCTAACTGAAACATAATCTTCTGCAATTCCATCTTTATAAGACAGATTGTATATTTCACCATCAGCGGGAACAGAATTACCTGAACTGATTGATGCTCCTTTATCAATGAAACAAGCACCTAATCCAGTTCCTAAAGTAACCGCCATAACTTTTTTAGAAAGATTTTCCTGTTGTTTAAAAACTTCACCTTTTCCAAAACAAACAGCGTCATTTTCAAAAAGAACTGGAAAATCTACAGGAAAATCTAGAGTTTCCAGAAGCAATTCTCGAATGTTTAATCCGTAAAAATGTTCGTATTTCGACTGGTCTTTAATCCAACAAATTCCGTTTTTATAATCAAATGGCCCAGGCATGCAAATTGCAATTCCTGTAATATCTTTTACTTTAGAATTTTCAATTGACGTTCTGATTACTTTTTTCCAGATACTCATAACCTGATCTGTTGGCAAATTAGAGTCAAAAGATTCTTTACAAAGTGAAAAGTCAAGAACTTTCATCTCTGTTTTATTGATAACCGCTGCGGTAATATGCGTTCCCCCTATATCTAGCCCAATGGCGTGTGATGTATTCATTTTTATTTATTAAACTTTAGTACTAGATATTTTTGTCTTTTAAAATTTGAGGATAATGAATACTGGTGTGTACAATCATTTCGCCAAATAGTGTATTCGCCCAGGCAAACCATTTACGGGTAAATTTGGTTACATCGTCTTTATGAAATGATTCGTGCATAAATCCTGTATCCGCATTTGTTTTGATTAAATTACTGATACAAGTCTTTATTTCTTTTTCGTCTACACTTGTAATGGCTCTCAAAACGATACTCATTGGCCAGATTGTATCGACTCCTGTATGCGGACCGCCAATACCTTCTCCTGCTTTTCCTTTATAGAAAAACGGATTATTTTCAGACAGCACCACTTTTCTTGTATTCAGATACAAAGGATCATTTGGAGCGATAGCGCCTAAATAAGGCAATGATAATAATGACGGCACATTAGCATCATCCATCATGTGGAAACTGCCGTATCCGTTTACTTCAAAAGCTATAATTTTTCCGAATTTCGAGTGATTAATAATTCCGTGTTCATTAAGTCCTTTTTGAACCTCATCTCTTAATTTTGTGGCTTTCGCAACCAAATCATTATCCTTTAAAGCCGGAAGAGAAAAAATTTCAATCAGATAGCCCAATATTTCAATAGCAAACATATTGCTCGGAATCAGATAACCGAATAAAGTAGAATCGTCGCTTGGTCGGAAAGTCGAAACAATTAATCCGCACGGTTTTACCGGATAGCCATAACCGCCTAACGGAACTCCGTCTGTTGCCCACGCTGTCTGACGCTGAAAACTATAAGGTCCGCCTTTGCCGTCCATTCGCTGCTGTTCTTTAAAAGTCTGTAGGATTAAAAGCATAGCTTCTTTCCATTTAGCATCAAATAAACTGATATCCCCCGTTTCCTTCCAATATCCGTGTGCTAATCGAACGGGATAACACAAACTGTCAATCTCCCATTTTCTTTCATGAATTCCAGGCTGCATCTTGGTAAGGTCATTTTTCCATTCGCTTTCCTTTGTAAAATCTTTATAAAAAGCATTCGCATACGGATCCAGCAGAATACATTTCGCTTGACGATTAATTACGCCTTTTACCAGTTCTGCCAGTTTCGGATCTTCTTTTACAAACGGAATATAAGGCCAGATCTGCGCTGTGCTATCTCTAAGCCACATGGCATCAATATCGCCTGTAATCACATAGGTATCGGGTTTTCCATCAATAATTTCAAAATCGACTGTTGTATCTAATGTATTTGGGAAACAGTTTTCGAATATCCATGCTAATTCTGGATTAGCAATTTGCTTTTTAATGCGTACGATAGCGGCTTCAATTGCTTTACTTGTAAATTTTCTTTCTCCAACAGGAGGCCTTTTGGAAACAAAATCTTTTAGCGGAAAAGGAAAAGCATCTGAATTAAATCCGAAAGCTTCTGTTTGAAGTGCCAATAATCCTGCTGAAAAAATGCCTGCGTTTCTTATAAATTTTCTACGTGACTGCATATATTTTTATTTTGAAGTTGAATAAGAATACGGGAATGATTCCTTTGTTGTGCCTCTTTTAAAATTAGGAGAACTTGCCATATCAAAATTTAATTCTCCACCTTTCAATACATCAAAATGATTGATATAATTTTTGGTATGAAGAGTATTATTCCATTTTAATTCGTTTACATATTTGTTGGTTTCTGAATTATTTGGTGCATTGATAGTAAGCTGTTTTCCGTTTTCTAACTGTAAAGTTATTTTCTTAAACAAAGGCGCTCCCAAAACATATTCTTCTGTTCCTGGACAAACTGGATAGAATCCCATGGCCGAGAAAATATACCATGCAGATGTCTGTCCGTTATCTTCATCTCCGCAATAACCGTCTGGAGTTGGCTTGTACAAACGGTTCATGACTTCTCTTGACCAGTATTGTGTTTTCCAAGGTTCTCCTGCGTAATTATATAAATAAATCATGTGCTGAATTGGCTGGTTTCCATGCGCGTATTGTCCCATATTCATAATCTGCATTTCGCGGATTTCGTGAATAACAGCTCCATAATAACTATCATCAAAAACCGGAGGCATAGTAAATACGGCGTCTAATTTTGCTGTGAAATTTTTCTCTCCGCCCATTAAATCAATCAAGCCTTGAATGTCGTGAAAAACACTCCAGCTGTAATGCCAGCTATTTCCTTCGGTAAAAGCATCTCCCCATTTAAACGGATTAAAATTGGCTGGAAAACTGCCATCTTTATTTCGGCTGCTCATTAATCCTATTTCCGGATTATAGAGTTTTTTGTAATTCAGCATTCGCTTTTCATACAGACTGATTTCTTTTTTCGGACGATTTAATGCCTTTGCCAGTTTCCATATTGTAAAATCATCATAAGCGTATTCTAAAGTTCGCGCTGCATTTTCGTTGATATTTACATCATACGGAACATATCCTAAAGTATTGTAATATTGAACACCTTTTCTACCAACCGCTTCTAGCGGACCTTCGTTATTAGCTCCATGCAATAATGCTTCGTATAAAGTATTGATATCATAACCACGTAATCCTTTCATATAAGCATCAGAAACTACAGAAGCAGAATTATTTCCAACCATCACATTTCTAAAACCTGGACTTGACCATTCTGGCAGAAATCCGCCTTCTTTATAATCGTTGATCAATCCTTCCTGCATTTCTTTATTAATAGAAGGATAGACCAAATTTAGCAATGGATATAAGGCGCGGAAAGTATCCCAAAATCCAGTTCCTGCGTACATGTAACCCGGAAGGACTTTTCCGTTGTATGGGCTGTAGTGTACAATTTTTTCATCTTTATCAATTTCATATTGTTTTTGAGGAAAACAGACTGTACGGTACAAACAAGAATAAAAAGTTTTTAACTGATCTATATTATTGTCTTCTACAGTAATTTTCCCTAGAACTTTATTCCATTCGGCTTTAGACTGTGAAACTGTTTCTTCAAAAGTTGCTGTGCCTAATTCGTTTTTCAGATTCAATTCTGCCTGCTCCTGACTTATAAAAGAGGATGCCACTCTAACATTTACTTTTTCTCCTTTTTTGGTTTGAAAACCAACAACTGCGCCTACGTGATTTCCTTCTGATTCTAACTTATCAGCATTCAGAACTTTATCAATCCAAGTTGAATTGGTTAAGAACTTTTTATCAAAAATCAGCACAAAATAGTTTTTGAAATTTTGAGGGACTCCTCCGCTGTTGCGAGTTGTATAACCGATTATTTTATTTTCTGAAGGAATTATTTTGATGTAAGAACCTTTATCAAACGCATCGATTACAATAGAAGATTTTTCATTTTCTGGAAATGTAATCTGAAAATGCGCCGCTCTTTCTGTTGTCGTAATTTCGATTGTAACATCATGATCAGCCAAATAAACGCTGTAATAATACGGTTTTGAAACTTCAGCTTTATGGCTGAACCAGCTCGCGCGTTCGTCTTCGGCGAAAGCCAATTTACCTGTAACCGGCATAATCGAAAACTGACCATAATCGTTCATCCACGGCGAAGGCTGATGCGTCTGTTTAAATCCTCTGATTTTTTCTGCTGTATAGGTATACGCCCATCCGTCGCCCATTTTTCCTGTTTGAGGTGTCCAGAAATTCATTCCCCAAGGTCTGCAGATGGCGGGATACGTATTTCCGTTAGAAAGATTATGCAAAGACTGCGTTCCCATTAATGGATTTACATATTCTACAGGTTCTTTAACCTGCGCATTTATAGAAATGCAGCAGTGTATTAATCCAAAAAAAATTAAACTCTTTATTTTCATATTCATGTGATTTGTCAAATGTGAAGTGTGAGATGTGAAATGCGATATGTCCAATTGCACTTTGCATTTTACATCTCACATTTTACCTTTTCACTACAACGGTCTATCTTCTTTCTTAACTCCAAATGTTGCTGATGGTTTATTCCCCATATATAATTTCAGTTCTCCGTTCTTTGTAATCATATCGTGCGTGATATATGATTTTGTATAAGGTTTACCATTATATTCTGCTTTTTGGATATAAATATTTGAAGCGCTGTTATTAACCGTATTTATCGTAAATGAAATTCCTTTTTTATGATGAATTACAGCATTGTTTACCAACGGACTTCCTAAAACATAAATTCCGTTTGCGGGATTAACCGAATAAAATCCCATAGAAGATAAAATATACCAAGCCGACATCTGCCCTAAATCTTCGTTACCGCACAATCCGTCTGGCTTTGTTGAGTAGAATTTCTCATCGATTTCTCGAATTAATTTTGCTGTTTTCCAAGGTTGTCCTACGTAAGCATATAAATACGGGATATGATGATTTGGCTCATTTCCGTGCGCGTACTGACCAATTAAACCGCTGATATCTGGCGAAACGTCTTCCCCTTCTACTTTATCTGTTATTAAGAAAAGCGAATCCAGTTTTGCGATAAATTTATCTTCACTTCCAAATAAATCGATTAAACCATAAGGATCTTGCGGAACCAGCCAAGTATATTGCCACGCATTTCCCTCTACATAATCATCTTTTCGGTGCGCTGAAGAAAGCGGATTAAATGGCGTTCTCCAATTTCCATTTGTCAATTTACCGCGCATAAAAGTGGTTTCTTTGTCAAAATACTCTTTGTATAAATTGGCTCTTTTGGTGAAATAATTATAATCGTCTGTTTTGTTTAAAGCTTTTGCCATTAAGGCGATGCAATAATCATCAATTGCATATTCTAAAGCATTTCCAACAGATTCTAATAGTTTATCCGCAGGAATATATTCCAACTTTTGAACATAATCCATTCCATCGCGTGTCTGCATGGCGGTTTTTTTGATGGCTTCGTATGCTAAATTGACATCATAATCGCGATATCCTTTTAAATAAGCATCAACGATAACGGCTATAGAATGATTTCCGTTCATCGTATTGGTTTCATTGCCCATTAAGTGCCAAACTGGTAATCTGCCTTGCTGCTGATAAATCGCTAAAAACGATTTTACAATATCATTGATTTTTTCTGGCTGCGTAATAGTATATAATGGATGCAGTCCACGGTAAGTATCCCAAAGCGAAAAAGTAGTGTAATTGGTAAAATTGGCTTTTTCGTAGACTTTTTTGTCTGTTCCCAGATAATCTCCGTTGGTATCATTAAAAATGGAAGGTGCAAACATGGTGTGATACAATGAAGTGTAGAAAACTTTCATTGTTTTTTCGTCTGCTTTTATTTGAACTTTATTTAATTCTTTGTTCCATTTTGAATCTGCTAATTTTACGACAGCTTCAAAATCCCAATTCGGAATTTCTGCTTTTATATTAGCAGATGCATTTTCTGTGCTTACTGGAGAAATTCCGACTTTTACCAGAATCTGTTTGTTTTTTAAGGTTTTGAAATCTAAAACCGCTTTTATTTTTAGCCCCTCACCTTCTGTTCCTTTAACTACGGCTGTACTGTCGTAAACCATCATATTTGTGATAGGCTCAGAGAATTCCATTGCAAAATAAATGCGCTGATCTGCCGCCCAACCTGCCGAATAACGGTAACCTTCAATCTTAGTTTCGCTTATTTTTTTTATGAACGTTTTTACTGGTCTGTCCCAACCAATTCCGTCAGCTAGATCAATTAAAATGTGTGAATCATTAGCATTTTCAAAAGTATATTTATGAAAACCGACTCTTTCGCTTGCCGTTAATTCGGCTTTAACTTTATATTTATCTAATAAAACACTGTAATATCCTGGTTTTACCACTTCATTTTTATGAGAGAAATAAGAGCCGTAACCGTTCACCATATCTTCTTTTGTCCCTTTTGTCAAACCTACTTTTCCGCTGATAGGAAGCACCAGAATATCATTTAAATCTCCAATTCCGGTTCCGCTTAAATGCGTGTGCGTGAAACCTAAAATGGTATTGCTGGCATAGTTGTAACCACTACACCAATCCCAACCTTCAAAAATATTTACAGGCCCCAACTGTACCGCGCCTAAAGGAACATTTGCACCTACAAATACATGCCCATGCCCCGCTGAACCAATAAGCGGATCTACATATTGTGTATAATTTACATTGGTTTGTTTTTCCTTTTTCTGTTGTGAAATTATCGGATTGGCAAAAAGTAAACTCAAAGCCAAAAAACCGCTAAATACTATTCTCATATATTTTTATTTTTGATTGCGTCTGTTTAAGTTTGACGCAAATATTTTTAAATTCTGTATGTTAGACGCACTGCGGTGCGTCTCTACAAAAAACCTTTGTCCCTTAGAACCTTAGCATCTTAGTACCTTTTAAGAACCTCATACAAAGAATAAATCTTAATCTCAGGTTTCACAATTTTCCCTTCAAACGAAATTGTTTTTTCTTCTCCTGATTTTAGATCAAAATAATTATCGCTCCATTTTCCACTATAACCTTTCATTGAAACGCAAACATATTTTGCCACTTTCTGTGCTTTTATAATTATGTTATTCCCTTTTATTTTCCAACTGATTTTTGGGTCTTCTAATGGTAAATCTTTCGGATGTGTAAAATCGGTTTCTGGTTTTATGTCATCTCTGTATGCTTCTTTTATAGCGTACCAAGCGGCTTTTGGCTGTCGGTTATTGTAATCGGTAATGCTCCAACTTGCTACAGGCCAACAGTCGTTTAATTGCCAAACTAAAGTTCCCATATTATAAGGCGCTTTAGTACGATGTGTACCGACTATATTTTTTATGGAATAATAATGCAGACACTGACTCAAATAGGCATAATCTTCCAGATTCATATTTTTTATTTTTGAAGCATCGATGAAATACTTACTGAGATAGGAATCTAACTTTTCAAAACCTTTGCCCGCTTTTAAATGTACTTTTAGTATATCTGAATATAAATGTCGGTCTTCTGGAGAAGTAAAACCTTCAATTGAATTATAATTTGGTAAAGACAGCATTCCGTATTCGCTTACAAATCTTCCTGTTTTTTTCTGAACGGCTTCAATATCTTCCAATCCCCACCAAATTCCCCAATAATGGCTATCTCCTTCGGTGATACTTTTTGCTTTAGACCAATGGTATAATGGCGAAGAACTTAAATATGGACGTTTATCATCGACTTCTTTTACCCATTTCGGAATACTGTCATGAAACAAACGCGTATAGTCTTTCCATAAACGAATGGAATCTTGCTTTGAAATTTTGAAACTTTTCATCCAGCCCCAATTTTTAAAGGCTTCATCAGATTCGTTATTGCCACACCATAAAACAATACTTGGATGATGGCGCAATCTTTTTACCTGATACTGAACTTCTTTTTTTACATTATCAAAAAAAGCGTCATCTCCAGGAACCATTGTACCCGCGAACATAAAATCCTGCCAGACATTTATTCCGTATTTATCGCATAAATCATAGAAATAATCGTCTTCGTAAATACCTCCGCCCCAAACGCGAAGCATATTCATATTGGCTTCTTTGGCAGATAAAACTATTTTTTCATATTCTTTTTTCGTCACTCTCGAAAGAAAAGCATCCGATGGAATATAATTGGCTCCTTTCATGTAAACTGGCTTTCCATCAATTTTAAAATAAAAAGAGCGACCAAGACTGTCTTTGTCTTGTATTAATTCAATTTTTCGATTTAAAACGTAAGGCTTATCAGGTTCTTTTTCGTCGTAAGCTTCAAATCTTAGCGTTTTCCAGATTCCGCAAGTTGTGAATTTTGGTCCCCAATCCCAGCCAAAATGGTATTGTGCTTTGCGTACATAAGCACGAGGATTGTCTGGAATTACAAATGGGTAATCTTTTTTAGCCAGCGAATCGACTACATTTTGTGCCGATTGAAATACGATTCGCAAATCGTTATTCCCTGATTTCAAGACTTTTTTAACGTCAACTCTCCATTGACGGAACATATTATCGGCTTTTAAAACTAATTGATTGTTTAAGTAAACTGATGCGTAAGTATCTAATCCGTCAAAAACCAATTCTGTATTTTTCTTTTTCAGCATATTTGCCGAAACCTGAAAAGTAGTTTTGTATTCCCAATTTTTGCGTTCAATCCATTGCAGTTTTTTTTCGTTATCTCTGTAAAATGGATCTGGTATTAATTTACTGTTTAGCAAATCGGTATGAATTTCTCCCGGAACACTAGCCGAATACCATTTTTGTGTTTTTTCTTCACGATACGTCCAATTGCTTTTTAAATCAATTTTCTGCGAAAAGGCGATTGATGTAAAACCTGTCAGAAATAAGGACATTATCCAATGAAGTTGTTTTTGATAATTCATTTTACTGAGTAATTATTAATACCTTTTAAAATTACTAAAAAAGGTAAGTAATTTGGCAGTTTAGAGAAGGAAACAACTGACCGCATTATTCCTTCTCTTTAGAATTTATTCTTTGTTAGTAACTCTAAAATACAACTAGAAATATTTTCTTTACCACTGCCTTATGCTTTATTTTGATTTTGATATGGATTGTTTTTAAACTCAAACAACTGAAATAAACTTTAAGTATATTATTTTGAAATTTAAAATACAGAATATAAAATCCATCTTTTTCAGCAGAACCAAATTTGTTTTATGCGAAAAAAAGGGTATTTGAATCTATAAAATAACTTTTCAAATATTTACTTCTCAGATCAATCAATTGCAGATTTTAAAAATAAGCCGGGTATGCTCATTACCCGACTTATCTTAACTAACCAACCAATTTAAAAATTATTTATCCCACCAGATTCTTGTGGTCATTAAATCTAAACCTTGACGTTGAATTGCTTCTTTATAATTAGCCTCGTTTGTAATAAGTTCTGACTGATCATAAATTAATCTTCTCGGAATTGTTCCTTTTGTTTCTCCAGTTGGGTCATTAACAGGAACTAAAACTGGGTAACCTGTTCTTCTGTATTCTGAGAATGCCTCAAAACCGTTGAATAATAATACAATCCATTTTTGAGTGATAATCTGTTCGATTTTCTCTGCTTCTGTTCCTGCAGCTTTAAATGGATATGTTGTAATGTAAGTATTGTATTCTGCAAGTGTAACAGCAGGCACTTTATCTCCAAAAATGGTTAAAATATTCATCGCCGCTCTTACTCCATTATCATAATAAGTTTGAGCAGATCCGCCAACGTTCCATCCTTTTACTGCGGCTTCAGCCAATAAAAACTGAACCTCAGCATAAGACATAATTAAAGTTGGTGCATCCAAACGCAATACTGTAGAAGTATTTGGGTCTGAGAACAATTTTTTGTCTCCTCCTGGAAATTCTTTTGCATCATTTGCCAAACCTTGCTGACTTGCTGGGTTATTATTTCCTGTTGCTTCCAGTTTTGCATAGATTCTTAAACGTGGATCGTTTGTATTTTTCAATAAATCAATGAATGTTTTACTGAATTTAATGTTCGATTCTCCTCCATTCAAATCGTTTCTAACCCAAGAAGATGTAATTGGATTGGTTTTAACTCCTGCAGGACCTGCATCATGTTTTAAAACCAAACTGTCATCATTTGAAGTAAAAACTCCTTTTGAATAGGCTTTTTCAACAAATTCTTTTGCTTTTGCAGGATTTACTTTAGACAAACGCATTGCTACTCTTAACATTAAAGAGTTTGCCAGTTTTTTCCATCTTGCAACATCGCTCTGATAATACAAATCTGCATTTCCAACGAAAGGTTTTCCAGCATCTAGAGCAGTTCCTGCTTCGTCTAATTCTTTTAAAAGATCATTGTAGATAGCTTCTTGTGTGTCATATTTAGGAGAAAATACGTTTCCGTTGTATCCTTTTCCAGCCTCAAAATAAGGAACTTCACCATAAGTATCTGTCAATTTTTGGAACAAGAAAACTTTCATGATTCTACATGCCTGAATCATATTTGAGTTTTCTGGTGTATTTTCTACCACAGATAATAGCTGGAAAATCTGATTTAATCCTTTTCCGTAAGTTTCGCCAAAAAGTGCAGCTGAATACTCCGAAGAATAACTGTATTTTGAACCTGGTCCTCCCAGTGAAGAAAACTGCTGTACAATTTGCGCTGCGTATAAGTTGTTTCCTCTTGTATTAGAAAAATCTTGTCCGTCTACATAAATCTCAGCAAGTGTAAACATTGATTTTACAGCTGGATCAGTTAAAGCGTTTGGATTCTTATTCATTTCTTCGAATCCTTTATCGCATGAAGCTAATGTCAAAGCACCAACAATTGCGATACAAAATATTTTGATATATCTATTTTTCATCTTTTTAGAATTAGAATTTGACATTAAGTGCAAAACCATAGTTTCTTGTCAATGGCATAGAAGCTCTTTCCATACCTTGCGCATTACTATTTGAGTAATTTGACTCAGGATCGATGTTTGGAACTTTGTCATAAATAGTCCATAAATTATGAGCAGAAAATGCTAAACTAACAGACTGGAATGGTGTTTTCTGCAAATATGCTTTTGGGAAATTATAAGCAAATGAAATTGCTCTAAGCTTAACAAAATCGGCATCGTAAACAAAGTTTGAGGTTACATCACTATAACTTCTCCAGTAATCATAAGCCGAAACTGTGGTATTAACTGGATTTCCATTAACATCATTTCCGCTTACTGCGATACCGTTTTCACGACCTGGAAGTGTAATTTCAGACAATCCGTAACGTGTTCCTAACTGGTTTGTAGCCGAATAGATTTCTCCTCCAAATTTTGCATCAACAAAAACTGAAAGTGTAAAGTTTTTATATGAAAAATCATTTGAAAGTCCCATAGATGTTGGTGCAACGCCTTGTCCAGCAATAATTAAATTTCCTCTTAAGAATTTACCATTTGTATCCAAAACAATATTTCCGTTTGCGTCTCTTAAATAATCATACGCTTTAATCACTCCAAAAGGCTGTCCTTTTTCTAAAACTACATTAGCTCTTCCATCTCTGTTTCCTTCTAATGTTTTTGTTGTGATTTTATCCGAAAGATTTAAAACTTCGCTATCATTATAAGCAAAATTATAACCTACGTTCCAAGAAAAACTTGGCGTCTTAACCGCTTTCACATTAATAGCAAATTCAACCCCTTTATTTAAGATTTCCCCAACATTGATTTTTGTTGTTCTGTATCCTGAAGCCTGAGAAACATCGGCATCTGTAATATCATTAGTTGTTTTTTTGCTGTAGAAAGTCAAATCTGTACTCACTCTGTTATTGAAAAATGTATTTTCAAAACCAAATTCAATTGTACTTACATTATAAGGTTTTAAAGTTCTGTTCGGAATTGTTTCTCCATTTACACCCAAAATTGGCTGTCCTAAAGAATCTGTCTGTCCGTCTGGCGTAGTATAAGTCAATGCTAAAGCATAAGCATCTGGCAATGCTCCACCAACGTTACCCCAACCTGCTCTAATCTTACCATAAGAAATCCACTCAGGAAGACCGATAACTTCAGAGTAAATGAAACTTGAACTTACTGAAGGATAGAAAGTACTATTGTTTGAAGGATCTAAAGTTGAAAACCAATCTTCACGACCTGTTAAACTCAAGAATAAAAAATCTTTGTATCCAATATCTGCAGAATAGAAAAGAGAGTTTACTTCGCTTTCTGAGAATAATTTTTCTGTTTTATCTGGCTGTGTATTTCCGTAGAAATATTTGAACGGAACAATAAAATTATTTCCTTTCATTTTGATGCCGCTGTATCTATTATGCTGACGGTTTGCTCCAATAAAAGCATCCAATGAAAGATCTTTAGCAATATCTCCTTTGTAGCCTAAGAAACCAGAAGCATTTACTTCAGAACGAGTTTCAACTCTGTTTTCAATAGATCCGCCTGGGCTGTAATTTATTCCAGTAGGCTCGATTTCAGTATATTCATAATTAATATCATCAATACCAATAACAGCCTTAGCATAAATTTTATCTGTAATGTTGTAATTTACTTTTGCTGAACCAATAAAACGTTTTCTAAGGTCATCGTTTAGCGGCGATTTTGTAGCAAAATAAGGATTTGTATGATATACGTTTGCTCCAAAAAAGTCTTCTTCTCCACCGTTTGCATCATAAGGATTGCTTATCCATCTGATATCTGTTCCTGGCGTCATGAATGTTGTTGGGAAAGACGGATTTCTTGGCGAATCATTTAAATATGGACGATTATGGCTTTTCTCTGAAATATATTGAGCATTACTTTCTATGCTAATTCTTTTATTTGGAGCCGAATTTAAACTCAAAGCCACGTTATTTCTTCCAAAAGTAGTTTCTGGTAAAATAGATTCGTCTTTAGTATTTCCAAAAGACAATCTAAAGTTTGTTGATTCGTTTCCTCCAGAAATCGCTAAAGTATTACTGAAAGAATATCCAGTTCTGTAGAAATTCTCCACATTATCTTTTCCATAAGCCTGATATGGTCTTGTTTTACCATCAAGTGATAATGAAGGAGTTCCGTCATATTTATCTCCCCATGCAAAATAATAGGAATCTCTAAGTTCTTGTAAATTGTTAAATCTGGTTGGCACACCGTTCGCATCTGGAGCTCCAGCACCATATTGATCTTGCCATTTTAAAAGGCTTGCAGGCGTATTGAAGGAAGAATTTGTACTGAAATCTACTCCGATTCCTGTTCCGTTTTTACCTTTTTTGGTTGTAATTAAGATAACACCATTTGATCCTCTGTACCCGTAAAGAGCAGAAGCGGCACTACCTTTAAGAACTGACATCGAAGCAATATCATCTGGATTGAAAGAAGACATACCATCTCCTTTATCGGCTCCTCCCCACATTCCAGCATTTCCCTGCTGTGTATTATCGATCGGAATTCCATCTACAACATAAAGCGGCTGATTAAGTCCAGAGGCAGAAGTTGCTCCACGAATTACCACGCGACTAGAACCCGAAGGCCCTGTAACTGGCGCCGAAACGTTTACTCCAGCAATTTTACCTTGAAGAGCGTTTCCTAAATTAATTTCCTTATTTTTTGTCAGATCCTCGCCTTTTAGTTCCCCAACTGCGTAACCTAAACTTTTCTTTTGTTTTTTTACTCCAAATGAAGTTACTACAACATCTTTTAATTCTTGCGTAGTTTCAACTAACATGACAGCAATTCTTGTTTCTTTTTCCTGAAGCACTACTAATCTTGTTTGAAACCCTATAGAAGACACATTAAGGGTAACTTTACCTTCTGGAACATTCATTTTAAATCGCCCTTCGGCATCTGTAACAGCACTAAATGGCTTTCCTTGAACCTCGATTGATGCAGCAACAATTCCCTTGTTTTCTGCATCTGTAACTATGCCGGTTATTAATCGATTTTGCGCAGCAGCACTTAAACTGCTAAGCAATATCACTCCTAACACTGCTAATATTCGTCTCATAAGCATTCTTTTTGGTTATTGGTTTTGATTTTGTTTTGTTGATTTGATCTGTTGTTTGTTTTTAAATAATTAATAAAAATTTGTTCTCTGTTTGCAATATTATTCCTAGCAGCTTTTTGAATTCCTGCTGTATTTCTATTCTTACTAAAACGTTTTAGTGAAATGATTAAAAAAAAGCCTCAGCTTTTTAAAATTCAATTTTTAAACGGATTCCCTGACAATCAAAGTTCCTTTCTTTAGAACTTTCTCTACTTTAAAATCATCAAAGTTTGTCATCTGACTCATTAATAACTGTATTGATTTTACCGCTATTTCTTCTATAGGCTGAGCAACTACAGATATTGTTGGCGTATGGAGTTTGAAACTATCATGATCATCAAAACTGATGACCGAAATATCGTCTGGAATTCTGTATTTTAAAGCTCTAAAAGCCTGAAGTCCCGCAAGTCCAAGATAATTGGCTAAAAAAAGAACAGCATCTATCTCTTTATTTTTCTTAAAGAAATTGATAATCGCCTCAATTCTACTCTGTTCACTTGCATGAAAATCTAAATGAAGCGTGTAGTTTTCATTATAAATTCCTTCTTCTTTCAGCGCTGCGATATATCCTTTTTCTCTTAATTTCATCTGAATCATTCCAGACTCATTATTTACAACAGCAATATTTTTTCTTCCTTTATCAATCAAAAATTTAGTTGCTGAATAAGATCCTTCGTAATTGTCCATTACAACATGACTTACTTTTTGATTCGCAAAATACCTGTCAATTAACACTACTGGCTTTTGCAATTTTAAGAGCTGACTGATTGTTTTCTCTAAATTTCGGGTTGGCGTAATGATAAAACCTTCCACATTAGCCTGTAAAAGACTCTGAATTAATTCCTCAGAACGCTCATTATCATCTCCTGTACTGCAATAAAAAACTCTGTAATTTATATTTTTTGCTTCGTCTTCAATGACCCTTGCCAAGTCTGCAAAAAACTGATTGGATATATCTTCCACAATAAGTCCGATAGATCTTGTTTTTCCAGTTCGCAAACTGCTCGCAATCATGCTTGGTTTATATTGCAGTTTTTGTGCTACATCTTGAACTTTTTTGATTACCGTTGGACTAATGGCCATTTTTTCGCCTTTACCATTGATCACAAAAGACACAGTAGAAATAGAAACTTCTGCCTGTTTCGCAATATCTCTAATTGTAATCTTTTTCATCGGGCTAAAAATTTATTGTTGAATATTTTAGTACATCGCAAATATATGTAAGCAAAACTTACAAAAACGTTTTAGTAAAATTTTTTTTCAATAAATCTCTTTTTTAGAGCTAAAATTAAATGAAAAATGCAGTAAATATTGGATTTTACTCGGTTATTGTCATTTTGACTTTTAATATAAATTTTTATTTTTTTATACAGATTTGAACGAATTTCGGTAGAGTTTTTATTGATTTTTAATCTCGTTTATTTGAAATCAAAGTTCAAAAAAGTTGAAATTGATTGAAAGATATTCAATAGAAAAAGAATAAAATCAACAAAAAATGAGACACCCTAACTAAGAAAAAATTCACTATTTTTAATCTAACCTTCATTCTTTGTATTATGACCGATAAATCACAACTTTTAAGTTCTATTTTTAGGCATCTCGACGGATTAGTTACAGCTCCTGTAGCGGTGGCATTCAAAAACAAATCTGTTTTAGAATTTATACTAAACAAAGAACAGCTCACATTATCTGAGCTTACTGCTGCTTTTAACGCTAACGAAGGTTATCTGAATGTGGGTTTGCGAGTTTTAGCTTCTCAAGGCTTTCTTGATTATGAAGTCGATAACAAAACACAGGAAATCACCATTTCTGTGAATGAAAAAACAGAAACAGCTTTTTCACTATTTTATCTTTATGAAGATGTTGTGAATTTGCTTCAGTTGTCGATTCAGTTTCATCCTCGTTTGTTTGAAGATACGCCGTTTGAAAAGCTCAATATTATTTTTGAAAAGTATAAAAAGCGCTACGGAATTGAACCTTCAGACGATCTACTGAAAAACAGTATTCAAGAACAGATTTTAAAACATATTGAAGGCTATCTTATTGGGCCGACCATTGTGCGTTTGGCAATGAACGGAATGTTTCATAAATATTTTATGGAAACTTCTTTCAGACCCGAAGAGTTTCATAAATCTCCAGAAAATTTTAAAAAGATATTAGACTTTTTTGTGCATTTGAACTGGTTTTTGGAAAAAAATGGCAATTATCAATTTACTGAAGCTGGTTTGTTTTTTGCCAAAAGAGCCAGTGCTTATGGTGTTACCGTTTCTTATCTTCCAACTTTTGCCAAAATAGAAGAATTGATTTTTGGAAATCCAGATATTTTAAGAACCTCCGAAGGAGAAAATGAACTTCATGTAGATCGCGAAATGAACGTTTGGGGAAGCGGTGGCGCTCACGACACTTATTTTAAAGTAGTCGACGAAATTCTGATCAAACTTTTCAATCTTCCTATTAAAGAACAGCCTAAAGGTATTCTAGATATGGGATGTGGAAATGGCGCTTTTCTACAACATATTTTTGAAGTTATCGACAGACAGACTTTAAGGGGAAAAATGCTTGATGAATATCCGTTATTTTTGGTTGGAGTAGATTACAATCAAACCGCATTGAAAGTAACTCGAGCCAATCTGATAAATGCTGATATTTGGGCAAAAGTAATTTGGGGAGATATTGGGCGTCCTGATTTGCTTGCAGAGGATTTAAAAGAAAATTATAATATTGATCTCAAAGATTTGCTAAATGTTAGAACCTTTTTAGATCATAATAGAATCTGGCAAGATCCGAAACACATTAACGAAAAAAGAGTCAGCACCTCAACGGGGGCATTTGCTTTCAGAGGAAAAAGAATCAGCAACAATCTGGTTGAAGATAATCTTTTAGAACATTTGCAAAAATGGTCACCTTACGTACGCAAATTTGGTCTTCTTTTGATTGAACTTCATACCATAAATCCAAAACTTACGGCCAGTAATTTAGGACGAACTCCAGCAACAGCTTATGATGCCACACACGGCTTTTCTGATCAATATATTGTTGAAATTGATGTATTTAATGCAATCGCAGCAGAAGCAGGATTATTTGCAGATAAATCAATTTTTAAACGCTTTCCGGATGCTGATACTGCAACAGTAAGCATCAATTTATTGAAAGGAGAAAGAAATTAAAATTTAAAATTTTTCTAACTCATTTCTAAAAACCATATAAAATTAGTTGACAAAAGCAACTAATTTTATATATTTGCACTTCAACAATACATTATCTCAATTTATGAATGCCACAACTTCAAAAATCAGAAGTTTTAACCGATTCTATACGGCACATTTAGATATATTAAGTCAGCATTATTTAGACAGTGAATATTCTTTAACAGAGATACGAATTCTCTATGAAATCAGCGAAAGCAAAAACATAACGGCACAGAAAATCACCGAAATTTTACATCTTGATAAAGGATATTTAAGCCGAATTTTAAAACGTTTTTTAAAAGAAAATTTAATTGTAAAAGTTGCTTCTACAGGAGACAAACGTGCCTTCAACATTAAACTTTCGGATACAGGAAAAGACTTACTGGCGGTTTTGAATACCAAATCTGAAAACAAGATTGAAGGTAAAATTGAAAATCTAAATTCTTTTGAAAAAGAAATTTTAGTCGAGTCGATGACCACCATAAGAAGTCTGTTAACAGAAAATAAAATAGCTCAAGAACATATTTCCTATCGTCATGAAATTAATCCAGGCGACATTGGCTATATCATTTATCTCCACGGATTTATTTATGGCAATGAATCGAATTTTTCTAATGAATTTGAAAAGTATGTGATCAAGACTTTTTACCATTTCTTAGAAAATTATTCCCCTGAAAATGACCGCATTTGGATGGCAGAATACAATAATAAAATTGTTGGCTGTATTGCCATTCAGCATCAGCCGGAAAATGAAGCGCAACTAAGATGGTTTCTTCTTGATCCTTCTTTTAGAGGGCTTGGAATTGGTAAAAAATTATTGAACAATGCCGTAGATTTCTGCAAAGAGAAAAAATTCAAAAATGTATTTCTGCTAACAACGAGTATGCAAGATAAAGCGCTTGAAATGTATAAAATCGCAGGATTTAAGCTTACTCAATCAACAGAAGTAAACCAATGGGGAAAAACATTTCGTGATGAGCGTTATGATCTTAAACTATAAAAAAACAAACCTCCAAAGTGAAATTGACTTTGGAGGTTTTCTAAATAACATTTCTAAAATATCTACTTCTTAAAATTCCTAATCCCACTCTGCAACCAATTATAATACTCCTCAATACTCGGATTATATGCAGATGGTTCTATCAAGTTTGCACTATTATGATCCACAATAACATAAAATGGCTGTGCATTTGCTTTGTAGGTTTTAATCTGTAAATCGCTCCATTTGTTGCCAATTGTTTTAATTTTTTTCCCAGTAGTTTCAGAAACATATTGGTCGCTTTCAGGAAGTTCCTTTTTATCATCAACATAGAGCGAAATCAAAACAACATCATTATTTAAAACTCCCAAAACTTTTGGGTCTGACCAAACCAATTCTTCCATTTTTCGGCAGTTTACACAGGCATAGCCAGTAAAATCTAACAAAACTGGTTTCCCGATTTTTTTGGCGTATTCAATTCCTTTATCATAATCATGAAAAGTAATAATGTTTTGTGGCCCATGCTCTGCTCCTTCTGGTAACGAACCTGTAATTTTCAACTCCGAATTTCCCGAAACCCCTAGTCCGTTTGGAGATTCGCTGTACTGCATAGGCGGAGGAAATCCGCTGATTAATTTAAGAGGCGCTCCCCAAAGTCCTGGAATCAGATAAATCGTAAAACTTAAAACTAGCAATCCGAAACCTAATCTTCCAACAGAAATATGATTTAGCGGAGAATCGTGTGGCAACGTAATTTTTCCGAATAAATAATAAGCCAACATTCCAAAAACAGCAATCCAGATGGCAAGAAATACTTCTCTTTCTAGCCAATGCAACTGCAAAACTAAGTCGGCATTTGATAAAAATTTGAAAGCCAGAGCCAATTCCAAAAATCCTAAAACTACTTTTACCGTATTCAGCCATCCGCCCGATTTTGGCAGAGCGTTTAGCCAGCCTGGGAAAGCTGCAAACAATGAAAATGGCAAAGCAATGGCAATTGAAAAACCTAACATTCCAACAATTGGTGCAATTCCGCCCTTAGACGCAGCTTCAACCAATAAAGTCCCTACGATTGGTCCTGTACACGAAAATGATACAATCGCTAAAGCTAATGCCATAAAGAAAATCCCTATCAATCCTCCTTTATCGGCCTGTGAATCTACTTTATTGGCTAATGCATTTGGCAGCATAATTTCGAAAGCGCCCAAAAAAGAACAGGCAAAAACAACCAATAAAATAAAGAAAATCAAGTTGAACCAAACATTGGTTGAAAGCGCATTTAATGAATCTGCACCAAAAACTGCGGTTACAATTGACCCCAATAAAACATAAATAATTACGATTGAAATTCCGTAAATCATCGCATTTCTTATTCCTGCAGCTTTGGTTTTACTTTGTTTGGTAAAATAACTTACTGTCATCGGAATCATTGGAAAAACGCAAGGTGTCAGCAAAGCTGCAAAACCCGATAAAAACGCTAAAATAAAAATTGTTAGCAATCCTCTAGATTCTGGTGTTTTTGGTGAAGAAACAACTGGTTTTATTGCTTTTTCTTCTGTCTGAACAACTGATTTTTCTCCTGTTTTAGCTGTAGTAGAATCTTCTTTTACGATTGCAGTTTCTTCAGCAGTAACAAGTTTCTTTTCAGTCGGAATTTTAAATGCTAACTCTTCCGATGTTGGCGGCAAACAATTGCTATCATCGCAAACCATAAATTCGACTTCGCCCTCAATATTTGAAATGTTATCTGAAGTAAATTTGATCTTTTGTGTGAAAAGCGCTTTATCTTCAAAATATTTAATTTTCATATCAAAGATTTTATCGACTACTTCATGTCCTTTTTCTTCGGTTGTTTTTCCGATTAATTCGAAATTTTTATTCGGTTTTTTGAAAGTAAAAGCTGTTCTCGAAGGCCCGCCCTCTTCGATATATTGTCCGTATAAATGCCAGCCAGATTGTATTGTGGCCTTAGCTTTTAAAATATATTCTTTATCTGAAATTTTTTCTACAGCCGTCGACCATTTTACCGGATTGTACATTTGGGCAAACATACTTGCAGAAAAAAACAGCAGTACTATTATTATGATTTTTTTCATTGTTTTTTGGTTTGATGTTTAAAAAAAGAGCTGTCGGCAAAACAGCTCTTTTTGTCTTTCACAGAAAATGGCTTACTAATTCAGATTCTAAAATGAAATAATGAAAGACGACTATTAAAATTATTGGTATTAGTTTTTAGTGGTCAGTGGTCAGTTTTTTTTTAGTATTCAGTCGCAGTCTGAAACTTTGTCAAAGTTTAAAACTTTTACAAAGTTGTTTTTCCTAGCTGAGACTGAACACTAAAAAACTGACCACTGATTACTACTAAATACTACTTCAAAGGATTTCCATCTTTATCTAGAGAACCCGATTTAATGACAATCATTTTATCCAATTGAATGTATTTCTTAATCGCATCGTTTACCTGCTGTAAAGTTGCTTTTTCGATATCTTTTGGGTACTGGTCAATGTATGTTGGCTCCAAACCTCTTTCGATAAAACCCAAAATCGTTCTGGCCATACCGCTTGTGGTTGACATTCCAACTTTAAAACTTCCAATAAGATTAGTTTTCTTGTTTGCTAATTCTTCGGCTGTGATACCGTTTTTTACCCATTTATTTACCTGAACCATTGTCGCGTCAAGTCCTTTTTGAAATAAATTCGGGTTGAAAGAAGCGTTTACAAACCAGTAACCGCCCGTTTCGATATTTCCACCTAAACCAGAAGAAATGTTGTATGTTAAACCGTCATTATCACGAACAGTCTGCATTAAACGTCCTGCAAAACCTGCTCCTAAAGTGTAATTTCCAATGTAAAACGGAATATAATCGGCATCGGCTCTTTTTAAACCTGTAAACTGTCCGATGAATAATTCGGCACTTGGTTTTTCTGGAATTGTAACCACTTCTGTTTTTGAGGCTGCTTTTGTAGCTTCTTCAAATTTTAGTTTTTCAGTAACTCCTCCATTCCAATTTTTAAATGATTTTTTTAATGAAGCATTTAAATTTGCTCCATCGGTATCTCCCACAATTACAAGTCTCATTGAAGCTGTTCCGAAATATTTTTTGTGGAAAGCTTTCACTTCATCCAAAGTTGCATTTTTAATGTTTGCGATATTATCCTCAACGCTTAAACTGTAATTTGGATTTACTTTTGGATAAATCGCCTGAGATAATGCAATGCTTCCTCTTTCTCCTGGATCGTTTAAATCCTGCTGTGTATTTCCAATAAATTGCTGTTTTAAATTTTCAAATTCTTTGGCATCAAACAACGGATTTCTCAATTCTTCTGCCAATAAAGCAATGACCTGATCTAAATCTTTTTTCAAACATTTGAATCCGATATTAATTTTAAAAGCTGAAGCATTTACATTTAATGAAACACCCAGTTTCTGCAGTTTTTCTGAGAATTTAAATTTATCATTTAACGTTGTCCCTTTTGACAGCATTGAAGCCGTAAGCGCTGGAATCATATCATTTTTAGTTTCACCGGCATAATTTCCTAACGAAATACTGGCAGCAATAGTTACAAAATCTTTTGCTGAAGTTTTTACCGAAACAACATCAATTCCTGATACTTTTTCTCTCTTGAAAGCAGAAGCCGATTTTTCAGTGGCATTTTCGAAAGAAATCAGCTCTTCTGACGTATTCGTAACTAAAGATGGAGCAGATGATTTTTCTTCATGAATATGTCTATCGTCTGAATGTCTATAATAAAATGGCCCATTTTCTGGCATATAATTAACCGCTTTTGCCGTGTCCTGATTTTGAGCACCAGCTTGTTTCGGAATAAAATATCCTGTTGTACTCTGGTCTTCAACCAGATATTTTTGAGCCACTCGCAAAACATCTGCTGGAGTCACTTTTTTCAATCGGTCAACACCTGTAATGTAGTCCGTCCAATCTCCAGAAGCGATTGCCTCATTTAATTCAGATGCAATTACGCCAGAACCGTCGCGAGCCAAAATAGTCTGCGCACTAATTTTTGCTACAACTCGATTCACCTCATCTTGAGTTACGCCTTCTTTTTGAATTTTAGCCACAACTTCGCTGATTTTAGCGTCAATATCTTCATGTTTCGAATTCGTAGGAAAGCCAACGCCAATTGTAAAAAGTCCAACTTCTTTAAAATTTGTTGCTTCTGCGTACGAGTAAATTCCTAAACGAGTATCCACAAAAGTTTTATTTAAAATAGCTGTTGGTCCAACACCAATAATCTGAGCCAAAATATTCAACGCAGGAAGGTCTTCGTGCAAAGCTCCCGGAATTTTATAGGCTTTGCTTACAACTCCTAATTCTCCAGGTTTTTTCACTGTAATTTTGCGCGCACCATATTGCTGTGGTTCTTGTGTATAAGGCTGTGGCATTGCATTTGGCGCTTTTGTAATTTTCCCAAAATACTTTTCTACTAATTCAAAAACATTGTCTTTTTTAAAATCTCCAATAACGGTCAAAGTGGCATTATCTGGCCAATAATAGGTATTATAGAAATTACGTAAAACTTCGATCGGCGCATTTTCTATATCCGATTTCCAGCCAATTGTAGAATGGTGATATGGATGCGCAATATATGCCGAAGCCCAAATTTCTTTGTCCAATAAACTGTTCGGGTTATTTTCGCCACGCTCAAATTCGTTACGAACCACAGTCATTTCTGCTTCTTTATCTTCTTTTAATAATAAAGAATTACGCATTCTATCGGCTTCAATCTGGATTGCCAATTCGATTTTATCACTTGGCAATGTTTCAAAATAATTGGTGCGATCGTACCAAGTTGTTGCATTCAATTGTGCTCCTGTATTCTGCAGAACATCTGTAATCGAGTTTCCGTTTTTCTTGTTGAAAGTTGAAGTTCCTTTAAACATTAAATGTTCTAAAAGATGCGTTGATCCCGTGTTTCCTAAAACTTCATGTTTAGAACCTACTCGATATACAATTTGTACAGTTGCAACTGGTGAAGCATTGTCTTGCAAAAGCAAAATATTCATTCCGTTTGGCTGGTATAAATATTCTTCTATCCCGCCTAATTCTTTTATTTTCTTGAAGTTAACCAATTTACTTTGCGCTGAAACAAGCGCGCAGAAAGCTAGTGAGCAA
This sequence comes from Flavobacterium luteolum, assembly GCF_027111275.1. NCBI lineage: Bacteria > Pseudomonadati > Bacteroidota > Flavobacteriia > Flavobacteriales > Flavobacteriaceae > Flavobacterium > Flavobacterium luteolum. The sequence continues at coordinate 3,319,024 of NZ_CP114286.1, read as the reverse complement.
TAGCCCAGAAAGATGTATTTTTTCATTTTTTGTTGAGAGATTTTATTGGAGTGTTCAGTGTCCAGCATTTGGTGTTCAGTGCAATACTAAACTACAACTGAACACTAAATACTGAACACTGAATATTTACGATTTACTAAAAATTTCTTTTAGTTTAGATTGAAGTTCAGCTTCTCTAAGGTTCTTAGCCACGATTTTTCCGTCTGGACCGATTAAGTAGTTAGTCGGAACCATTTTTACACCGTATAAAACAGCCGCTTCATTCTGCCATCCTTTTAAGTCTGAAACATGCGTCCAAGTTAAACCGTCTTTTTCGATTGCTTTTTCCCAAAGTTTCTTTTTGTCGTCTAGAGAAACTCCCAAAACGTCAAATCCTTTTTCATGATACGTTTTGTAAGCTAAAACTACATTTGGATTTTCTTTTCGGCAAGGACCGCACCAGCTTGCCCAGAAATCTACTAAAACATATTTACCTTTATAGTCTGAAAGTTTTACCACTTTTCCGTTTACATCTGTTTGAGAAAACTCTGGTGCTGTAACACCCACAGCAGTTTTATCGTTAAGATCAATCGCCTGTTTGAGCTGTTTTCCGTAAACCGATTTCTGTATTTCTGGAGTTAAAACTCCGTAATACATTTTTACCTGTTCTGGTGTTCCGTACGAAACAATTCGGTCATTAATTACCAAAGCACCAGCTATTTTATCTTTATTTTTTCTGATAAATTTATCCGTTAAATCATCGGCAAAAGATTGAAGATCTTTCCATTTTTTATCCATTGCCGTTTGCTGTTCTGGAGTTAATTTCACTTTTCCGCCTTGTGTCAACGAATCGGATAATTTGTAAATTGGACCAGCAATATTTTGTATTTTTTTGAACTCGTTATCGTAAAACGATCTATAAATATCGTTTTGAGTTGCTCCCGTAACTTTAGCTTTGAAAATAGAATCCTTTTGAGCTTCCACTTTTATTTCTTCATTCGATAAAAGAAAATAAGCACCGTATTCTTCCCCTTTTAATTTAATAGTATGCAATAACGGTTCTGAAACTTTTCCTGCTAGAGTAAAGGTTCCGTCTTTTTGTATTTGCGCTGAATCTGCAATTTTTTTATTTCCTTTTTCATCTGTATTTTCCAGATAAACCATTCCTTTATCCAGTCCAGCGATTGTGCCATTGATTGTAAATCCTTCTTCTTTTTTAGAGCAAGAATTCAGCACGGTCAGTAATGCTAACGCCGATAAACCTGATTTTAAGATTGTACTTTTCATGTTGATATTTTTTTGTTTGTTGTTTTAATTTCAGTTTAGGTTTTCAGTTTTAATTTTCGACTATAACTGAAAACTTAATTACGATTTCAAAAGCTCTTTTAATTTCGCTTCCAATTCTGCACCTCTTAAATTGTCGCCGATAATTACACCTTTACTATCTACTAAATAAGTTGCCGGAATTGCTTTTACATTGAATGATTTACTCACTTTATCATCGTCCAGAAGATTGTGCCATTGCATGTTTTCTTGTCCAAGTGCTTTCTGCCAAGCTTTTTCGTCTTTATCAATCGACACGCTTAAAATTTCAAATCCTTTTGGAGCATATTCAGCATAAGCCGTTTTTAAGTTCGGAATTTCTTTTCGGCATGGACCACACCAAGAAGCCCAAAAATCTACCAAAATATATTTTTTTCCTGCTACAATATCTTTTGCACTATATGCTTTTCCGTCTTTATCTTTTAAACTGAAATTTGCTATACTTGTTCCAATTAAAGATTTCGGATTCAAATCTTTATCTAAAATTTGTCCATAATAACTTTTTTTTGCTGCATCAGAAAACTGATCGTACAAAGGTTTTTGCTCTGCTGTGAAATAGCTAAAATTGGTCATCATAAAGAACGGCCCCCACCAAGTTGCTTTATGTTTTGCAATAAGAGCTAATGTTGTTTTTTCGACATTTGTAAAAAATGCTTTTTCATCTGCTTCAAATTTTTTCCAAACTGGAAGATTCTGAAGTGAGTCTAACGCTTTTGTATTTTTATCGCGTCTTGCCGCACCGATTAATTTACTCAATTCGTCGGACTCTTTTGTGTGATAAGCTTTGTAATCTTTATCAAGCTGATCTTTATAAGCAATTTCTTTGGCATAGTAATCATGTGATTTAGAGCCCGTAATTACTACATCTTTAAATGTTATCCACTCTCCTTCTTTATCTGAAACTGTACCAGCTGCTGATACTTTTATTTTTGCATTTTCGACCATTACAGAAATATTTCCTTTGTTTTTACCAAAGACAACATAGAAAAAACGTGGTTCGTTTAATTTTCCTGAAAAAGTAAATTTCCCGTCTTTTAAAGTTGTTTCAGCAATTGGCAGTTCAGAAGAATGTGTCGCGCCGGGAATCAATTTTACCTCAGTTCCGTCTGCTAAACCTGTTATTGTTCCTTCAATTGTATAAGAAGAAACTGGTGTTGAGGTTGCTTTTTTCTTTTGTGCCTGAATGTTAATGGAAACCATAAACAAGCACAGACAGAATGCTACTATTTTATTTTGAATTGCTTTCATTTTTGATTGATATTTTTAGAAAAAGCTTCCCTTTCGGGGAAATCTAATCAGGAAGCTTTTGAGTTGTTATTTTTCTACATTTTGTGTAATGGTTCCGTTTCCTGGATTTTGCGTTGCTCCTTGCGGGAAAGGCATTGTCCACATATGTGATGTTGAAGACAAGTTATAAGTTACACCTGATACAACTTTAGATAAACTAAACGGATAAGTTCCTTCTGCATTCAGACGACGTGCGTCTGCAAAAGGTATTAAGGTTAAAATAAGTTCGTTACGCTTAGTATTGAAAATAGCGTTCAAAGCCGTTGCTTTGTCAGTTGTCGAAATGTCTGCATAAGATGCAGGCAAAATACGTGTTTTGCGAACAGTGTTTAAAATTTTCAGGGCTTCGTTTACTTTATTTTCACGAGCCAAACATTCTGCTTTGATTAAATAAACTTCAACAGTAGTGATTCCTCCAAAATTATACATTCCTGACATAGTTGAATAAAAATAGGTATCTGAACCAACAGTTCTAATTTTCCAACGTGATTTGTATTTAACATCTCCTGCTTCAAAACGTTGTGCTCTTTCTACCGGAATACTTAATTCTCTTCCTAACGAATAAGAAGAACCATGACGAAAAGTATAATTTTCAACATAGTTATACCCCATTGGCGATGGCGTTGTAGTATATGAATTTGGTAAATCAATTACTGTTTTGTTAGCGTTATAATAACCTACCCAATCAAATAATTTATTGTTTTCTGCCAAAGCCATGTCTGCATATTTTAAAGCCTCTGTATAATTATTCATTTGTAAATAAACACGTGAATAAAATGCATAACCAGCTCCTAAATTTGGATGCAAAGCCGTTTGCGAAACTTTTGGTAAATATGGAATTGCTTCATTTACATCTTTTAGAATGAAATCGTACATTTCCTGAATTGTTACCTGTTTGCTTGGCGCATTAATATCGGCACTAGTAATTAAAGGCACTGATAATTTACTTGCATTTGCAGTAGTGTAAGTATCTGCATAAAAATTGGTCAGCGTAAAATAAGACATCGCTCGCAATATTTTTGCCTGAGCCCAAAGAATTCTTTTATCAGCCTCCGTTGCTTCGGTTGTTTTCAAAGCATTTTCGATAATCAAATTAAAAGTCGAAATTCCAGCATAAGTTCTATAATATGTAGTTTCATCTGCCTGATTCAAATCAATACGATCTGCACTTTCATCCCACATATAATTAGCATTTGTCAATCGGTAGTAGGCCAAATTGGCAGCAGTTTGAAATCTATCGTTCATCAAACTTATTGCTTGCTCTACGTTTACGACTTGATTGCCATATTCGTCTCTTATAAAAGCTTCAAAATCTGCTAATGTAGTGGGAGTTTTAGAGCCTTTTGGCACATCATCCAAATAATTTTCACAAGAGGCAAAAGTTATTCCTAATGCTAATACAAACAGTATATTTTTATATAGATTTTTCATTTTGTCTTCTTTTAAAATTAGAAATTAACATTTACACCAAAAACAAAACTTGGTGACTGGAAACCGTTCAGCATATATTTAGCATCTCTGCTTTTTGCCCAAGTGTATACATTTTCTGCATTCAAATTAAATCGTACTTCATATAGATTTACTTTCTGAACAACATTCTTTGGCAATTGATATGCTAATGAAACATTACTTAATCTCACATTTGAAGCATCTAGAATGTTAATATCTGCATAACGATAAATATCACGTGAAGCACTGTTGAAATCAGACTCATATTCATAAACTGCGCGAGGTACATTAGTAAAAGCCTCATCACCTGGCTGCTGCCAACGGTTTACAATATTTTTGTTTATTACTGTAATATCAGTTACATAGCCGCCTAACGCTCCAGAATAGTTGTTATTTAACATAGGCAAGAAGGTATTCCTAAGTTTATGCCCCAGTTCGTAAATAAATAATGCTGAAAGAGAAAAGCCTTTGTAAGCTACAGTAGTATGAAAAGATCCGCTATGATTTGGTACTGTAGAACCGTAATCGTGTATTGCTTCTAAATCGGCAGGATTATAAATTATAGCAGTTCCTGAAGCATCGTATACTTGTGGCAAACCTTTATCGCTTAAGCCTGCCCATTTGTATCCGTAAATAGAATTGTAGTTATTCCCAACTCTAGGATAAGCAGATGGATAATCTAATTGTAAATAGTAAACTGGCGCTTTTACATTAACATAATCCACTTTATTTTTGTTATTAGCATACAGTACTGATGCATCCCAAGAGAAAGATGGCGTTTTAACAATTGTTCCTCTTAAACTTACTTCATAACCTCTATTGGTCATTTCTCCGTTGTTTAAATTGTAAGTAGAATATCCCCAACCTTCTGTTGGAACTCCTGTACTGCTTGCCAATAAATCTTCTCCTTTTTTATTGTAAAAATCAAAAGTTCCGCTCAATCTGCTTTTAAATAAACTAAAATCAAATCCAATATTTTTTGTTGTGGTTTTTTCCCAAGATAATTCAGGGTTTGGTCTAGAATTAACGCTTCCCTGAACACCTCCTACATTACCATTATTGGTATAATACGCTGTTAAATAAGGAGCTGAATCTTTGGCTATATTTCCTCCAATACCGTACGAAGCACGCAGTTTAAGCGCATCTACCCAATTTACGACAAAGAATGATTCTTGATTAATATTCCATCCCGCCCCTGCAGACCAAGTCGGTTTATTTTGGTATTTATTATTTGTTCCCCATAAATTAGAACGATCCCAACGCAAACTTCCGCTTAAAGTATATTTTTTGTCGTAAGTATATCCTGCTGTACTGTAAACAGAAACATAGCGATTCTGGAATTCTCTTTCTGCAGAAAAATCATTAGTAGACATATAGCCATTAAAAACACTGCCGTATACTTTTAATAAATCAACTTGATTGATTGGTGCGAAAGATAAAGTTTGTTCGTCCCAGCCATAACGTGTATCATCTCTGTACTCTGCTTTATTATGGCGTATTTCCATACCTGCAATTGCAGAAATATCGTGCTTATCATTAAATATCTGAGCAAAATTTAATTGCTGACGGAAATTATAAGCATTTGTAAATTGATTGGTTTCTTTTAAAATATCACCGTACGGCAAATTGTAAACTGCTGCATTGTTTGCAATAGTCATCATTGCGTTTACCTGTTCTCTTACGCTAAATGATTCTTTTTCTCTTAAATAATTTGTACGATCTACACCAAATTCATACTGAAACATTGCATTGTAAGTAAACGCATTACTAAACTTTACATTAAATTTTGCAAACGTACGGTTTAAGAAACTTTTAGTCTCGCTTACATTTCTGCCCAACTCATCCATTGGCGTAATATCCATATTGTACATGCCATAATTCTGCATGGACTGAAGCGTAAAGTTATTGTATCGCGAAGCCGCTGTAGAGGTAAAATAAGATCCATCATCATTAACCAATTGATTGTATGGCTGATATTTAAATCCTGCACTTGCTAAATAACTAGGTTTATAAGGATAATAACTCTGTAAATCGCTTTTACCAAAATTGGTATAACTACCTAAATCTACAGAAAGCCAGTGATTTATTTGAGTTGAGTTTTTTAAGTTAAGTCCAATACTCTCATTTTCAGAATAAATATCTTCCAGCTGATTATTTTTATAGGTCAGAGATGCATTAAAACTGTTTGATTCAGATGCTTTTCCTAAACTAATATTGTGCTGTGTATAAAATTGATCACGTTTAGCATATCTCGCTACATCATCAAAATATTTGTAACCTAGAGATGCCAAATGATTTAGCTGGTTAGAAGCATCTGTTTGAGAAATCGCTCCCGAATATCCTTTTAAAATAGTCTGCATACCTAAACTTGTAAAAGCTGCATTATTTAATAATGATTGCGCATAAGTACTTGCGTTTGCTCCTTGAAGATTAGGATTTGAAGCTGCCCAGCCTCTCTCTAAATCAATAATATCAGCCGAGTTAGTCAGATTATCAGTATAATTTCTGTATGGTGTTACTGTGATATTACTTGTATAAGAAATGTTGGTTCTTCCTGCTTTTGCTTTTTTAGTTGTAATTACTATAACTCCATTAGCAGCACGCGCTCCATAAATAGAAGCTGCAGCAGCATCTTTAAGAACTGTAATCGTTTCAATATCTTCTAAGTTTAAGTTTGGAAGATTTTCTTCTAAACCAAAATTCTGATTATATTTAGTGTTTTCTATCGGAAAACCATCAATAACATACAATGGCGTGGTAACTCCGTTCATAGAAGTTGTACCACGAATTTTTCCATCTTGATAACCAACGATACGTCCTTCTAAAATTTTATCTAAGCTGTTTAAACGCTGTTCTTGAAAATCCTTTGCTTTTAAACTTGAGAAAGATCCCGTTGCCTTTTCTGCAGATATATCCTGATAACCAGTCTTCAAAACCAGTCCTTCAAGTTCAAAAATATCTTCTTTCAAAACAACGTTAATAACACTTCTTCCTTCAACTTTTATTTCTTGCCTAACATATCCTAAATAAGCAAAAGCCAAAGTAGTTTCACTGCTTACCGCAATTATCTGATATTCACCATTAAAATCGGTTTCTACACCTCTTCCTGAACCGTTATCAGAAATCGCCGCACCTACCAAAGGCATTCCTTTTTCATCTGTAACTTTACCTTTTACGATAAAATCTCCTACAGTTTTTTTCTCTTCCGTTTTTTCGGCAGAGACTTTTCTAGGCGTCAGAATAATGTGGTTTCCAGACACTTTAAAATCGGTACTCGTATTATTAAAAATTTTATTTAAAATAACTTCTATTGAAGCTTCGTATGCATTTACGTCGATTACTCTGTTTAAATCTACAGATCTGACATTGTAGACAAATCTATAATCTGTAGTATATTCAAGTCTTTCAATGACTTTGGCAACGGTCAGGTTGCTGGCATTAAAAGAAATCTTGTTTTTTTGAGAATAAGTGGTTCCGGCGTGCATTACTGTTAAGGCAGTTAGCAGAAATAATGTGGTCAATTTCATTTTCAAATCAAATTTCAAAAAAGGCTTATCAAACCTGATTCTGTTCAAGAGTTTTTTCATACTTTTAAAATGTTTTTTAATGTTGGTTGGTTAATTAACTGACCGATATACTCTACCGGGAAATGTTGGCGCATTTTCCGGTTTTTTTATAACGATCCTTTTTGTTTTGGATTTTTATTACATAGGCTTGTTTATTTTAGATTTCTGATTATTGATTTTAGATTTCTCAATCTTGCTTCTTATATCTTTTTTTTATTTAATTGTAATTCTGTCTCGGTCAATATCATAATCAATCTTATAACTGTCGCTAAAATATTTCAAGACCACTTCAATAGGTTCATTATCAAAACGGGCGTTGAAAATTTCTTTTCCGAGTGTTTTATTTCTGTTAATGAAAGTCACATTGTATTGGCGTTCTAGTTTTTTGATAATAGCATCAAAAGAGGCATTTTTAAAAACCAAGCTTCCTTTTAACCAATCAGTATAATAATCTGTATTAACTTGTTCTATTTTTATATCGTCTGCACCTTTCTGATTCGAGCCTTTATAACCTGGCATTAAATAAACCTGATTTTGGCTTGTTTTCTGATTTTTATAAAGCGAAACTTTTCCCTCAACCAAAACCACGTCTGTACTACTATTGTTGTTGTAAGAATCAACATTGAACTTAGTTCCTAAAACCTCAACATTCACTTGTTGCGCGTTTACCGTAAACGGATGGTTTTTATCTTTACTAACTTCAAAATAAGCTTCACCCGTTAAATACACTTCTCTATTTTGTTTTTTGACAAACTGAACTGGATATTTAAATGACGTTCCAGAATTCAAATGCACTAAAGTTCCGTCTGATAGCTGCACCTCAAATTTTTTACCGTATGGAATTTTCAATGTATTGTAAACCAATTCTCCTTCAGCAAAAGCTTTATTATAAACCAATCTGTTTTTCTCTTGTTTTCCAATAATATTTCCGTCTTTGTCCGTAACATTTTTTTCTCCAAAAATATCAATAGTTTCAGATGCACCGTTACCCAATTGTAAAACAATCTCATCAACTCTCGGTACAATAACATTTTGTTTAACTTGTTCTGCACTAGAATTTTTATAGAAATAAAAACCTCCCAAAGCCACAATTAAAACCGCAGCATATTTATAATAAGATGAAAATCTTCGTTTATAAAAAACATTCTTTTCCTTATTGATTCGTTCCGAAAGCTGTTTTCTAACTTCGGTCGAATCAAAAGTGTTCAAAGCAGTATCAATTGCATAATTGGTTTTTATAAAATCCTTGAATACAATTTGATTCTCTTCTTCTTTTAACCACTCTGTAAGCTGCTCAATCTCTTCTTGAGAGGCTTGATTTGTGATAAATTTAACAATTAGTCGCTCTGACTTTTTTACTGTCATTTTAGTCGTTTTTAATATTATTACGAAGCTAAAAAACAAAACCCTAACAATTTGATAAAGTTTTTTTCATTTTGATGATTTTTTTATTTCATGCAAGTGTTTTCTTTCAACAAAACTCTACTAGTTAGGTAGAAATTATAAAGTAAAAGATTTATATTTGCATTTTTATTCCTTTTTTATTTGTAATAAATTTCAAATAGAAAAGTAAAAAAGAAGTCGTTTTGAGCAAATTCGGTTTACTTTTTAACCTAAAAAACTATTAATTTATATATTTGTTTTTATGAAGATTGAGGATTACAGCGACAATACGATTTTAATTGAATCTCTAAAAAATGGAGATGAAAGCGCTTATACCTACATTATTGATACTTATCATCATAAACTTTGCGTATATGCCAACAGTCTGGTTAAGAATGTTTACAGCGCCGAAGATATTGTTCAAAATGTTTTTATTAAAGTCTGGGAACAGCGAACGAGATTAAAAGCAGATCATTCTCTAAAAAGCTTTCTTTATAAATTGACTTATAATGAATTTATCGATTTATATCGAAAAAACCAGTCTTTGTTTTCTCTTGAAAAATCATACTACGATGCTTTGAACGGAATTGTTCAGGAAGAAGATTCAGAAGCTTTTCAAAGAGTTTTGAATGCTGTGAATAAAGAAATTCAAAACCTGCCTCCAAAATGTAAAGAGGTTTTTATTCTGAGTAAAAAAGAAGGTTTAACAAATATCGAAATTGCAGAACACCTTGACATTTCAATAAAAACTGTCGAAGCACAGATTACCAAAGCATTTTCTATTCTGCGTTCTTCTTTGGAAGAAAAAATAAAGAGCGTTTTATTTCTTCTATTTTCTGCCAAAAAAAAATTCAGACTAAATAATTTAATCTGAATTTTCCTTTTATTATTTTAAAGCTGAAATTGATTGTAAAGCTTTAGGATACGTATTTCATTTCTTCTTCGATAAATTCTAGAATTGGCTCTTTCATATCGTGATAAAAAAGCACTTTCCAGTTTTCATCTTTTGCCTGTTGTTCCCATTTTTTACGAGATTCTCTAGCGCGTTTCCCGTCAAAGTCGGTTTTGTAGGCAACATGCATGGACCAATATATTTTTTGCGGTAAATCGTCGGCTCCATAAAAAACAATCTCATCATCAGCTTTGATCCAAAAAACTTGATGAAATTGCGTATGTCCAGCCGAAACTTCATAGAAAATTTCGTTAGTAATTTGTCCGCTGTCAGCATTTAACAATTCCACGTTTGGAAGATTTTCCAACTCATTCAATATTTCAGGAACATAAGACGGATTATTGATTTGATCTAAAGCAAAATCTATTTCGCGTTTTTGAATATAAATCGTCGCATTTGGAAAATTCTGAACCAGATTTCCGTTTTCAAAATAACCAATTCCTTCAATATGATCTTTATGTAAATGCGAAACCAAAACTTTTGTTATCTGTTGAGGTTCGATATTGTTTTTTCGTAAAATTTCATAAATAAACGGAACACCATTATTTACAAATCCCAATCCGAAATCTAATAAAATAACATCATTATCGGTGATAACCACAAAAGGCTGAATGGCCATTTTTAAACCTGAAACGTTTGATCCATCTGTCAAAAGCTGAAATTCTTTTTTAGAATTGGCAACATAATTTCCTTCTTGTAATGCTATAATTTCCATTTTGTTTCTGCTTTAATTTTGCAACACAACAAAGTTCTTAAGAATTTCTATATTTGTAAAACCTTATTTTTCGATAAAATCAATCGATAAAACCGATTTAGAAATGGAACTCCGACAGCTAAAATATTTTCTCAAAGCAAAAGAATTACTGAATTTTACCGAAGCGGCTTCGGCACTTTATATTAGCCAAAGCACATTATCGCAACAAATTAAACAGCTTGAAGACGAATTGCAGGTTCCGCTTTTTAACCGAATCGGAAAAAGAATTACGCTTACCGAAGCAGGAGATTTGTTTGCCGTTTACGCCCAACAATCTGTCAACAAAGCTTCTGACGGATTGGAATTACTAAAGGACTTAAATAATCTGGAAACGGGAAAAGTGGCAATTGGCGTAACGTATGCATTGCGCCATGTGGTGACAAAAGCGCTGATTTTATTTAGTTCGGAATATCCTAAAATTCAATTCGAAATTGTGTTTGGAACTTCACAGGAATTAATTCAGAAACTAAATCATTTTGAACTTGATGTAATCCTGACTTTTGAAGAAATTGCTGCCGAAGCACATTTTAAATATCTCGAATTGTTTACTTCACCAATGGCTTTGGTTACAGCATCAGAGACACCTTTAACTCATAAAAAAAGTATTTCTTTAGATGAGGTAAGTTCTTTGCCACTTGCACTTCCATCGAGTGGTTTCAGCACAACACAATTTATTAATAAAGCTTTTGAAAAAAATAATTTACACCCAAAAGTTACGATTGAAATAAACGATATTCCGACATTGCTAGAATTAATTAAAACAGGAAAATGGCATACTATTTTGACTAAAACCACTATTGAAGACGAGAAAGATTTGTACGCCATTCCGATTCAAGGCAAAAATATGACACGAACAGCAATGCTTATTTCTTTGAAGGAAGTATATGAGAAAAAAGCGGTTACGGCATTTTTGAAAATGCTCGTAGAAAATTTGAAGTAATTTTTAAACATCAATTTTTACCGCAAGTCCCAGCGGGACGAAATATTTATAGAAACAATTATTCCCATTTCAAAAGAGCCCAGTGAGGTGAAATATAGATTACAAACAATTATGTCGCTCCTCTGGAGCTTCTACCAATTGTGGATCAATTAAGCTATAAATATTTCATTCCTCCGAAATTTACCCTGAGAAAAAAATGTTTACGGCAAACTTTGTCAAAGTTTTAAACTTTGACAAAGTTCTCGTTACCTAAATAAATTCTATTTCAACTCTGCTTCAAAAGGCGAAGCTGGCAAGTCTTCTTTATTGTATAAATTAGCATCAGAAGGATTATCTGCCCAAGCATAACGAACTTTTACTGGATTTGCAACCGAGTCATTCCAAACTACGATTTTGTCTCCTTCAATAATTGCTTTTGCCCAAACAAACTTTCCGTCGGTTCCCGCGATAGCAAATTCTTTTAATTCGTTTTCTTTTTTAATCATGAAACCAGATCCAACATTCGAAAAACTTAAAACCAATTTGTTTCCATTTTGTTTCATCGATTGAAAAAGCGGACCCGAAGCTGTTACGTTTTTATCACCATAAACCAACTTCTTTGCTTGAAGCGCTAATCTTCTGCCAACATCATATTTATTTAATGGATGAATATCGTTCCATTCGCCTAAATCTATAGTTATAGCCAATCCTGTATTCGGAACTTTCAGCGTATTTAACTGCTGTTGTCTCAAAGCTGCCCAACTGCTTTCTGAAGGCTCTGTTTTTGGATCCATAAAATTTGGAAGTTGCACTAGTAAAAAGGGTAAATTTTCCTGTTTCCATTGTGCTCGCCAATTTGTTATTAGCGTTTCCATCAAAGGTCCATATTCCAAAGGCTTTTTGGTATTGGCTTCACCTTGATACCATAAAACGCCTTTTATTGGATAATTTTTTAAAGGTGCAATCATCGCATTGTAAAGTCCGACTGGTTTCCAGCGAACGAAAGTCTGTCCAGGAAGCGGTTCCATTTTAGAACCTAATTTGTATTTCCAAGCACCTTTTAAATCAATTGTATTATCGCCAATAATTAGTTCGTAAGGTTTATCGGTTACAAAACCTCCTCTTCCAGAATTGTTGATAATACGAACTGTAATTTCGTTTTTACCTTCTTTTAAAACATTTGTATTAAAAGAATAAATTCTTGGCGGATATTGGTACGAAGTTGTTCCGACAAAATTTCCGTTTACAAAAACCGAATCGGCGTCTACAATTCTTCCTAGAATCAATTTTGCCTGATTTTCTTTTACTTTTTCCAGAACAAAATCTTTTTTAAACCAAACCGAACCGTTTGTTTTTCCAAGTTCTCCATCAGCCCAATAACCTGGAACGTTCATTACTTTCCAATCTGAAGTTTCAACCGAATTTTTCCATTTCTCTTTCAGTCCAAGATCGGCTTCATTCAGTTTTTTATACCATTCTGAACTTACTTTTCGATCATTTTCATCGATTTGTTTTTCGAGTTTTCCGTCTTTAAATTTTAAATATTCTTCATAATACTCGGGAAATTTTTTAATGCTTTCTTCGCTAATCCAAGATTCTGCAGGAGAACCGCCTAAAGCGCTGTTGATTAACCCAATTGGAATTTTATACTTTTCGTATATTTCTAAAGCAAAGAAATATCCAACTCCAGTAAACTGTAAAACGTTTACAGGATTTGCTTCAACCCAAGAACCAGATGAAAAATCGTTTCTTTCTTTTTCGAAATAATATTCATCAGGAACCAAAAATTGTCGGATTTGCGGATTTGCAGATTTTGCAATAACATCTTTGTATTTGTCTTTTAAGCGATCCATCGGCAATTCCATATTCGACTGGCCAGAACACAGCCAAACATCACCAAAAAGGATATTTTTCAAGACAATTGTGTTGGATGCTTTTAAAGTCATTTCGTAAGGTCCACCTGCTTTTTGAGATGGAAGCTGAATGGACCATTTTCCGTCTTGAGCCGTTGTGGTTTTATATGTTTTACGATTAAACTCGAGTTCGACTTTTTCGCTTGGCGACGCCCAGCCCCAAATATTAACTTTTGTATCGCGCTGCAATATCATTCCGTCACTTATCAATCGCGGAAGTTTTATTTGAGCATTGATGCTAACTGTTATTAAAAATGCTAGAAGTATCTTTTTCATTGTATTATGTTTTTTTTTGCCACAGATTAAAAGGATTAAAAGGATTTTTTAAAAATAATCTGTGTTAATCTTTTTAATCTGTGGCTAAAATAATTAGTGGAAATTCGTGGCGAAAAAAACCTATTCGTAACTATATAATTTTATTTTTTGTATTTCGTAATCGCCAACTGAGATTCTTAAATGTCTTCCTTGATGGGTTTGATCTCCGTTAAAATGTCTGATGGTTTTCCATTTTTCATTTTCAAACTTGCCTTGATCGGTTTTTAAAATTCCAGCATTTACATTTCCTTTTAATGGTTTAAAAGTAACTACAATTCCTGAACCTGAAATGTAAAATTCATCTTTGGCAATTTCAATAATAATGGCACTTGACATTGGCCAAGTTTCAGCTTTTGCTCCATCTGACCAATTTAAGGTATAATCATGTTTGAAAGTGAATTCGTAATCGCCCATTTTAATGATTTGCGTATTGTTTTCTTTGTCTAACAAAACACCGTCAATTTTTCCTTGTCCTTTATTGGCTTCAATTGTTGGGGTTAATTGCTGGACTAAATCGTATATTTTTCCTAAAGGTTCTTTTTTGGCATCGGCAACAGATTCTATAGAAAATGGCGAAAAACCAATCGCTTCATAATGTCCGATGGCATATAAACCTTTAAAAGGCGCGGTTTCATCAAAACGGTGTTCTGGAATAAATAACGGATCGCCTTGACGGGTAAATAAATCATTCCATTGTTTAAACGACGGATTGTAAAAATCTGGCGCTAAAAAATCGATCGCATTTCCGGCCGCTTTCCATACATCCATAATATGTGGCAAAGGTCCCGCGCTTGGGTATTGTCCCGGTTTTTTTTCTGGTGCATTTAGAGCCGCGTTTACAAACATTGGAATCGGATAAATATCTTTTCCTGCTTTGGCGATTATGTTGGTAAATTTTGAGAAATACCAAGCCATAAAAATTTCATCGGTATGAAGTCCTTTTCCAAAAACTTCTTCCCAGTTTCCTTTTGTTTTGAATCCGTTTTTGCTCCAGATTTCTGAAAATTCGGGAACAAGTTTTTCTTTATTTTTTTGAAGGTATTGCAGCAATTCTTTTGGAACTTCTTTTTTGAAAGCTTCATTCGCCAATGGATGATAATCACGGGCAGTTGGCAGCATTCCGATTTCATTCTCAACCTGAATCATGATTACGGTTTGCTCTTTTTGATCGAAATCTTTAATATGAGCCATTAGTTTTTTGAATGCATTCAAATCGGCTTGAAGATTGTTTTCGCTAAAAGGCGTTAGAATCTCATGACTTTTGTTGGTATCGTCTTTAACTCTTGGATATTTTTTCTGATTGAGTTTTACCCATTCTGGCGCATGACTTGACATACTGTTTTTCCAGGATCCGAACCACAGAAAAACAAGTTTTAAGTTTTCTTTTCTTGCACGAAGAATTAAATCATCTACCAACTGAAAATCAAATTTACCTTCTTCTGGCTCTATCAATTCCCAATAAACAGGCGTGAGAACGGTGTTGAGGTTCATGTCTACCAATTTTGGCCAAATGGTTTCCATGCTTTCCATACTTGTGGCAGAAGAGTTTCCAAGTTCTCCTCCACGAATCAAAAATGATTTTTCATTTACAATTAATTGTGTTTTGTTTCCTTTTTTCTGAAGATGAGGTATGTTTTGACAAAAACCAGATTGGATCGTCAATAAAGCCATCAGAAGGAAGCTGTTTTTTATAAAAAAACTGATTCGATTTGTTTTATGAGTAAAAGCCATTTCGATTTGTTTTTTGCTCGTATAGATCTTGAGCTGTAAAAATTAAGAAAATAAATAATCCATAGTACAAACCATTTTTACAGATTTGCACTATGGATAATTACTAATTAAATATTTAAGGTTTTTGTAATTCTCCTGAGAAACCTAAACTCACGTCTTTTCCTGCAAGTCCGTCTGCTGCGCCTTTGTAGGCATGTTTACGAACATAATTTGCATCCCAAAGATTTGGAGATTCGTTTGGAAGCCAGTATTCATGTTCTTTAGAATTATCAGATACTCCCCAAATTGTAATTCCGTATTGTTGCCCTGCAGGAATGTATTTTTTGTACATATCAATAACATACTGATACATTTCTGCCTGAGAAGCCTGCTGTGCAACTGTTGGCGTAGCAGTACCTAATCTAATGTCTAACTCAGAAATTTTGATCAATTTTCCGGTAGCTGCCAATTTTTGGAACATTTGAACAATTTTATCTTTATCAGTTGTCAAGCCAATGTGCATCTGCGTTCCAATTCCGTCTACTTGAGCACCTTGGCTTTCAATGTATTTTACATATTCGATTAATCCGTCACATTTATCTAATCTAGATTCTAGGTTGTAATCGTTTATGAAAAGTTTGTCGGTTGCATTTCCGTATTGGCGTGCCAATTTGAATGCTTTTACAGCGTAATCTTTTCCTAGATATTTTACCCAAGAAAAATAATCTGTTGCAGTATCTCCTTCAGTACCGTTTCTTAATGTTCCATCTTCTTTCATTGGTTCATTGACAACGTCCCAAGAAAAAACGCTTGTTTTGTAGTGTGTCATCATTTTAGAAATCCAATCTGTCATGGCATCGCCAATAATTTTGGTTTTCTCAGCATCTGTCTTTTCAATTGTTACAGGCGCTGTAGGTCCTCCGCCAGTAGTTGATCCATCAGTTACCAGAACATTATCGATATAATAAGTTCCTGCGGCCCCTCCTAAATCAAAGCCAAAACCAGTCTCTCCTCCTTTTGCAGTGATTTTCCATTCTATCTGTTTCCAAGTCGTTGTAGTAGTCTGATCTCCCTGATAACTTGCTACTCCTGATGGTGTTGTTGAACATCGTACAGAACCATTTGCTTCAGAACGAATCATATAAGAAATAGTATAGCTTTTTCCTGCTACTAATGCAGAAGTAAAAGTGGTCTGAATTTGAGTTTTCCATTGGTTCGAAGCATCAGATGTAGCGTTTACTACTTTCATTGATCCACTTCCCTCATAAACATTTGAAGCTCCTGTTCCTGCACTTAAAGCATCTGCTGCTCCGTTGGCTTTACTCCAGCCTGTAATACCTGAATTAAAATTTCCGTTAGCAATCAGATTAACTGGTCCTGTTGCGGCATCCAAATCAACGACCGCCAACGTATAAGCGTCGATTAAATACGTTACGTTTGGAAGATATCCTAAATCTAAATTAAACTGAAAACTTGTACTTCCTGATGCAAAATCGCCTGGAGCCAATTTGATTTTTACCTGCTGCCAAGTAGAAGTTGTTGCAAATGCTTCTGTCCATGTTCCTCCTGTTGCAAACCAGTCTTTGTATGGATATTGATTGGTTAGCGAAGCGTTGAATGAAATACGCCCTTTACCTGCAACATCAGATTTGATATAAAATGAAATTTCATAATTATGTCCTGAAACAATTGGCACATTTGGCGAAGTAAGCTGCAAACTGTAAGCAGCAGAAGAACTTGCGCTTGACGCTAATTGGATTGCGGCAGAAGTGCTGGTTAGGCCAGAATTGGCAACTGTTGTGATTCCTTTCCCTGGATTATTTCTAGCCCATCCTGTGAAAGTTCCGCTTTTAATAGGTGTTAGATCCAAAACATTTGTTCCGCTTGAACCTGGAATTACTGTTGGGGCAATAATACCGTTTAGATAACTTGCATTTTGGTTGGAATGCCAAACTAAAGTGTGTCCAAAAACTTTTAATCCTGCGCTTTTTGTTGCAGCGATAAAAGCATCTACATTGGCAAAATCAATTGCTCCTTTAGCATTTACCATGGCACCGTGTTTCATTTCATAACCTGGCGTAACCTCATCAAAATTTTCGTTTACGATTTTTCTATAATTGGCATCGCTCATGTATAAACTGATTCCGATTCCGTTTCCTAATGAAAAATCTGAATAGTTTTTTAATGGTTCGTAACGGCTTATTTTCTCTACTAAAGCCAGCGGAAGCTCAGCTCCAGTTACTTCGCCATGTTCTGGGTCTTTTCCCCACTCCATCAAATTATCATCGCAAGATGACAAAATCATTAGTGATGAAGCAATTATTGGTATGATATATTTATATTTCATTTTGTGGTTGTTGAGTTAGTTAAAATCATTATAGACTGGCGTATCTAATGGTACAATTCTCCAATTGTCTGTATACACTTTTACAGAAGTTGCTTTTGAAGGGAATTCTACTTCGCTTGCGTTTCCTGTTACATTTGAAAGTTTTACATCAGAATTTTCGAAATAAATACCAAAGTTTTGATATGTTGCCGCTTCACGATATGCTAAAACTGTTTCGAAAGTAAAAGCTTCTTTAGACCAAGCGTAGAATTTGTTTAATGGAATTGTAACTGTAATCCATCCTGTTGTGTTTACTCCTATCGATTTTCCGTCTTTAATCCATGGAACATAATTGTAACAAGCTCCTGTCCATTCTCCTCCATTAAAATTATTGATCATACAGATTTTTAAGAAGCCTGAATCTTTCCAAACATCTGGCACATAAATATCAAATTGAAAGGCCACTTTATCCAACGGTGTACTTGCTGGAATATATGGTGTTAACTGAGCTCTCCAATTATCAACTCCATTTCCTGCTGTCCAAACTTCTGTACAACGGTTTTTAGCTGGATCGAAAGAGGCAATACGAGCTGGACGATGAGGTACATATTTTCCTTGAGAAATATTTCCTGTTCCTAGTGCTGCCGATTCTAAATCTGCTGGCTGGATCATACTTGTTGAACTTCCCCAATATCCATGAGACCCTTGTCCATCAAAATTAAGCAGTAATCCTTTTTTGAAATTGAAATAAGCTGGAGAGTAAACGCCTCCGTTTGATGTTTCTGCATAAATTGAACCTCCTAAATCTGAGATTCCGCTTGGAACTACAACTGTAAATGATTCTCCTTCTTCGTCTGAAGTGATTCCCGTTGTAACTTCAACATTTCCTGGGAAAACTACTTTGCTTACTTCTGTTAAGCCGGTTCCTGAAACAATAATTGTTTCTCCTGGATTTGGCATTGTATTCGACATGCTTAAAATAGCTGGTTTTCCTGAACGAATTGCGAAAGGGAAAGTAAATTCGCTATTATCATTTACAAATCGGATTGTATTTCTTACTGACGGATCTGCATCTAAAATTGGGGTATCTGCAGAAACGCTTACCAGCATTGAATTATTAGAAACAAAAACCACATTAAAGTAAGTTGAATATCCGTTTATATAAACTTTCTTCAATCCTTCAAATCCAGAGCCTTCTATACGTAATAGCTGTCCTAAACGGGCAAAAGTTACTTCTCTGTCTGGCACAGATGAATTTACATCTTCTAAAAACACTTTTGTAATTGTAATTGTGCTTCCTTCTGAATCGTTGTTGTCGCAAGAAGTAAACAGCATACCGAAAACCATCATGCTTAACAGTGCAATTGGTGCCCAATACTTTTTAGTTAAAATATATTTCATATTTATGTCTTTTAGTTTTTTATTTCTGAAACTAGAATAAGTCTTTTATTTTCTCTTCTGTAAATTGATACGGAACTGGATTTTCTCTCAATAACGGATTCTGAACCAATTCAGATTCTGGATAAGGAAGTGTGAAAATTGTCGCATCGATTACACCAATTGCTCTCGGACTTGTTGCTTTTGAAGCATCAACCGTAACTGTATTTGTTGCTGTGTCGTACAAAATTGGAGTTATTGTTCCTCTGTTTTGTCCTGTTATATAGTTGATTACTTCTTGTTGTTTGTAGTAAGCTCTTCTAACTAAGTCGTACCAATATTGTCCTTCCATACACAATTCAACTCTTCTTTCGTGAATAATATCAGCATAAGTCAATGTTGTTTTTGGATCTAAACCTGCACGTGTACGAAGTCTATTTACAACCGAAATCGCTGTTGCATCTGCAGTTGATGCATTGTTTCCTAAAGCTGCTTCTGCATAGTTCAAATACACTTCTGCTAGACGTAACATGTAAGTATTTAAAGCAGAATTCATACGGGTAATTTTAGAATTGTCTTTTGTAGAACCTACAACACCTTTTTTAATTGTAAGGAAATCAGCACTGTGATCTACAGTATAACCGCCGTTTGCTTTATTGATTTCAGCATAATGATCGTTGTCTCCCATAAAAGTTGCTCTACGGCGAAGATCTTTTGACTCATATTCTTGTAAAACATTGTAAGAAGCTCGTGTCCAATATCCCCAAGCTGCATCGTCTCCTGTAATATCAGAACCTAATGCAAAATAGGCCTGCTGCGTATTGTTTACTCCATAATCTCCATTAGGAACCCATTGAAGCGCAAACATCGATTCTGTATTATTGTTATTGTCAATCATGAATAAATCTTCATAATTTGCCATTAAACTGTAAGGTCCAGAACTCATTACTTTTTCTGCTGCTTTTTTGGCTAAATCAAGATATTCCTGATTGCGCGTTCCGCTGTTTGGATTGTCGCTCACTCCCGAAAATGATAAGTAAACACGAGACAACATTCCGTAAGCGCTGTATTTTGTTAAACGTCCAGCCTGTCCTGCTGTTTCTGGAAGATATTTAGCTGCAAATTCTAAATCGCGCATAGAAAATTCGTAAACATCTTTCATTGGGTTTTTATTCACGATTGGATTTTTTACCAATTCGCTCGGGTCAGTAGAAATGATAACATCTCCCCATAATGAAGCCAAATACCAATATGCCGTTCCTCTCATAAAGCGAGCTTCGGCAATATATTTGTTTTTAACAGTTGCGTTCATTGAACTTCCAGAAATTCCAATAATCACATTATTTGATTGCTGAATCACATTATACAAAGATGCCCAAGCTGAAACTAAAGGCCCTGTTAATCCCGTTTCTGTTAAATCTGTAAACGGATAAACGTAATCTGAGAAAGGTGCGTACATGTTTGCGGCACGTCCATCTCCTAATCCGTAATAGAATTTATCATTAAAATCGAACCAAACTTTGTTGTATAAAGGTCCTGTTGCGGCCTGAAAATCAGATTCCGTTTTATAAAAATTTTCTTTTGTAATTACATCATTTGGTTCAACGTCTAAAATGTCGCTGCAACTCGTCCAAACAAATGGCAATGCAATAATTAAAGCCGTGTAAAATATTTTCTTTGTTTTCATTGTGCGTTTTTTAGAAATTAACAGTTAATCCAAGCGTAGTTACCATAGGCGAAGGATAACGTCCGTTATCGATACCATTTAAAAGTTGGTTTTGATACATTGCACCTACCTCAGGATCATATCCTTTATATTTAGTAAAGGTTAAAACATTCTGCATGTTTGAATATACTTTGATGTTTGAAATTCCGTATTTAGAATACAAATCCTTTGGAAGATTATAACCAATCGAAATATTTTTAAGTCTTACATAAGATCCATCTTCTACAAATCTGTTGCTTAAACGATAATTTGAAGCTGAAGCCGCAGATGAAGCTGCAATTCTGGGCATGTAAGGATCTCCGCCAACAATTTGAACGTTACGATAATCGTTTGGTCCATTCGGATCGATTAATTCTAATTGTGCGTATCCTAAAGCCGATTTCAACAAATTAGTATTCTCACGAGGATTTTCTAACCAGCGTCTTTGATAGTTTAAAACATCGTTTCCGTAAGAACCTGTAAACAAAATGCTCACATCAAATCCTTTGAATGAGAAACTATTATTGAAACCAAAAGTGAAATCTGGGTTAGGATTTCCAATATATCCAGCATCTTTTTCGTTGATTACACCATCTTTATTTACATCTTCAAACATGTAATCTCCAATCCAAACTCCATTTTCTCCAATTGCCATTCCTTCTGGCAATGCGGTTGGTTTTACCACTCCATTAGCATCTTTATAATAGAAATCTGTTGCTTTTTCAAAACGTCCAATTACTTTATAACCGTAAAATTGTCCTAATGGCTGTCCAACTGCAGTACGAGTAACCACTGTTACATCAGAACCTTGCTGCAATGTCTGGTCATAAACTCCCGATTCTGAATTTAATTTCAATACTTTAAATCTGTTCATAGAGATATTGAAATTTGATTTCCAAAGAAAATCTTTTCTCTGCATGTTGATCGTGTTTATCGTAAACTCGAAACCTTTGTTTTCAAGAGATCCGATATTAGCAAAAGGTGGTGATGTAGCTCCCTGACCCGTTGTACCTACATAAGCAGGAAGTGATAATCTTAGTAATAAATCATCTGTTCTTTTATAATAAACATCTGTTGTAATTTCAATTCTGTTGTCTAGAAGTCCGATGTCTAAACCAATATTAGTCTGGTTTGATTTTTCCCATTTAAGGTCTGGATTTGCTGTATTGGTTGCAATTTGTCCGCTTCCCCAATTGGTTGCAGAAGTTCCATAAACAGAAGTATAAGCATTATTTGGTACGCTTGAATTACCTGTTACTCCCCATCCTGCACGTAATTTCAGATTACTAATAGTTTGATTGTTTTTTAAAAATGATTCATTTGAAACCTTCCATGCTAAAGAAGCAGATGGAAACCAATCCCATTTATTGCCTTCAGCAAATTGCGAAGATCCATCTCTTCTGATTGTCCCTGTTAGGATATATCTATCATCAAATGTATACGTTGCTCTTGCAAAGTAAGAACTAAGCGATTTTGTAGAACTTGCATTTGAATTTCTAGCCGTTGTTGGATCTCCAGCGTTTAAATCTGTAGCTCCGTTTGTTAAATAACCTGAACGGTAACCATAAAGATTTTCCCAGTTTTGCTCTTGAAACTCTTGAGCTACTAATGCATTAACATTATGTTTTCCAAACATTTTATTATAAGTCAAAGTGTTAGTCCAAATCCAGTTTTCGCTGGTAGATTTTGTTCTTGATCCTTCTCTAACTTCATTTGATAATGCTCCAAAAGTATACGATGGATTAAAAGTATATCTATTCCCGAAACCATAATCTATAGAATACTGGGTTTTAAGTTTTAAATCTTTTGTAAAACCAATTTCTGCATACACATTTCCTCTAATTCCATAGTCTTTTCCATGATTGTCTTTCAACATTGCAATTCCCAATGGATTTGTCTGAACAAATTCTGTTGTATCTGGTCCGTCAAAAGTACCATCAGCATTTCGAGCTGCTACGTTTGGAGTTTGTTTTAAAGCAGTTAAAATTACCGAATCATCATTAACTGTCGTTACCTGATTGGTTTTGTAAGCATTTAAGTTTACTCCAACTTTCATCCATTTTTTTACTTGCGAATCAACAACTGCACGAATTGTCATACGATCAAAAGAAGAACCAATAATTGTTCCTTCCTGATCAAAGTAAGACATTCCTAATGCATAAGTAGTAGTATCTGAACCACCAGAAGCAGATAGATTATAGTTCTGAATTAAACCTGTTTGAAATAATTCGTCTTGCCAATTTGTGCCTTCTCCTAATAAATCAGGACGAATAAAATAAGGATCTCTTTGAACGATTCCTAAATCTGCACGAGTATTTTTAAGTGTTCCATATTCTCTTAAATTAAGCACCTGCAATTCCTTTGGCATTTGCTGCCATCCTACATAAGTGTCAAAATTTAAAGTCAAATCTCCTTTTCTACCTGTTTTAGTAGTCACCATAATTACTCCATTTGCCGCTCTAGAACCATAAATAGCAGTTGCAGACGCATCTTTCAATATATCGATAGAAGCAATATCATTAGGGTTAATTCCTGAAAGCGGATTTGTATTTAAAGAACCTGAATTACCATCTATAATCACACCATCAATTACATAAATTGGCTCATTAGAACCTGTAATAGAGCTTATACCACGAATACGTACCGAAGAGCTTCCTCCAGGAGTACCACTATTTTGCTGTATCTGCACCCCTGCCGCACGGCCTTGCAATACCTGATCTATAGTTGTAGAAACAGATTGTGTTACTGCTGCACTAGATATAGAAGAAATAGCTCCTGTTAAATCTGCTCTTTTTGCGGTTCCGTATCCAATAACAACAACTTCTTTTAAGTCATTTAAGTTCTCTTCTAGTACAGCATCAATTTTAGTTTTATTGTTCACTGCAACTTCATGCGGTTTATATCCAATAAAACTAAAAACCAAAATGCTATTATTGGGAATAGCTTGAAGCGTGTACGTTCCGTCAAAATTTGATACCGTACTTGTTTTGGTTCCTTTTACAATAATATTGACACCTGGTATTGGTCCGCTACCATCAGATACAGTACCTGTAACAGTAATTTGCGCATTTACCGAAGCAGAAAATACCATCATCAGGATTAAGAACCCCAGATTCTTAAAGTATTTAGATCTGCTTTTAGTAATTAAAAAGTTAGTCATAAATAATTGGTTTAATGAGTTAATAGTTGGTTTAGTTAGTTTTCGTTTTGATTGACTTTGCTATCCATTTTTATTTTAACATTTCTAATAAATAACAACTTATAGTCAAAACAAATATATGCAAAAAACAACAACACACAATCGGTTGCGTTAATTTTTTTTATCAATTTCAAAAAAAACATACTAAAAAAAAGAATTATACATGTAAATAATTATAAAATATTAAATAATTAGCAAAAACAGTATTTAATATCACGAAAACGTTAGAGATAATAAATCGTTTGATTCAAAATCTTAAAAAAAATATAAAATGTTAAAATATAAGTTTTTTTAAAGAAACACTAAAACGTTGTAGTGACTGTATAAAAATTCCTCCTAAATTAGATGTTATGTTATCCCTTATAAAATGGGACTTAAAAAATATTATAATCTGAAAGTCACCACACTAGAACCAAAAGCTTATATTTCTTACAAAATAAAAAACAGAGACAATCGGTTGCTTTTATTACATAAAAAAACTCCCCTCCAAATAGCTGGAAGAGAGTTTAAAAACTATAAAAATGGAAATGAAAAGATTATAAATTCATCTTTTTTGCGTCTTCTACAAATTGCTTTAAACCAATATCAGTTAAAGGGTGTTTCAGTAGCCCTTTTATCGCAGAAAGAGGGCCTGTCATAACATCTGACCCTACTTTGGCACAATTAACAATATGCATGGTATGTCTTACAGAAGCTGAAAGGATTTGAGTCTGATAATTGTAATTATCGTAGATTTCTCTGATTTCAGCAATTAAATGCATTCCGTCTGTTGAAACGTCATCTAAACGCCCTAAAAATGGAGAAACGTAAGTCGCTCCAGCTTTTGCTGCCAATAACGCCTGACCAGCAGAAAACACCAAAGTTACATTGGTACGGATTCCTTTTGAAGAAAAATATTTGCAAGCCTTTACACCATCGCCAATCATTGGCAGTTTCACTACGATCTGAGGATGTAAGGCGGCTAATTCTTCTCCTTCTCTTATCATTCCTTCAAAATCAGTCGAAATAACCTCAGCCGAAACATCGCCATCTACGATATTACAAATGTCAAGATAATGTTTCAGGATGTTTGCTTTTCCTGTAATGCCTTCTTTTGCCATTAAAGACGGATTGGTAGTTACACCATCTAAAACGCCTAAAGCCTGCGCTTCTTCAATGTCTTGAAGATTAGCAGTGTCAATAAAAAATTTCATAAGTTTTTTGGTTTATTAGTTGTTATAAATAATTCTTTATCATCGAATGAACCGCATAGTTTGTCATTTCGACGAAGGAGACCCGAGCGATAGCCAACAGGCGAAGCAAATCTTCGCGAGAAACTCGACAAAGATTAGTTATTTACTTTGTGGAGCTACTTACGGAGATTTCTCCTTCGTCGAAATGACAAAACTGTACGTTTTTTTTCTTTGTGTAGATAAATTTAGTAGAGACACACTGCAGTGTGTCCAAATTCTAGTGAGTGAAAAATGTGCATTTCGATTGATTCTGCTCTTCAAAAAACCTTCAATAAAAAAAACTCACTTATTATTTTATCAAACTGACTTTTATTCATTTCAATTTTTAAAAAATAGTAACTAAACCTTCAATCTATTTTTCTCAAATCTCATTGTAAAAATGCCATAATCTTAATACACATTTTCGAAGTTTTTATCTAAAAAACATTTTTAAACATCGTAACGTTTTATAACTATCATGTTTAAAAATTTAAACCTTTTCTAGATTTTTTTCTCACTAAATTTTTTAAGAAACCTAACAGGTTTTAAAAACCTGTTAGGTTTGCTGTAGAAGTTTACCAATTAAATATATTGGTTAATGATATTTTCAAACAATTCTTGCTTACCGCTTTGAAGATTTAATTCTCCATTTTCGTGAGCGATAGTATAAAGATCTTTAAGATTTAATTTTCCATCAGCAAAGTCTTTTCCTTTTCCAGAATCGAATGAGCTGTATCTTTCTTTTCTTAATTTTTCGTAAGGAGAAGAAGTGATAATTTTATCTGCTGTCAATAAAGCTCTTGCAAAAGTATCAGCTCCGCCAATGTGTGCTAAGAAAACATCTTCTAAGTCTGTAGAGTTTCTTCTAATTTTAGCATCAAAGTTAACTCCACCACCTTGCAATCCGCCAGCTTTTAAGAAAACCAACATTGCTTCAGTCGTTTCTTGAATGTTGTTTGGAAACTGATCTGTATCCCATCCGTTTTGGTAATCACCTCTGTTTGCATCGATGCTTCCTAACATTCCTGCTTTTGCAGCCACTTCCAATTCGTGTTGGAAAGTATGTTGTGCCAATGTAGCGTGGTTTACTTCAATGTTGATTTTGAAATCTTTGTCTAAACCATAATTTTTCAAGAATCCAATCGCTGTCGCTGAGTCAAAATCGTATTGGTGTTTTGATGGCTCCATTGGTTTAGGCTCAATAAAGAAAGTTCCTTTAAAACCTTGAGCTCTTGCGTAGTCTCTAGACATTGCTAAGAATTGCGCCATGTGGTCTAATTCTCTTCCCATATCTGTGTTTAATAAAGACATATAACCTTCTCTACCACCCCAGAATACATAGTTTTCTCCGCCTAAAGCGATTGTTGCATCAAGAGCCAATTTTACTTGTCCTCCAGCTCTTGCTACTACATTAAAATCTGGATTTGTAGCCGCTCCGTTCATGAATCTTGGATTTGAGAAGCAGTTTGAAGTTCCCCAAAGCAATTTAATTCCAGAGTCTGCTTTTTTCTGTTTTAAATAATCAGTAATAAAAGCCAAACGTTTTTCTGATTCTGCGAAAGTTGCTCCTTCAGCGATCAAATCGTAATCGTGGAAACAGAAATAATCGAATCCCATTTTACTGATGAATTCAAAAGCGGCATCTGCCTTATCTTTTGCAGCTTGATATGGATCTGACGAAGCATCCCAAGCAAATTGTTGTGTTCCTGGTCCAAATGGATCGCTACCTTGTCCGCAGAAAGTATGCCAGTAAGCGATTGCAAATTTAAAGTGCTCACGCATTGTTTTTCCAGCTACAATTTGATCTGGATTGTAATATTTAAATGCCAACGGATTATCAGATTCCTTTCCTTCAAATTTAATTTGGCCGATACCTTTGTAGTATTCTTTATCTCCTAAAACTATCATTTGATTTTTTTATTTATTTGTTAATATTAATTCTAATTCTTGTTTCCATTTTTTATAAGCCGTCTCGTAAGGTTCTTTGTTGTGAAGTGGTAAAAACGTCATTACGTGATCGTTGTCACTAACATTAGCCCCAAACTTGCTGTAATCACCGTCTTTTAAACCAACTGCTCTCGCCGCACCAACCGCTCCTGTTGTATTGTAAATTTCGATTTCGTGACCAATTAAAGTTGCCACGGTATTAGAGAAAATCTCCGAACGGAAAAGATTGTCATTTCCAGCTCTAATCACATTAATCGTAGCATTGTCATCTTTTAAACATTCCATTCCGTACACAAACGAAAACGCAATTCCTTCAAGAGAAGCTCTAAACAAATGCGCGCTGTTGTGAATATTTAAATTCAGATTTAAAAAGTGAGTTCCGATGGTTTTATTATTGAACATACGTTCCGCACCATTCCCAAACGGAATTACAACAACACCTTCTGATCCAACTTCAATATTTGAAGCTTTTTCATTCATTGCTTCATAACTTTCGTTGCCCATATTATTACGAAGCCATCTGTACTGAATTCCTGCTCCGTTAATATTTAAAAGTTTACCCACTCTTGGCGTTTCCAATTCGTAGTTTACGTGAACGAAATTGTTTACTCTTGTGCTTTTTCCAGACGACATTTCGCTCACTGCATAAAACACTCCCGAAGTTCCACCAGTCGCAGCCACTTCTCCCGGATTCAAAACATTCAGAGACAAAGCATTATTAGGCTGATCTCCTGCTCTGTACACAATCGGAATTCCAGCTGGAAGACCTGATTCTGCCGAAGCTTTTTCAGTAACAACTCCTTGATTTGTAAAATTTTCGACGATTCTAGGCGTCAATGATTTGTCGATTCCGTAGTATTCTAAAAGCCAGTCGGCTACTTTATTTTCTTTATAATCCCAAAGCATTCCTTCAGACAATCCGTTTTTAGTAGTCGTTACTTCACCTGTTAATTTCAAAGCTATATAATCTCCCGGAAGCATGTATTTAGCAATTTTATTGTAAACTTCAGGTTCGTTTTCTTTCACCCATTTTAGCTTTGAAGCAGTAAAATTTCCTGGCGAATTCAATAAATGCGACATGCATTTTTCTTCTCCAATTTCGGCGAAAGCCTTATTCCCAATTTCAACTGCACGACTGTCGCACCAGATAATTGAATTTCGAAGCGCATTTCTGTCATTATCCACAATCACCAATCCGTGCATTTGGTACGAAATACCAATTCCCTGAATTTTAGAAGCATCGATGTTTGATTCTTTAATCGCTCTTTTAGTCGCTGTACAAATGTGCTGCCACCAGATTTCAGGATCTTGCTCTGCCCAGTCTGGGTGAATTGACAAGATTTCCATTTCGTTCTGCGGTTCATTCAAAACGATTACTTTTTTGCCTGTTTCTGCTTCTACCAAGGCCGCCTTGACAGAAGAACTTCCAATATCATATCCGATATAATACATACTATAATGATTCTCTTATTATTAATTTTGTCGGCACATAACACTTCGTTTCTTCGTCATGCGTAATAAATGCCGCTGCTTTGGTTCCCATTTCTTTAAAATCGGTTGAAACAACCGAAATTCCTTTGTATATAAATTTCTTCATTGGGGTTTCGTTGTACGATAAAAATCCAACGTCTTTCCCAGGTTCAAAATCCTTTTCTTTACACTGTTCTAAAAAGTGCCCTAAAATCCTGTCGCTTACACTGATATAAGCAATTCCTTTTTCAATATTGAACTTTTTCGGATCTGTAATCACTTCATATTCAAAACCAAAATCGGCACAGAATTTCTTAAAATATTCTACCGTTTCCCACGGATGATTTGTAAAATCTGGATATACAAACTGTATTTTTTTATACTTTTTAAACAAATCGGCTACTTCTGTCAATGACTCGTAAAATGCTTTCCCGAAATCCTGAAAAATATAATTATTTGTCTTTTTTGCCTGAATATTCCAGTCAATCAAAAGCAATTTATCTTTTGAAATTGCCGACAAAGCCGGAGCGATATCCTTGTGATCAAAATTCATGACTACGTATTTGTAGTACTTTCCAATTCCATTATTAATGATCGTTTTAAAAACATCAATATTATAATGATGAAACTGCACATCTGTAATTACATTATCTGGCAGATTATTCACAAACGAATGGTACAAAACCTCTTTATAAGCCTTAAACGTATCCAAAACCAAAAGCACTTTTCTCGTTTCGCCTGCCACATAATAGCCTTTATTGGGTACAGAATCAATTGTATTCTGGTCTTTTAAAATCGTATAAGCCTTAAAAACCGTGTCTCTCGAAAGCTGATACGTCTTGCAGATTACATTCACCGACGGAAGCAAATCTCCCTTTTGTAAAATATTCTCGGCAATAGCATTCGTAATTCCGTCAACCAACTGCTGATACTTCGGAATATCACTATCGTGATTAATTATAAACTCAAATTTTTCTTCTTCTTTTAGCATACCGTTCTGTTCCGTTCTGTTATGCTAAAGTAGCTAAAAATATTTTATAAAAAATTATTTTTCAAATGAATTATGTTATTTTTTTTTAAGCTCTGGAAGAGCGGAATATTTATAGAAAATTCCAATCGTTACAGATTAAAAGCTCCAGCGGAGCGACACATTTGTCATAATAATATATCGCCCCGCTGGGGCTTTTGTAAAGTTGCAAAACAAACCTTCTATAAATATTTCGTCCCTCTGGGACTTCGCAAGCAACTCCATAACGGGAATCCACACAATCTTGTCATTTCGACGAAGGAGACCCGAGCGATAGTGAACAGGCGAAGCAAATCTTCACAAGTAGCTCCGGAACGAAAATCCAATCTTTGTCGAGCTACTCGTGAAGATTTCTCCTTCGTCGAAATGACAAACTGGTCGAAAAACTATACAGAACGCTACCAACTTTTGTCGAATCCCGCGTGTGATCCTTCCTTCGTCAGGATGACAAACTAGACGGAAAAAACTATTGCTTAAAATGCTCACTCGAAGCATACATCCCCAAATACGTCCCCACAAATCCTCCTGCTTCTTTTGTACTCAAAATAACCCCGTCAACATCTTTAATCAATAAAATCCAATCTTGTTTTTCTGTCGTTTTATAATAAAAACTATACCATCTTCCGTTTCCTTCAATCTTTACAAACAATGGTTTACCAGAATCTAAAAGTTCTTTTTTCGTAATAATTTCCGATTTCCCATTATTGATTTTATCTGCTGTTCTTTCAACAAAAACTTCCAATTTATGATCAGCATTCATTCGTTTTCCAATCAACAAATAATGTTTTTCGTTTTGAAAAGCGGTTAAACCTACAGCCTGTAAATTATCTTTTGCATTGAATTCAAACTTTACTGAAGCTTCAAATTTTAAATGTTGCTGTCTTCTTCCAATAAAAGAAAAATTCGTTTCGCTATGAATCGATTCTGGTCTTGGTTTAATTAATAATTTTCTATTAATCAAATCATACCATTTTTCCTTTGGCGTCCTAATAAAACTCCATTTAAGATCTAATTTATTCGAGTCAAAATCGTCTTTCGAAACGAAATTTCCATTCAATGGCTCTATTTTTTCTTTAGAAAGCGGAAGATTTGGACGTTTATGAATCATCGGAATTGGTTCATTTCCGCCTACAATTTCTGGCCAATCGTTTTTCCATTCTACAGGCATCATGAAGGTTTCTCTTCCCATATTGTAGAAATCTCCTTCGTATGGTCGGCATCCTAAAAACACTGACCACCAATCTCCGTTTGGAAGTTCAACAAAATCGGCATGTCCCGTTGTCGAAACCAAATTTTTACGATTCGGATCTAAATGCAACTGTGTCAAAATCGGATTGTTAGCATAACTTTCATAAGGACCATAAATG
Organism: Flavobacterium luteolum; assembly: GCF_027111275.1. NCBI lineage: Bacteria > Pseudomonadati > Bacteroidota > Flavobacteriia > Flavobacteriales > Flavobacteriaceae > Flavobacterium > Flavobacterium luteolum. The sequence goes on along the minus strand of NZ_CP114286.1, from coordinate 3,287,845 downwards.
TTTTTACTTCTAAAAATTACTTCAGAATGATTAAAACCCGTTCCTCCTTGTGCGCAAAGCAAATAATAAAATCCGTTCTTTTTAAGCACATGCGGACCTTCGATCCATACTGGTTTCTTAGACATATCGGTTCCGCCGTTAATAACCAATTTGGGGCTTGTTGTGGTTTTTTGTTTTTCCAAATCGTATTCCAGCATATAAATGGCGCGATGGCCATCATGAAGCGAAACATTATTTGGCGGAGGTCCGTTATGCGTAATATAAACTTTTCCATCTTCATCAAAGAAAATGTCAGGATCGATTCCATTAACATCTGGAAGCACAATTGGGTCTGACCAAGGTCCTGCAGGATTTTTAGCGGTAACAATAAAATTACCTACTCCGCTTACATTGGTGCAAATCACATAAAATGTTCCTTTGTTATAGCGAATTGTTGGTGCGTACATTCCGCCAGACAAACGAGAGTTTCCAAAATCGGCCTGTTCAGGGCGATCGATGATGTTTCCAATTTGTTTCCAATGCACTAAATCGGTACTTTCAAAAATGGGCAATCCCGGAAAATAGCAGAAAGAAGAATTGACGAGATAAAACTTATCCTCCACTCTGCAAATCGTAGGGTCAGGATAAAAACCAGCTAAAACAGGATTTAAATAATCGCCATCAGATTTTGTAAGATTTTGATATGCGTCGTCATTTCCTCTGTAATCAAACCAATCAAAAGAAGCATAATCGGAATACACAACCGATTGTGATTTTTGCGAAATTTTTTTACACGAAGAAAACGCACTCATCAAAATGACTGCTGCAACAATTTTAAAGCCTGTTTTTCTTTTCATAACTTAATCAAATAATCTTCTTATGCCGTAAGGATCTATTGTGATAATCGAACCGTCTTCTAAATAATCGATTTTGGTAACTTTCATGCTTCGCAAATGCGTTACTCCTTTTGACAAACTAGAATCGTGATAAAACAAATACCATTCACCTTCTACTTTGCAAATTGAATGATGCGATGTCCAGCCTACAACAGGATTCAGGATTCTTCCCTGATACGTAAACGGTCCATAAGGGTTATCTCCAATACCATAACAGATAAAATGGGTATCTCCCGTTGAATACGAGAAATAATATTTTCCTTTATACTTATGAACCCATGAAGCTTCAAAAAAACGACGGTCGTTATCGCCTGCAAGAATCTCATTTCCGTTTTCATCCAAAATTTTAATCTCTTTTGGTTCTTCCGCAAATTCAAGCATATCATCTCTTAATAAAGCTACGATTGGTCCTAAAGCTTTTTCTGCTGCCAAAGGTTCTTCGTTATTTTGATCGTATTGATTATTACGGTACTTCTGAAGCTGTCCGCCCCATATTCCTCCAAAATAAATATAATGTTTGCCATCTTCATCTTCAAAAACGGCTGGATCAATGCTGTAACTTCCTTTTATTGCTTCTTTTTCAGGAACAAAAGGTCCAACTGGCGAATCTGAAATGGCAACTCCTATCTGGAAAATTCCGTTAGCCCGTTTAGCTGGGAAATACAAATAATATTTTCCGTTTTTATGAGCCGCATCAGGTGCCCACATTTGCTTTTCAGCCCAAGCAACGTCATTTACATGCAACGCAACACCATTATCAACTACTTCTGATGAAATATCTTCCATAGAAAAAACATGGTAATCTTCCATTCCGAAATGATCTCCATTATCATTAAACGGAATTCCGGCATCAATGTCATGAGATGGATAAATGTAAATTTTTCCGTTGAATACATGCGCCGAAGGATCGGCTGTGTACATATGGGACACTAAAGGCTTTGAAATCGCCAGGTCATTAATTTCCTCAAAATTAATGTGTTCAATGCTATCTTCAGGCATAGTTATATTTTGTTTAAATAATTAAGTTCTTCTTTTTTTTAGTTCTGTTTCGATTTGCACTTCCATTTCTTTATTGATTTTATAGAAAAACAGCAATCCAGCTCCAATTAAAAAAGGGATTGCAGGGAAAATACTCACTAGTAATTTGATTCCGTTTATGGCTGTTTGAGACTGTTCAGGCGCATTTGGAACGTAATGGAAATAACCTAAAAACAAAGTAGTTAAAGCACCTCCAACACTTAATCCCGTTTTTAGCCCAACCATCATTGCCGAGAATATAATAGCAGTTGCGCGGCGGTTATTTAACCATTCTGAATAATCGGCTACATCGGCAATCATTGCCCAAAGAATCGGGATGGTGATTCCGTAGAAAAATCCATGTAATATTTGAGAGAAAAACATCAGACTAATTGATGTTGGCGGATAAAAATAGAATGCAATAATGAATAAAGTCGAAATGAATAAAAACACCCCAAAAACATTTCGTTTTCCGTATTTGTCTGCCAGATTTTTAGAAAGTGTAATGCCAACAATCATAAAGATAATTCCGCCTGCGTTGAATAAACCGAAACCTGCAGAAACAGGATCATTTCCAAAATGATTCAATCCGATATTGGATAAAGTATCGAGAATAGGCTGAATAAAAATGGCTAATTGTTCTTTATCAACATAATTCTCAAAATAATACACATAAGAACCACCTTTCATTGCCAAAGTCACAAAAACCAAAGTCGTTAGCGAAAGCATAATTACCCAAGGTCTGTTTTTGATTAAATCGATTAAATCTTCTTTTACACTTGACTTTTGTTCTGGTTTCGGAATGATTCTTTCTTTTGTAGTTAAAAAGGTAATTAAAAGCATGATAGTTCCAATAATCGCCAATGCAGTCATTACTTTTTCGATTCCGATAGCTTTATCTCCGTTTCCGGCACTTTTGATGATGCCAAGCATAAAAACCTGAACAAAAAACTGAGCAAACATAACTGCCACAAAACGATAGGACGACATACTGTTTCGTTCTTTCATATCGCCCGTAATAACACCGCTTAAAGCAGAATACGGCAGATTGTTTCCGGCATAAAAAAGCAGCAGCAAAGTATAGGTGATAACCGCATAAATCACTTTTCCTTTGTATGAGAAATCAGGTGTTGAAAATGCTAATAGCGCGACTATTCCGAGTGGAATTGCAGTTAATAAAATCCAAGGCCTAAATTTTCCCCATTTGGTATTCGTTCTGTCTGCCAAAACCCCAATGATCGGATTAAAAATAAAAGCTGCTATTAATCCAACAATCAGCATAATGATCGACGAATCTGTTGGTGATAATCCGTAAATGTCGGTGTAGAAATATGCTAGATACGTCATCAAAGTCTGAAAAACGAGATTGGCAGCAAGATCTCCTAAACTGTATCCAATTTTTTCTTTAATGGATAGTTTTTGTGAAATTTTAGTCATTGGTGGGTTTGTGGTCATTTTGTTGGTTAGTTAGTTTTTACTCCTGCAAGGTTTTCATAACCTTGTAGGTTTCCTATTGATTAAAACTGCTCTTCAATTTTATACCTGCAAGGTTAAGAAAACCTTGCAGGAAAGCGAACTATATTTTAAACAATCGGTTGTGTAAAATTAGACAAAAAAACATATTATGCAAATTTAGTTTACTTTATTTAAGTAATTTTTCATATCACAACCGATTGTTGATCATTTTCTCAAAACCTACGCTTTTTTAGTATTTATTCTTTAGTTTCTTTTAACTTTAAAATACTGTCGTAAGCTGGTTTATGTTTTAAATCTTTGTCAAACGGAAGCGGATAATTGGTTCTTCCTTTTATTGGCCAGTCATTTAACCAGGATTGTCCATCATGAACTCCCCAAAAAGTCACACGGCTGATTTTGTCTTTATGTTTTAAAAATAGCTTAAAAATCGATTCATAACGTTCTGCGAGCTTGTTTTGAATAGAATCTGGCAATTTTTCTGGATATGGATTCATTTTGGCATTTCCTTCAAATTTCTGATTTACGTCTGCTCCTTTTAAATCCCACGGGTTTGGTAAAACGGTAATATCCAATTCTGTAAAAGCTACTTTGATTCCTAATGCTGAATATTCCAAAATGCTTTTTTCAATTTCTTCAATTGACGGACTTTGCAATCTCCAGTGTCCCTGAATCCCAACGCCGTCTACTTTTCCGCCTTCTGCTTTTATTTTCTTGATTAAGGCAATCGCTCCTGCTCTTTTTGCTGGTTCTTCAATATTATAATCGTTGTAATACAATTCTGCTTTAGGATCTGCTTTTGCAGCTAATTTAAAAGCATCCACCAGATATTTCTCTCCAAGTGTTTTAAAAAAAACAGATTGTCTCAAAGTTCCATCCTCATTCAACGCCTCGTTTACAACATCCCAAGAATTGATCCTGCCTTTGTATTTCGAAACTATCGTCGTAATATGATCTTGCATAAACGCTTTCATTTCTGTACTGTCGGCAATCTTCTCCATCCAAGGTGCCAATTGACTGTGCCAAATCAAAGTATGTCCGTGAATAAACATTTTATTCTTTTCTCCATACGCCACAAATTTATCAGACAAAGTAAAATCATATTTGTCCTTTTGCGGATGCGTAAACATAGATTTCATGATGTTTTCTGCCGTAATTGCATTAAATTCTTTTCGAATCAAAGAATCTTCTTTTTTGTCTTTTTGTTCGATTTGATTCGCGCTTAAAGCTGTTCCAATGTAAAAATCATCTTTGTAAGCATCTTTTAGTGAAGCAGTTTCTTTTTGCGACGTACAGCTGACAGTCAGCAAAACCGTGACGGCAAATAAATAAGGTTTAATACATTTCATATCTTTTGGTTTAAATAGTTAATCGTTTTTTATTCGTTTAGTTTTGTCATTCCTTCCTAAAACTCTCTTGCGGTCCCAAATACGACTGCAAAACTTTTCCTTCTTCAGTTTCAATTACAATTTTTTGAAGCACCAAAGCTGGATCAATTGCATAGATTTTCAAAACATGACTTCCTGCTTTTTCGATTTCATGCGTGGAGCTTATAACCTTAATATTATTCGCAACCGATTCTGCCCATGCCTTTTCTGAAGAATCTGCATTGAGGTTCATTATTTGCGGTTTCTCATCGTCAAAGCCAATTCCATATTTCAAACCATCTCCTTTTTTAAAATTGATTGTTGGCGAAAAATAGGCATTTACTTTTATCTTTCCTTTATTAAAAAAATAAACGTTATATTCTAATCTTGGAGACTGTTCCGAGATTTCAATCTGTTTACTATTCGAAGGTTTTAAGGTTACTCCTGATGATGTTTTTCCAATATTCGAGATTAGAGTCCATTTTATTGAATCAGCATTTACTGCTTTCGAATAACTTTGAGCTTCAAAGGCCACAAAACCTTCACTCTCTACAAAACCCTTTGCATTCTTTAAATCATTATTTTCCGCTTTTACAATAACTTCAATTTTTTGTTTTCCGGTTGTGATAATAAGCTTCGATCTAATTTTACCTTTTGGCGCTTTTTCTCCATTAATTACAACAAAAATCCTTTCGTCTTTATCAATTTTTCCTTCTGATTTTGAAACCTCTAGCCAATTGTTTTTTGAAGTAATCTTAAAGTCAAAGGCTTTATTTCCTCTGTTAAATAAATCTACATATGTAATTTTACTTCCTTCAAATGAATTCAAAGTTGTCATTACAATTTCTTCTTTATTATCAATCCAATATTTTGAAGAACCTTCAATAGAAATTCCAGCTTCTGCTTTATTCGGGATTTCGATAGTTCTTGTTTTCGGAATCACATTTTTTTCAGGCTGCTGCCAATTATCATATCCAATATGCGTTTGTGACATCATGTGATTCCACTTTCCATTTGCTAATTGGGCATGATAATAATTCGTGAGTTCGGCATCTTTTTCAAATAACTCTTTTACTTTTTTAGCATAATCATTTGCTGATGCTCTTCCCTGTTCTGCATATAATTGATTTTTAGCCTGTGCCACATACATTTCATTCAAATTCGAACTTGCCAAAACAGGAAATAAAACCAGCTGGTAAAAAGCATCTTTATATTCTGGTTTTAATTTTTCATTTATTGAATTGGCTTTTTCAACCAATTTTTGGTAATCTGCTACAACTCTATCTGCTTCATTATAATTTGTTATGCTGTACGTTTTAGCATCTAGCAATTCTGGTTTTCTTCGTGAATTATATTTAGTGTATAACTTTAAAATTTCAGCAATTTCTCCCGCAAACTGATCGCCAAAATTCTCTTTTGCCCAATCCACATAATATTGCTCCAAATTTCCAGCATTGAAATTTTCAGGATTCCAAGCCATATCTAGGAAAAACTCAATCGGAAATTCCATTGGTTTGATATCGCCGACATTTACAATCCAGATTTTATCGACACCGTATTGATATGCCAAATCCATTTGTTCCCAAGTTCGCTCAATTTGATTGGTGTTGATCCATTTATAATTTCTTGGCCCACCAACATAATCGTAATGATAGTAAATTCCGTAACCGCCTTTTCTTGATTTTGCATCTAGTTCAGGAAGTTTTCGAATATTTCCCCAATTATCATCACACAATAAAAGTGTTACATCGTCTGGAACAGTCATTCCTTTGTCGTAATAATCTTGAACTTCTTTATAAAGCGCCCACATTTGTGGCGTTTCTTCAGCAGGTTTTTTCGTAACTTCTGCAATAATATTTCTTTGAGTTTTTACGATATTTTCTAATAATTCAATCGCAGTTCCTTCGGTCATAGGTTCGTCGCCATCGCCACGCATTCCGATTGTAACGATAGTTTCTTTGTCTCCCATTCGTTTAATTCCGTCTTTCCAGAAATTAATCAAAGCATCCGAATTGGAATTAAAATCCCATTTTCCATTTGATTTTCCCCATTCGGCGTGTGCTCTTGTTAATGGTTCGTGATGCGAAGTTCCCATTACAATTCCATATTCATCAGCCAAAACAGCATTCTGCGGATCTTCGACATAAAACATTCTGCCCCACATTGCTGGCCATAAATAGTTGCCTTTCATTCGCAGAATCAATTCAAAAACTTTATCGTAGAATTTTGAATTGAATCCGCCAAATTTCTCAAATGCCCAGCCTGTAAGTGCAGGCGCTTCATCATTTATAAAAATTCCTCTGTATTTTACTTTTGGTTCTCCTTGCGAATAAATTCCAGGCAAAACATATAGTTCTGATTGTTTTTTAACTGGAACATCTGCCCAATAATACCAAGGCGAAATACCTATTTGATTGGATAAATCGTAGATTCCGTAAATCGTTCCTCGTTTATCTGAACCTGCAATTATCAACGCTTTTTTGATTCCTTTAAACGGATTTTCGACAATTTGGGTTGTAAATTTCTCCCATTTTCCTTGAAGTTCTCTAGCATCTATTTTGCCTTCTTTCGCTAATTGATCGATAATTTTACTTTTCCCTAATGTTCCAATTATAACAACAAAATCTTCTGCTTCCGAAATCTTTTTAATTCTTTTCGGATGTAAATCGGAGACCTGAAAAATGTCATTTTCTAAATGTCCTGTTACTTTTAAAACTCCTGAATAATCTTTATCATCAACTAAAATCGAAGCCGTTTTTCCTTTACTGACTAAAGGAAAGTTTTCAGCAGAAGCCTGATTTACTACATATTTATCAGGATTTATAGCGTACGAATTTGTACTTAATCCGATTAGGAGAAGTAATACAATTAGATATGAAGTTTTAATTTTTAAAAACATAGAAATATATTTCAATTTTTCGTTATGTTTTGTCATTCCGAGGAACGAGGAATCTCCGCAAGTAGCTCCATAACGAGAATCCAATCTTTGTAGAGTTTCTCACGGAGATTCCTCGTTCCTCGGAATGACAAGCAGTGCGTTTTTCTTTTTTGCTCATTTTATCATTTCGACGTAAGGAGAAATCTTCGTTAGTAGCTCCGCAACGTAAACCCAATCTTTGTAGAGTTTCTTGCGAAGATTTCTCCTTACGTCGAAATGACAAAACAGTACATTTATAATCTTAAACCTAACAGATTAAAAAAAATGTTAGGATACTTAACTTTATTTATAAACCCAATTTATAACCAATTCCCATTTCCAAACCTCTTAACTCAGCCAAGCCTTTCAGTCTTCCCGTTAAAGAGTAACCTGGATAAGTTTCCGTTTCTTCATCAACTCTATGCAGAAAACCGTGATCTGGTCGCATTGGGAGACTTGTTTTCGTTTTATTCATTAATAAAAGTAATTTTTCTATAATCACTTCCATTTTAACATCGCCGTTTAAATGTTCTGATTCCCTGAAAATAGTTTCGCTTTCGCGGATAGTATTTCTCAGATGCAAAAAGTGAATTCTGTCTCCAAAATCGTCTATTATTTTTTCAAGATTATTTTTTGGATCGGCACTTAAAGAACCTGTACAATAACACAATCCATTTGCTGTTGAAGGAACGGCGCTGAAAATAGCTTTCAAGTCAGCTTCTGTCGAAACAATTCTTGGAAGTCCTAAAACCGAAAACGGCGGATCGTCTGGATGAATCGCTAATTTTTGCCCGTTTTTCTCCGCAATTGGAGTTACTTCAGATAAAAAATAAATCAGATTTTCTCGCAGCTTTTGATTGTCGATTTGGGCATAGTTTTCTAAAAGGGACAAAATCTGTTCTGCTGTAAAATTGATTTTACTTCCAGGAAGTCCTAATAAAACATTTTTAAACAACAATGCTTTTTCATCTTCAGCCAATTGATTTCCAAACTGCAAAGCTTTCTCTTTTTCAGTTTCTGAATAATCATTTTCTGAATTTGGCCTTTTTAAAAGAAAAACGTCAAAATAAGTAAATGCATCCTGATTGTAAAGTAAAGCTCTGCTTCCATCTTCATTTATAAAATTATGATTGGTTCTTACCCAATCCAAAATCGGCATGAAATTATAGGTTATAATTTTGATTCCACATTCGGCCAGATTCTGCAAGCTGATTTTATAATTTTCAATGTATTGCAGATAATTTCCCGAAGCACGTTTGATTTCTTCGTGAACAGGAAGACTTTCAACCACAGTCCATTCCAAACCATACTTGCGAATGATTTCTTGTCTTTCTTTTATCGCTTCAATTGTCCAAACATCACCAACGGGAATTTGATGCAATGCCGTTACAATTCCTGTTGCGCCAGCTTGTCGAATATCAATCAGCTTTACATTGTCGTTTGAACCGAACCATCTCATGGTTTGCTGCATTTTTATCATACTTCTCTTTTTATGCCACGAAGGCGCTAAGTCACAAAGTTTTATTTAAAAAAACTTAAAGAAAAAATACTTTGCGGCTTCGCGCCTTTGCGAGCTATTTCATCTAGACTTAAAATCCTATACTATTTCCGCCATCAACAGGTAAAACCGTACCAGTAGTATATTTTGATTCGCTTAAAGCGAAATAATAAACTGCATCTGCAATATCAGACGGTTCTCCTAAATATCCCATTGGCGTTCTGCCTAACACTTTATTTTTTCTTTCAGGATCATTGTCTAAAGCTGTCGATGACATTTTAGTTTTGATGAATCCCGGAGCAATACAATTGGCACGAATGCCAAACTGAGCCAATTCAACCGCCATAGCACGAGTCATAGCTTCGATTGCGCCTTTGCTTGACGAATACGCAATTACTTTTGGAATTCCATATTGTGATGCCATTGAACTTATATTGACAATACTTCCGCCTCCGTTTTCTTTCATGTTTTTTACGACTTCTCTACTCACCGCAAAAACACTCAAAAGATTCGTGTGAATAATTGATAAAAATTCTTCATCAGTCACATCTGCAAATTCCTTTTTCATATTGATTCCGGCATTGTTTACCAAAATATCGATTGGGTTTTCTTTTGTGATACTTTCAATCATCGCAGGAATTCCTTTTAGATCATTTAAATCAAAAATTACCGGAATGGCATTCTCGCCTATTTCTTTGCAGGCATCTTCAGTTTTTTCTTTTGATCTTCCGATGATGTAGGTCGTGATTCCGTTATCACATAATTTCTTTGCTGTTGCGAATCCTAAACCTGAATTTCCTCCGGTTACTATTGCCGTTTTTTTACTCATAATTTTTACTATATACTATCCATTTCCAGGGGCAAATGGAAATTTTAATGATTTAAAATACTCTAAAGTTTTTGTTGGTTTTTCAACTCCAGCCGGAAGTTCTTTTCCTGAAAATTGCTGAAAATATAATAAGCAGGCATCACGCCACCATTCTGCTTCTTTATGCTGAATTTCTAACAACATTTTTACTTCGTTAAAACGTTCGCTGTCAACATATTTTTCTGCCTTATTCCAAACATTTTGCATTGCTGCAACCTGATTTACACCTTCCTGATATTTCAACGCCATACCGTTCCAAAGCGTCTGACCGTTTTTCAATTTATAATCCCACGAAACATGATGAAACCATAATAGATCTTTCTCTGGACAGGTTTCTAAATTATCAAAAACATTTGCAACTTCTGGTGCATATTGCGAAACAGCATTGGTGCCAGATTTTGAGCGGTCAAAACCAATTCCGTTTTTATCTGCTTTATGATAGTAGGTCGGATTCCATTCTGGTCTTGATAAATTAGAAACCCAAGGCCCAGGTCCATAATGATGTCCCGTATCCATAATATGATGCAAACCAAGTGGTGTCATATAATTAACAACTGCTTCACGCGATTTGATCATCATATCTTTTACAGGTTTTATGAAATTTTCATCGTTTGAAAAAGTACTTCTTAACCATTCATCAGCAATAATTTCAGAATCTAAATACGGATTCCAAGCCAATCGCCCAAAACCATACCAATTTGCCTGTGCAAAAGGATGGCCTGTCCAATTTAAATCATTTCCAATATTTGCAACGCCTGCAATTCCCGTTAATTTATTTTGATATAAAGTGCCGTCAATAACTTTAGCAACAGTTGAACCTTTTCCTTTTTGATATGTATCAGATTCTAAAACTTCCTGAAATAATTTTGGCAGAAAAACCAAATGTGTGCTGAAACCTAAATATTCCTGCGTGATTTGAAATTCCATCATTAAAGGCGTTTTCGGCATTGCTCCAAATAAAGGATGAAAAGGTTCTCTTGGCTGAAAATCGATAGCTCCATTTTTAACCTGAACGATTACATTTTCTTTGAATTTTCCATCATACGGTTGAAATTCAGCATAAGCCTGTTTGGCGCGATCATTTGCATCATGTTCTGAATAGACGAACGCTCTCCACATAACTATACCGCCAAAAGGAGCAACAGCATCTGCCAGCATATTAGCGCCATCGACATGATCTCGTCCATAATTTTGTGGACCAGGCTGACCCTCTGAATTGGCTTTTACCAAAAAACCCCCAAAATCAGGAATTCGTTTATAAATTTCTGCAGCTTTATTTTTCCACCAAGCAATCACTTCAGGATCTTTTGGATCGGCAGTTTTTAGTTTTCCAATTTCAATAGGAGCCGAAAATCTTGCAGTTAAATAAACTTTTATACCATAAGGTCTAAAAACATCGGCTAAGGCTTCAACTTTTTCTAAATATTGAGGAGTCAGAATTAAAGCATTGGCGTTTACGTTGGTCAAAACCGTTCCGTTGATTCCGATTGAGGCATTCGCTCTAGCATAATCAATATAGCGCTGATCAATAAAATCAGGCAATTTCTGCCAGTTCCAAAGCGAAAATCCAGCGTAACCTCTTTCAACTGTTCGGTCCAAATTATCCCAATGGTTAAGGATTCTAATATTGGTTTTCGGGGAATCAGTACTATTTAAATTCTTAACAGATTTATTGGTTTGCAATATTCTCAGAAAATTAAAAACTCCATATAAAACCGCTACATCATTTTTTCCTGTGATAATAATTTGTTTTTTGTTTTTAATCGAAATAGATTTAATGATAAATCCTTCGCTATTTATTTTATCAAAATCAGACTTTAATTCGTTTTTGATTTCGGTATTTAAATTCGGTTCTGAACCAACAATAAGATTATTTTCTCCTTTTATATCTGGATTGATTTGAGGAATATTTCCTAACATATCCGAAAATCCTGTTTTGAGTTCTTTTCCTGCAATTTTTATGGTTTCGGAATTTCCTAAAAGAACAATTCCTTTAAAGGTGTTTTTATATTCTGCAGCTATTGTAGAATTAACTACCGTATTATACTGAAGCCACAATTTATAATCCTTTTGTGCTAAAGCCGAAAAGGAAACCAGAAAAAACAATAATACAAATCTTAATAAGGTCATTGGCTTAAATTTAATTCTTCAAAACATCTTTCCGAAAGAATCAAATATTTTATTTCCGTTTAAAAGTATTTGACAAAAATTTAATTCAAAAAATACATTATTCTAAATAAAACAACAATTGCAATCGGTTGCGTAAAAATATAAGATTGTTATTTAAGAAAAAAATTTTAGCCGTCTTTTTTTCAAAAAAATAATTTATATAACAAATAAAAGCAGGATAATTATAAAAACTATCCTGCTTTAACGGGGTGGATTTACTATTTAAATCCTTTCTTTTTTGACTCTATTTCTGCGAAGATTCTCTTGCCAAGACTTCTGTATTTAAGAATGTAATTTCTTTGGCATCATCATCATTTTTAGATGATTTCAAATTTTTTATAATAATATCTGCTGCTGCTTTTCCCATCTTTTCGGCAGGATGCGTAATAGTCGATAAATTCGGATCTATTATCTGCGAAATCGGGTCGTTATTAAAACCAATTACTTTGAATTCCTCCGGCACTTTAATGCCACGTTTTTTAGCAGTCTGAATAGCACTCACGGCCAAAATATCTCCAGGTGCAAATAAACCGTCAGGAATTGGATCTAAATCAAACAAAGCGTTACTGGCTTTTACTCCATCTTCGTAAGTAACAGAATTTAAGCTAATGATCAATTCTTCTTCTACCTCGATGTTATGATCTTTTAAGGCTTCTATGTAACCTCTTTTTCTTTCGTTATATAAATTACCTAATTCTGAACCAGCCGTTAAATGGGCAATACGAATGCAACCTTGTTCAATAAGATGTTTTGTCGCTTTATAACCAGCTGTATAATTATCAATTACAACCCTAAAAGTATTGTAATCTTTCGGAACCCTGTCAACAAAAACCAATGGAATATTATTGTTTGAAAACTGCTGAAAATGTGCTGTATCTCTAGTTTCCATTGCCAAAGAACAGATTACACCACTCACACGATTGGAATACAAAGATTTAGCCATATTTACTTCTTCTTCATACGAGTCATGCGATTGCATAATGATCACGGTATAATCCGATTTTTGAGCTGTGATCTCGATTCCGCTAATTAAAGAAGATAAAAAGGGCTGTGTAACAGTGGGAATTAAAACACCAATGGTTCTTGTTTTATTTCCACGCAAACCTGCTGCTAAAGTATTTGGGACAAATCCCATTTCTTCAGCAGTTTTTTTCACTTTTTTTATCGTCTTATCACTTATAGTGTGATGGTCTTTTAAAGCTCGTGAAATAGTAGATGTTGCCAGATTAAGTCTCTCGGCAATATCGTAAATCGTTACATGTTTATTTTCTTCCATGAAATAAAAAATAGAAATGTAAATATAAACTATTTTCTTTCACGTTACTATTTACAAAAAAATAGGCTACAAATTAAGATGTCCTGATTTAAGCATGAAAGTGAAAACAAACCAGAGCATTTTAGAATAAATTAAAAAATTAATCATCCTTCTTATCTTTTAAAATCTTACCATCCTTAGTAAATTCCAAATCAATATTATTAGTCAAATCGACATCCAAATCTTTATGTCCATAGTCGATGTGCGTTATTTTTTCGTTCGGGTGATTTTTGGCTACATAAGCTTTTACATTTTCTGGAATAAAAGCGGTCGGAATTGGATTGTCTCCGCCGTCCACTTCTCTATATGATCCATCTTTCCAGAACTCTACTTCCGTGCCGTCTTTCAGTTTCACTTCGTACCCCTTTTCTCCATGCTCTGCGTCTTTTTTAGCAATTTCAACAGTTGTATGACTAAAATACTTCTTTAAAAAATCTTGTGCTGGTTTTGGCAGTTCTGTCACTTCTATTTTCTTTTGTGCGCTAGTCGAGATTGATAATACTAACAATCCTATGACTAAAAATATTCTCTTTTTCATGATTCATTCGTTTAAATATAGCCTCACTAATTTACTGTAAGAAAATTTACATTCAAATTTATTTAAGAAACATTTAGTCTTTTCAAAAATCATAAAACACTGATTTACAAATAATTTAAATCATTTTATACAGTTTTCCGTTTCACAACTTCCTTTAAAAATTTTATTTTTTTAGAAGATTTTTTCGATTGATTTGTAGTACTTTTACTTACCAATCAAGAGAAGCAGTCCTTAAACCCCAAGTTTACAAAACTTTAAAATTTATTCTAATACCATTTAGAGTACAAACCAAAAACGTATGGCAATCTGGTCGGAAAGGTTTTATTTAATGCTATTCGTCTTTTTATCTTTCAGTCTCCAAGCACAGATTGAAAATAAAAAGAAGACATTTGATGTCAAAAAATCATTAAATACTAAGCAGAATTCTCAAATTCTGAGTCTTTATGATTTGTATAATAACGGCGAAGAAAAAAAAGCATTCAGAAAAGCGCATTTGCTTTTAAAATCGAAAATAGATAACCGATCAATTGCGAGTACAAATCTTCTTCTTGCTTACTACTTCAATAAAAGAGCAATAATCGATTCTTCTATTTATTATACCAATCAAGCTTTTAAATACAATACAACTCCAAATGACTCTTTAAAAAGCCGACTTTTTTCATTAGGTTTTAATCTTTTGGCTATTAATTACAATAAAAAAGGATTGTTTAATGAAAGTAAAAAATGGCATCTTAAAGGTATCGAGGCTTCTCAAAAATACAATGAAAAAAATCTTTTTTATACTCATACACATGGTTTAGCACAAACGTATACAGAGCTGGGCGATTATCAAAATGCTTTAAAATTATTTAAGCAATGTTTGGAATATAAAGATGATTCAGAAATAATTCTCGGAAGTTATATCAATATTGGCGACCTTTATTCGAGACTGAAAGATTATGATAACGCAATTATCTATTATAAAAAAGGAAAAATACTCTGCGAAAAAACCAATAACTTTCAAGGAAAAGCCATTATTCTACTTGGTTTAGGCGAAAACTATCAATTGCAGAACAAATACGATCGTGCATTAAAAATGTATCAAAAAGCAGTTGTTATTGCTGATGAAAACGAACTAAACCAATTGGCTATTATTTCAAGATGCACCATTGCCAACTGTTATATTTCTGAAAAAAAATATAATGAGGCAAAATTAATTCTTTCAGAAGCTCTACAAAAATCAGCCAGCTTCGGATTACTTCAAAATCAAATAGATATCTGTGATGAGTTGCGAAAAATTGCTATCAAACAAGATGATTTTAAAAATGC